>NZ_JBHJSJ010000028.1:0-108362 GCF_042268845.1 Kitasatospora sp. NPDC056273 | reverse complement strand
AAGCGGGGGCGGCCCGGGCCCCCCCGGACCGGGGCCGCCTGCACGGGCCTTCGTCAGTGCACGCCCTCGAAGAGGCTGGTCACGGAGCCCTCCTCGAAGACCTCGCGGATCGCGGCGGCGATCGACGGGGCGATGGACAGCGTGGTGATCTTGTCCAGCTGGATCGAGGCCGGGGTGGGCAGCGTGTTGGTGAACACGAACTCGCTCACCCGCGAGTTCTTCAGCCGGTCCGCGGCCGGGCCGGAGAGCACACCGTGGGTGGCGGCCACCACGACGTCCGCGGCGCCGTTGTCGAACAGCGCGTCGGCCGCGGCGCAGATGGTGCCGGCGGTGTCGATCATGTCGTCGACCAGCACGCAGACCCGGCCCTTGACGTCACCGACGACGTCGGCCGACAGGATGGTGTTGGCCTGGGTGATGTCGCGGCGCTTGTGGATGATCGCCAGCGGGGCGTCCAGCCGGTCGCACCACTGGTCGGCGACCTTCACGCGGCCGGCGTCCGGGGAGACGACCGTCAGCTTGTCGCGGTCGACCTTCCCGCCGATGTAGTCGGCCAGCAGCGGCAGCGCGAACAGGTGGTCCACCGGGCCGTCGAAGAAGCCCTGGATCTGCGCGGTGTGCAGGTCCACGGCCATCAGGCGGTCGGCGCCGGCCTGGCGCAGCAGGTCGGCGACCAGGCGGGCCGAGATGGGCTCGCGGCCGAGGTGCTTCTTGTCCTGGCGGGCGTACCCGTAGAACGGCAGGATCGCGGTGATGCTCTTGGCGGAGGCCCGCTTCAGAGCATCGATCATGATCAGCTGTTCCATGATCCACTGGTTGATGGGAGCCGTGTGGCTCTGCATCACGAAGCAGTCCGCGCCGCGCGCGGAGTCCAGGAAGCGGACGTAGATCTCGCCGTTGGCGAAGTCCAGGGCCTTGGTGGGGACCAGCTCGGTCCCGAGCGCCTCGGCCACCTCCTTCGCCAGCTCCGGGTGGGCACGGCCGGAGAAGAGCTTCAGCTTCTTCTCACCCGACGTCGTGATCCCGCTCACTGCACCGTCTCCTCGCGTTGCGAACGCTGAACCCTCGACCCGGTGGCGGGCAGGCAGGGCCCGCTCGCGGTACGGGTTGGGGAATTGTCGGTACGCCTGGACACGGGCGGTAAGCCCTGTGGCGCACGTATGTCCCCAAGGTTACGCGCCCGCGCAGAAACCGTCCGCCTCGGGACCGTCCCCCGGCCCCGGCCCGCCCGCTCAGGCCTGCTCGGCCCCGTCCGCCGCCGCCTTCGCGGCCTGCGCGGACACCGTCCCGGGGCGCTTGCGCTCGACCCAGCCCTCGATGTTGCGCTGCGTGGCCCGGTTCACACCGAGCGCCCCGGCCGGGACGTCGTTGGTGATCACCGAGCCGGCGCCGGTGTAGGCGCCGTCACCGACGGTGACCGGGGCGATGAACATGTTGTCCGAGCCGGTGCGGCAGTGCGCGCCGATGACCGTGCGGTGCTTGTTCACGCCGTCGTAGTTCACGGTGACGGAGGCCGCGCCGATGTTGGTGCCCTCGCCGATCGTGGCGTCGCCGATGTAGGACAGGTGCGGCACCTTGGCGCCCTCGCCCAGCTCGGAGTTCTTCACCTCGACGTAGGTGCCGACCTTCGCCTTGCGGCCCAGCCGGGCGCCCGGCCGCAGGTAGGCGTACGGGCCGGCGGTGGCCAGCTCGCCGATCTCGGCGCGGTCGGCCGTGGTGTTGCTCACCCGGGCGCCGACACCGACCAGGGTGTCCTTGAGGGTCGAGTTCGGGCCGACCTCGCAGCCCTCGCCCAGGTGCGTGGCGCCCTGGAGCTGGGTGTTCGGCAGCACCACGGCGTCCGGCTCGTACGTGACCTGCACGTCGAACCAGGTGGTCGCCGGGTCCACCACGGTGACGCCCTCGCGCATCGCCCGCTCCAGCAGGCGGTCGTTCAGCAGCCGGCGGGCCTGCGCCAGCTGGACCCGGTCGTTGATGCCCAGGATGTCCCGGTGGTCCTCGGCCACCACGGCGCCGACCCGGTGGCCCGCCGTGCGCAGGATCTCCAGGGTGTCGGTCAGATACTCCTCGCCCTGCGAGTTGTCCGTGGTGAGCTCGCCCAGCGCCGCGGTGAGCAGCTTGGCGTCGAAGGCGAAGACGCCGGAGTTGATCTCGGTGATCGCGCGCTGGGTGGCACTGGCGTCGCGCTCCTCGACGATCGCGGCGACGGTGCCGTCCTCGTCCCGCAGGATGCGGCCGTAGCCGAAGGGCTCCGGGACGACGGCGGTCAGCACGGTGACGCCGTTCTGCTGGGCGGTGTGCGCGTCGGCCAGCCGGCGCAGGGTCTCCCCGGTCAGCAGCGGCGAGTCGCCGGCGGTGACGATCACGGTGCCGTCCAGCACGGCGCCGTCGGCGGCCAGCGACTCCAGCGCGGTGCGCACCGCGTGCCCGGTGCCGTTCTGCTCCGCCTGCACCGCGGTGCGGGTGGCCGGGTAGTGCTCCGTCAGGTGCGCCACGACCAGCTCGCGCTGGTGGCCGACCACGACGACCAGCTGGCCGGGCGTCAGTTCCCGGGCCGCCGAGACCGCGTGACCCACCAACGAGCGGCCGCACACCTCGTGCAGCACCTTGGGCAGCTTGTTCGACTTCATCCGGGTCCCGCCACCGGCGGCGAGCACGACAACGGCGGCAAGCGAATTGGCACCCATGCGGGGAGGCTCCTCGGTAGGTTCACAGAGAGGGCAGAGCAGGCCCGGCCCGGACCCAGGCCGGTCGCCATTCGCACAGTCCGCCGAGCAGCACCGACAATACCGGCGCTACGGATAACGCCCGAACCCGAGGCGTGCAGAGGCTCCGCCGCTAGGATTCGAACCCAGACAAAGGCCTCCAAAGGGCCCTGTGCTGCCATTACACCACGGCGGACAGTCGTGTCAGACCCTACCCGAGAGGGCCCTGCCGTGGGTATCGACTTGACCGATCCACGGCCCGGATTCCAGCCCCGGCGGCCGAACCCGCCGGCCCCCCGGTTCATCCATCCAGTCGGGTGAATTCACTCAAGCGCCGCGCGGCGGTGTGTTCCCCTGGACACGGAGCGCAACCTACGATGCCGTAGGTTACGCCAACGTAGCTCCGCTTCGCTCCCGTTCCGGGACGCCGCACAAGGGACGCCCATGACCATCCAGGCAGGCGAGGCGCGCGCGGGGAACGCCGCGTCCCGCACTCCGTCTCCCGACCCCGAACCCGCCGAACCCACCGACCCCGCCGCACCCGTGGAGACCGACGACGCCGTGGAGACCGCCGACCAGACCGCCGGGACCGGCGACTCCGACACCGCCGCCACCCGGCTGTCCGCCACCCGCGGCGGCGAGAAGCAGGGCCCGGCCGAGCGGATCGCGCTCTCCCTGTTCATCCTCGTGCCGTTCGCCGCCCTGGTCGCCGCCGTCCCGGTGGCCTGGGGCCGGGGGCTGGGCTGGACGGACCTCGCGATCACCGTCGGCATGTACTACCTCACCTGCCACGGCATCACCATCGGCTACCACCGCTACTTCACCCACGGCGCCTTCAAGGCCGGCCGCCCGATGCGCCTGGCGCTGGCGATCGCCGGGAGCCTCGCCGTCGAGGGCCCGCTGGTGCGCTGGGTGGCCGACCACCGCAAGCACCACCGGTTCAGCGACAAGGACGGCGACCCGCACTCGCCGTGGCGCTACGGGGAGAGCGTCCCGGCGCTGATGAAGGGCCTCTGGTGGGCCCACATGGGCTGGATGTTCGACGAGGAGCAGACCCCGCAGCTCACGTACGCCCCGGACCTGGTGCGCGACCCGGCCCTGCGGCGGATCTCCCGGCTGTTCTGGCTCTGGACCACCATCTCGCTGCTGCTGCCCGCGCTGATCGGCGGCCTGGTGAGCCTGTCCTGGGAGGGCGCGCTGTCCGCCTTCTTCTGGGGTTCGCTGGTCCGGGTGGCGCTGCTGCACCACGTCACCTGGTCGATCAACTCGATCTGCCACGCCGTCGGCCGGCGCCCGTTCCGCTCCCGGGACCGCTCCGGCAACGTCTGGTGGCTGGCCGTGCTCTCCTGCGGGGAGTCCTGGCACAACCTGCACCACGCCGACCCGACCTCGGCCCGGCACGGGGTGCTCCGCGGGCAGATCGACTCCTCGGCCCGGCTGATCCGCTGGTTCGAGCTGGCCGGCTGGGTCCGGGACGTCCGCTGGCCGGACGCGCAGCGGATCGCCGCCCGCCGCGCCGCATGAGGCGGCGCTTCCAGCATGATGTAGGGGTGAACGGGAGCAGCGCAGACAGCAGGGGCGGTCACCACGGCACGCGGACGGACGCGGCGCCCGCCACGGCGCAGGCCCGTCCGCGGGCCGCCGCACCGGCGGCCGGCACCGACGACGGAGGTCCGGACCGGGGCGCCGGCGGCGGCCCGGCCCCGACGGCCCGCCGCCGGGGCGGCCGGGTCCGGATGACCGGCAAGCAGCGGCGCGAACAGCTGCTGGAGATCGGCCGGACGGTCTTCGCCGAGCGCGGCTACGACGGCACCTCGGTGGAGGAGATCGCCGAGCGCGCCGGGGTGTCGAAGCCCGTGGTGTACGAGCACTTCGGCGGCAAGGAGGGGCTGTACGCGGTGGTCGTCGACCGCGAGATGCAGCTGCTGCTGGACATGGTCACCGGGGCGCTGACCGGCGGGCACTCGCGCGAGCTGCTGGAGCAGGCCGCCTTCGCGCTGATGGACTACATCGACACCTCGACGGACGGCTTCCGGATCCTGGTCCGGGACTCCCCGGTGGCCCAGTCGACCGGCACCTTCGCCTCGCTGATCAGCGACATCGCCACGCAGGTCGAGGACATCCTGGGCCTGGAGTTCAAGTCCCGCGGCTTCGACGCCCGGCTGGCCCCGATGTACTCGCAGATGCTGGTCGGGATGGTCGCGCTGACCGGGCAGTGGTGGCTGGAGGTCCGCAAGCCGGACAAGGCGACGGTGGCGGCGCACCTGGTGAACCTCGCCTGGCACGGGCTGGAGGGCCTGGAGCGGCACCCGCGGCTGGTCGGCGAGCGCAAGGGCTGACCGGCCGGGCCGCACCGGCCGACCCGGCCCCGCGGCCGCCTCACCCGTACGGCCGTCTCACCCCTGCGGCCGCCTCACCCCCGCGGCCGCCTGATCCCCACGGCGAAGATCCGCCGGAACGGGAAGACCGTCCCGTGCGGCCCGGCCGGGTAGGCCTCGCGCAGCAGCCGCCCGTACTCGGCCAGGAAGGCGGCCCGGTCGGCCGGGTCGGCGAGCCGGGTGAGGACCGGGCGCAGCGCGGTGCCCTTGACCCACTCCAGCACCGGGTCCGGCCCCGGCAGCAGGGTGCGGTAGGTGGTCTCCCAGACGTCCGGCAGGCAGTCGGCGGCGACCAGGGCGTCGAGGTAGCGCTCGGGCGGGTGGACGCCGGCCCGGACGGCCTCCTCGCCGAGCGGGCCCCGCCAGCGGGCGCTGCGGCGCAGGTCGGCGAGCAGGGTGTGGCTGGGGGCGTCGAAGTTGCCGGGCACCTGGAAGGCGAGCACCCCACCAGGTTCGAGGGCCGCCGCCCAGCGCGGCAGCAGCGCCAGGTGCCCGTCCACCCACTGGAGGGTGGCGTTGGAGACGATCAGGTCGGGCCGGGCCGGGGCCGGGTCGTACTCGCGGGCGTCGGCGAGCAGGTACTCGGCCGTGGGCTCGCCCTCGGTACGGGCGGTGGCCAGCATCGGGGCGGAGTTGTCGACGCCGGTGAGGCGGGCGGTCGGCCAGCGCTCGCGCAGCGCGGCGGTGGAGTTGCCGGGGCCGCAGCCGATGTCCAGGATCACCTCGGCACCGGGGTGTGGGAGGGCGGGGACGCGGGCGAGCAGTTCGCGCAGCGGACGGTTGCGTTCGTCGGCGAAGCGCAGGTACTGCTCCGGGTCCCAGACGGGGGTGGGCATGGTTCACCTCACAGGTATCTCGATATCAAGATATCCAGCGTTAGCCTTGCTGGCACATTTCTCGATGTCAAGAGACTTCACATCGACACATCCACCGATACACTGATCGTCATGGAGGACGAGGTCGACAGGCTGGTCGCAGCGTGGCGCCGGGAGCGCCCCGACCTCGACGTGGAGCCGCTGGAGGTGCTCAGCCGGGTCAGCCGGCTCGCCCGGCACCTGGACCGCGCCCGCCGCACCGCCTTCGCCGAGCACGGGCTGGAGCCCTGGGAGTTCGACGTCCTGACCGCCCTGCGGCGGGCCGGCTCCCCGTACCAGCTCTCCCCCGGCCAGCTGCTCACCCAGACCCTGGTCACCTCCGGCACCATGACCAACCGGATCGACCGCCTCACCGGCAAGGGCCTGGTCAAGCGCCTGCCCGACCCGGACGACCGTCGCGGCGTGCTGGTCAGGCTCACCGACGACGGCCGCGACCGCGCCGACCAGGCGCTCGCCGGACTGCTCGCGCACGAACGCGAACTGCTCGCCCAGCTCACCTCCGGCCAGCAGACCGAACTCGCCGCGCTGCTGCGCGTGCTGGTCGCCCCGTTCGACAACATCCCGGGCTGACGGCTCCGGGCTGACGGCTCCGGGCCCGGGCTTGCGGGTCAGGGCCGTTCGACGGTGCCGACCACCGGGGACGGCGGCGGCGCGGCAGGCTCGGCCGGGCTGACCCCGGCCCGGCGGGCGACCGCGACGGCCGCCAGCGTGGAGTGCACCCCGAGCTTTCCCAGCACGTTCTGCATGTGCGTCCGGACGGTGTGCGGCGACAGGTAGAGCCGCTCCGCGACGGCCTGCCGGCCGAGGCCCGCGACCATACAGCGCAGGATCTGCTTCTCCCGCGGCGTCAGGGTGTCCACCAGCCGCTCGCTCTCGGTGCGGTCCCGCCGGGCGGTGGTGAGCTCGCGGATCACCCCGGTGAGCAGCGCGGGCGGCAGGTGCGTCTCGTCCCGCAGCACGCCCCGGACCACCGCCAGCAGCCGGGCCAGTGAACTCTCCTTCGCCACCCAGCCGGTGGCGCCCGCGTGCAGGGCGCGGGCGGCGCGGTGCGGGTCGTCGGCGGTGGCCAGGACGACGGCGCGCAGCCCGGGGTGGGCGCGGCGGAGCCGGGCGAGCAGGGTGATGCCGTCCGGTGGCGGGGCGGCGGGTCTGAACTGATCGCCCCGCAGCGGGTCCACCACGGCCCGCACCCCGGTCGGCAGCCCGCCCGACAGCGGAACCGGCACCCCCACCGGTACGGCCGGCCGGCGCGGCTGCGGCACGGGCGGGGCACCGCGGCCGCGCCGGGCCTCATCGCCGTACTCCGCACCGGGCCGACGGCGGGCCGGCACTCCGCCGCCCACCTGCGCTCCCGGCACGCCCGCCTGGCCGCCAGTCCCGATCGTCCCGGCCGCACCGACCGTCCCGACCGGCTCGACGCCCAGGTCGGCGTCGATCAACGCCACGTCGTAGGACCGGCCCTCGCCGGCCGCCCGCTCCAAGGCCCGCTCGGCGGCGGCGGCACTGCCGGCCGCCCCCACCTCCACGTCCGGCTCGGCGGCCAGCGCCGCGGCCAGTGCCTCGGCGAAGATCCGGTGGTCGTCGACCACCAGGACGCGAATCCGCCCCATCGTCCCTCCCCCTGCTCGCACCGCCCGAGCCCGGGGGCGGGGACCGGCCCGGCATCCGCGTTCCGGACCCGCCGTTCCGCCCGCCCACCGGTGGCCGGTGAGGCCGAATGGGCGCCGGCCCCCACCGGTACCGCACTCAGCGTACGGGGCGGGATACGCGCTCGTGGCGATTCGGTGAAGTTTCGTCAGAAGGTGCGTGAGTGGCCGGACTTGGACCGTCCGACCCCCACTCCACCACTGCTCACCGGCCGTTGCTCACCGGCCCTTTCTCACCGACCGTTCTTCGCCAGGGTGAACGTCCAGGCGTCGGCGACGATCTCGTCCAGGTTCGGGCGGCGCGGGGTCCAGCCCAGCGTCTCGTGGGCGCGGGCGGCCGAGGCCACCAGCACCGCCGGGTCGCCGGCCCGGCGGCCCGCGACCTGCACCGGGATCTCCCGGCCGGTGACGCGCTTGACCGACTCGATCACCTCGCGCACCGAGAAGCCGCTGCCGTTGCCCAGGTTGCAGATCAGGTGCTCGCCCGGCTTCGCCGCGTCCAGTGCCAGCAGGTGCGCCTCGGCCAGGTCCGCGACGTGGATGTAGTCGCGGACGCAGGTGCCGTCCGGGGTCGGGTAGTCGTCGCCGTACACCGCGATGTGCGGACGCTGCCCCAGCGCGGCCTGGAAGACCAGCGGGATCAGGTGCGACTCGGGGTCGTGCCGCTCACCGTAGGACCCGTACGCACCGGCCACGTTGAAGTAGCGCAGCGAGACGGCGGCCAGGCCGTGCGCGACGGCCTCACTGGTGATCAGGTGGTCCACCGCGAGCTTGGTGGCGCCGTAGGTGTTGGTCGGCGCGGTGCGGGCGGTCTCGGCGATCGGCACGGCCTCCGGCTCGCCGTAGGTCGCGGCGGTGGAGGAGAACACCAGCTTGCCCACGCCCGCCGCGCGCATCGCGCTGATCAGCTCCAGCGAGCCGGCCACGTTGTTGCGCCAGTACTTCTCCGGGTCCGCGACCGACTCGCCGACCTGCGAGGAGGCGGCGAAGTGCAGCACGCCGTCGAAGGAGCCGTCCAGCACCTTGTCGGCCTCCTGGATCCGGCCCTCGACGAACTCGGCACCGGCCGGGACGCCCTCGCGGAAACCGGTGGAGAGGTCGTCCAGGACGGTCACCCGGTGCCCCGCCTCCAGCAGGTGGGCGGCGACCACACTGCCGACGTAGCCGGCGCCACCCGTGACCAGGTACTTACTCATGTTGCGACCTCCAGCGAACGACGGTCCGCCCGGTCGGGCGGAAGCCGTCGACGGAATCCGTACGACTGGGGTCATTCTCCCAATCCCACCGGGGTGCTCCGCGCCACCCGGACGACTGCTTCCAGCCTTCTCACCAACTCCTCAGCCGCCGGCCATCCGCTCCAGCAGACCGGTGCGCGCCGCCACCGCGGCCGCCTCCAGCCGGGTCCGCGCGCCGAGCTTCATCAGCACCCGCTGGACGTGCGTCCGGGCGGTACTGGCGGCGATCCGCATCCCGGCGGCGATCGCCGCGGTGTCCTCGCCGTCCGCGATCCGGGCCAGCACCTGCACCTCACGGCGGGTCAGCAGCCGCAGCAGCCGGACGGCCTCGTCGTCCGGTTCGGCCGCCGGGCGCAGCAGTTGGTCGAAGGCGCCGCGCAGGATGTCCACCGCGACCGCGGCCTCGCCCGCGCGCGCCCGCCCGATGGCCCGCTCGACCACCTCGATCCGCTCGTCGCTGGGCACGTACCCGGCCGCGCCGGCCGCGAACGCCCCTGCCACTCCGCGCAGTTCGCCCACCGGACCGAGCACGATCACGGCCACCTCAGGGCGCTCCCGACGGATCCGGCGCAGCCCGTCGAAGGCACCCGACTCCCCCGGCGCGGCCACCCCCAGCAGACACACCTCGGGCCGCCGCCCGACCACCAGATCGGCGGCGACACCGGCCGGGGAGCCGACCGCCAGCACCCGGTGGCCGCGCAGCTGAAGTGCGGTGGCCAGCGCTTCGGCCAGCAGCCGGTGGTCGTCCACCACGACGAGTCGAACACCCATGACACCCTCCCGGTCGGGGTTCGGCTCGCGCCCGCACCCCTCGGGCGGGCGGCCGATGACGCACCATCACAGCGCATTCCGTACCCGACCCGCTAGGCCGTGGCGTGTCGGGCCGCGGAACCGGTCGGGAAACGCGAAAGACCCCCGCCGTGAGGCGAGGGTCTTTCAGTGGAGCCCCCATGCGGAATCGAACCGCAGACCTTCTCCTTACCATGGAGACGCTCTACCGACTGAGCTATAGGGGCTTGCCGGGCTTTTCACCGGGCCGGTCGAACAAGGAAGACATTACACGGCTCCGGGCCCGGAAGGGAAATCGGCCTCCGGCCTCCGCCGCCGGCCGGCCCGGACCTCGCCGCACCGGCCCTCCCGGCCGTCGCCACGCGCCGGCTCAGTCCTCGCCGTGCACCGCGTCGAACTCCTCGCGGGCCGCCACCATCCGCCTGGCGCGGTGCTCCGTCCACCGGCCGACCGGCGCGAGCAGCTCGGCCAGTTCGCGACCGAGCGGCAGCAGGTCGTAGACCACCCGCGGCGGCGTCTCCGGGAAGACCGTACGGAGCACCAGCCCGCTGCGCTCCAGGTTGCGCAGCGACTGGGTGAGCATCTTGCGGCTGACCCCGCCGACCCCGCGCTGGAGTTCGGAGAAGCGCTGCGGACCGCAGCCGAGGAGGCTCATCAGGATCAGCATCGACCACTTGTCGGCCAGCTCGGCGAAGACCGCGCGGCTGGGACAGAGCTGGGCGAACACGTCGTACTCCGGCTCGTCCGACTCATCCGGCTCCCCCCGTGCGTCCCGCGCTTCCTGCGCGTCCCGCGCTTCCTTCGCGTCCCGCACTTCCTTCGCGTCCTGCTCCGCGGGTTGTCCGGTCCGGGTCCGGGCCGCTTGCTCCGTCGTCATGCGTCCAGGGTAGCCCTTCGGTCTCCAATCCACCCTTGGTAACCAATGGAGACCTGGTCTATATTGGAGACCAACGGAGCCGGGGCCCGCCGCCACCGCGGTGCGCCCGCCCCACCCCGTCCCCACGCCTGCCCGCCGGCCACCGCGCCGGCCCGCACCCGTCCCCTGGAGCGCCGCATGACCGCCGTCCGTCCGACCGTCGCCCTCGCCTACCACTCCGGCTACGGCCACACCGCCGTGATCGCCGAGGCCGTCGCCCGTGGCGCCGCCGCCGCGGGTGCCGAGGTCGTCACGATCGCCGTCGACACCATCACCGAGGAGCAGTGGGCCCAGCTGGACGCCGCCGACGCGATCGTCTTCGGCTCCCCCACCTACATGGGCACCGCCTCCGGCGCCTTCCACGTCTTCGCCGAGGCCACCAGCAAGCGCTGGTTCTCCGACTCCTGGAAGGACAAGGTCGCGGCCGGCTTCACCAACTCCGCCTCCAAGAGCGGCGACAAGGCGGGCACCCTCTTCTTCTTCCAGACCCTCGCCGCCCAGCACGGCATGAGCTGGGTCAACCTCGGCCTCAAGCCCGGCTGGAACGCCACCACCGCCTCCGAGGACGACCTCAACCGGCTCGGCTTCTCCAACGGCGCCGCCGCGTCCTCCCCGGCCGACGCCGGCCCGGAGGCCGTCCACAAGTCCGACATCGCCACCGCCGAGCACCTCGGCGACCGCGTCGCCCGGCACACCGCCGTCGTGCTGGCCGGCCGCGCCGCCCTGGCCGGCTGAGCCCACCCCTCGTCAGGCCGCCGGATCCGTCCCCAACCGGGGCGCCCGGCGGCCTCCGCCGTCCACCGGGCCGTCCGCCAGGCCGTCCGCCGAACCGAGTTCGGCACCGCCCGTCACCCCGCCCGCCACACCGTCCAGCGAACCGAGCTCCGCACCGGTGTTCTCCGGCAGCATCCGCAGGCACCCCAGGGCCAGCACACCCAGCACCGCCAGGTACCAGCCCACCGGCTGCGCCGTCCCGTACGCCCCGGTCAGCCGGGTGGCCACCAGCGGCGTCGTCGCACCGCCGACCACACCGCCCAGGTTGTACGTCAGCGCCGCGCCCGTGTAGCGCACCCGGGTCGGGAACAGCTCCGGCAGGAACGCCGCCAACGGCCCGAACATGCAGCCCAGCACCACCATCGCCCCCGCCAGCCCGACGAACATCAGCGGCCGGCTCACCGTCTCCAACAGCGGGAACAGCACCGGCGACCAGACCGCGGCCAGAGCCGTCGCCCACCGCAAGGTCCGCCGCCGCCCCCAGCGGTCACTGCGCGAGGCGCTCAACCACACCGTCGCGGCCATGCCCACCGCCCCGACCAGCAGCATCGACAGCACCACCGTGCTCGCCACCCCGAGCCCGGTCGTCGCGTACGCCAGCGCGTACGTCGTGGTCAGGTAGAACAGCGCGTACCCCACCGTGATCGCCCCGCCGCCCGCCAGCACCGGACGCCAGTGCCCCCGCAGCACCTCCAGCACCGGCAGCCGCTCCCGGCGCCCCTCCGTCCGGAACAGCGGCGACTCCTCGACCCGCAGCCGCACGAACAGCCCCACCGCGACCAGGACGAACGAGGCCAGGAACGGCACCCGCCAACCCCACGCGCGGAACGCCCCCTCGTCCAGGCCGAGTTGCAGCGCCAGGAACACCCCGTTCGCCAGCACGAACCCGATCGTCGGCCCCAGTTGCAGGAACCCCCCGTACCGCCCCCGCCGCCCGGCCGGCGCGTTCTCCGCGATCAGCAGCGCCGCCCCGCCCCACTCCCCGCCCAACCCGACGCCCTGGCACACCCGCAGCACCACCAGCACCGCCGGCGCCCACCACCCCCACGCCCCGAACCCCGGCAACAGCCCCACCGCCGCCGTCGCCAACCCCATCAGCAACAGCGACACCACCAGCGTCGCCTTCCGCCCCACCCGGTCCCCGAAGTGCCCGAACACCACCGCCCCCACCGGCCGGGCCAGGAACGCCACCGCGTACACCGAGAACGCCGCCAACAGCGCCCCCACCGTGCCCAACCCGGGAAAGAACACCGGCCCGAACACCAACGCGGCCGCCGTCCCGTAAATGAAGAAGTCGTAGAACTCGATCGCCGTCCCGATCAGCGCCGCAGCCGCCGCCCGCCGCACCTGCCCGACCCGCCAAGCACCCTCCGCATCCATACCACCACCCTCGCCACCCCCACCCCGCCCCCACCAGCCTCCACCCGAGTGACCCCGGCGCACACCCGCCGCCCCACGCCCCCGACACGCGCGAGGGCGCCAGGATGCACCTGACGCCCTCACACCTCTGCCGACCCGCCTGCGCGGCAACGCGGCAACCCGGCTACCTCGCGTACGGGTTGTCCTCCGGCGGCACCTGCGGCCGGTACGACGGCAGGTCCGGCGGCGGCACCAGCGACACCTGAGCCACCCGAGGCCGCACAGCCGACTTCCGCCGCCACACCACCGCGAACACCACCCCCGCCACCAACACCAACCCGGCCACCACCCCCGCGACGACCGGCACCGCACCACTGCCCGAACCCGACGCCGCCTCAGCCTTCGGCCGCGCCGACGGCACACCAACGGCCACCTCGGCCGGACTCGGCAGCACTGGCGCAGGAGCGGGCGCACTCGCCGAAGGCGACGGAGCCACCGACGGCACAACCGCGTCAGCCGGAAGCGGCGACACGTCAGCGGGGCCGGGATCCCCCGGATCCGTCAACGCGATACGCGGCCGCACCGCACCGAAACCGATGAGGTCATTGCGACCGGACCCGTCATTCGCCTTCCCCGCGGTATTGATGAGAACCCGCAGGACCTGATTCGCCGTCCAGTCCGGATGCACCGACCACACCAAGGCCGCCGAGGCCGACACCATCGCGGTCGCATCCGACGTACCGTGACCCTTGCAGTACCCCGTGCCGCCCGCACAGGCCCCGATCATGTCCATACCGGGAGCGACGAAGACAACCTGCGGACCGCGCTCGGACTCGGCGGTGACCGTGCCGTTCCGGTCCGAAGCCCCTACCCCGACCACGTTGGGCAGGGCTCCCGGGTATTCGACGATGTTCCCCTTGTCACCCGAGTTTCCAACGCTCGCGACCACCAGCGATCCCTTGGCCCGAGCCCACGCCAGGATCTTGTTCAACTTCTCCAGATCAGCCGAAGAAGTCGTAACGGCGGCCGTTCCCTGCGAAATGTTGACGACCTTGGCGCCCTGCTCGACCGCGTACGTCACCGCCTGCCCGATCTGCTCCAGGAAGTCGGCCGAAACCACTGCCCGCTCGGATCCATTGGCGATCTTCACCGGAAGAATCTTGGCGCCAGGAGCGAGTCCATAGGCCCCCTTTCCGCCGTCCGACTTCCCGGTCCCCGCGATGAGACCGGCCATCATCGTGCCATGGTTGTCCGCAAAGGATCCGACCCCACCCGGGCTTCCACTCAGGTCCTTGCCCGGCAAGAACTGCCCTGCCAGGTCCGGATGATCAAGCTTGAAGCCGTCGTCGATCACCGCGACAGTGACGTTCGCCCCTTTGGAGACCTTCCACATCTCCGGAGCGTGCATCGCGTCCAAGTGCCACTGATCAGCACGAATCGAGCCATCCGCGATAGCCGGCGGCACCGCGGTCCCCACCAGGCACAGGCTCACAGCCCCCAGGGCCACAAGCCGACGAACCCACATCCTGCGTTCCCCCAACAACGTGAACTACCTCGCGTACGGGTTGTCCTCCGGCGGAACCGGCGGCTGGTACGACGACGGCACCGGCGGCACCGCCCCCATCGGCTGCTGCGACGGCACCGGCGGCACCTGGGCCGCCTCGGGCTGCGCGGCCGACTTCCGACGCCGCACCACCGCGATCACCACACCGGCCACCAGCACCAACCCGGCCACCACACCCGCCACGATCGGCAACGCACCGCCCGAGCCCGACGACGTCTCAGCCTTCGGCTGCACCGACGGCGCACCGGCGGCCACGTCGGTCGGAGTCTCAACCGGGACCGGCACCGCCGAGGCAGCAGCAGACCCGCTAGCCGACGGCAGCGGAGCCGCCGACGGCGTAGCCGCGTCAGCCGGAAGCGGCGACACGTTCGCCGGGCCCGGATCACCCGGATCCGTCAGAGCAATACGCGGCCGCACCGCACCCCAGCCGGCATCGTCCGTGCGAACCGCTCCCCCGTTCGGCCTGCTCGCCGTATTGATGAGGACCCGCAGGACCTGATTCGCGGTCCAGTCCTTGTGGACCGACCAGACCAATGCCGCCGAGGCGGACACCAGAGCAGTTGCGTCGGACGTTCCGTGACTCTTGCAGTACCCGGTTTCAGAGGTACAGGCCTCTACCATGTCCTCACCCGGCCCCACGAGTGCGACCTGCGGCCCCGTCTGGGACTCCGCAGTCACGGTGCCGCTTCGGTTGATGGCTCCGACGCCGACAACATTCGGCAAGGCACCTGGATACTCCGCAAGATTTCCGTCCTGCGCAGAATTTCCCACACTGGAGACCACCAGCGCCCCCTTAGCCCTTGCATTCGCAAGGATCCGGTTCAGCTTGGCGACGTCCGTGGAGGAAGTCTGCACTGCGGCCATACCCTGGGAAATATTGATGACCTTGGCGCCTTGGCTCACCGCGTAGTCAACCGCCTGGCCGATCTGGCCGAGGAAATCCGACGAGATCGACGACCCCTCGGAGCCGTTGGCGATCTTCAGCGGCAGGACCTTAACCCCAGGCGCCAGCCCGTAAGCCCCGCCCCCCCCTTGGCCTTTTCCAGTCCCCGCAATGAGACTGGCCATCTGAGTCCCATGACCCCCGACGTCGAGCCCGACGCCGCCGGAGCTGCCGCTGAAATCCTTACCCGGCAAAAACTGTCCTGCCAGGTCTGGATGGTCAAGCTTGAAGCCTCCGTCGATCACCGCAACAGTGATCCCGTCGCCCTTCGTGGTCTTCCACATGTCCGGGGCATGCATGGCATCTAGATGCCATTGGTTGGCACGGATCGAACCGTCAGCAAGTGCTGGCGCTGCGGCCGGCCCGGCCAGGGCCCCCGCAACCAGGACCGCAGTGGCAAGCGCTCGCCAACGCGCCCGCGCGTTCGTCCGCCCCATCACAACTCCTCGTCAATCTCTCCGTCGACCGGGAAGCGTGCCCCGAACAAGACTGCCCGGCCACTGGGGATGCCCAGTGGCCGGGCAGTCGTTGCCGTCCTACTCAATCACGTCCGGATTGCTGTGCGGCGTACCGCTGGTCCAGGTCTCCTCGTCCTCGTGCAGGTAGTCGGCCCGCTGGCGGCGGTCGCGCTCCTTCCGGCCGCCGTGGCCCGCCGCTCCGGGGGCCATCATGCCGTTCTGCCTGGCCTGGGGGCCGCCCTCGCCGACACCCGCCGCGCGGTTGCGCAGACCGGTACCGCCCGGCGTGAACTCCCCGCCGGCCGTCGGGCCCTTGCGGCCACCGACCGTGCCACCCGTGGTCGAGGACAGGCCCCGGCCGCGCGAGCCTCCGCCGGCGCCGACCGCACCGCCGTGGGCACCGCCCATGCCAGGGTGCATGCCGCCGCCCATGCCACCGGGACCGCCGACCCGGCCGCCGCCGCCCGGCCCCGCCTCACGGGCGCCGAAGACCGTCCCGCTGGGCAGGCCAGGGGTGCCGCTCCTCCCCTGCCCGGGGCCGCCACCGAACGGGGTCGTGCGCACCGGGATCTGGCCGCCGCCCTTGCCCGGGACGTACCCGCTGCCACCGCCCTTGGTCGGGACGGTGCCGCCGCCCGGTCCACCCGGGAAGCCCGTGACCGGGCCGCCACCGGGAACGCCGGGCCCGCCGCCCGGGCCACTCGGCCCGTTCGGGTAGCCGGGCAGGGTGGTCGGTCCGTCCGTCGGCAGCTGGCCGCCGCCGGGGCCGTACGGGCCGGTCTGCGTGGGCAGGGTCGGCAGGGTGGGCAGGCTGTTGAGGTCGGTGCCCGGACGGTTGACCGGGTCCGACGGGTACGACGGCGGGGTCGAGGTCCCCGGGTCCTGCGGCGCGGGCGGCAGCTGGCCGCCGCCACCGTGCGGCGGGGGCGGGGTGTTGCCCGGGTTGGACGGGCCGGGGCCGTCCGAGCCCGGGTCACGGGGCAGGACCTTTCCGCCGCCGTATTCACCGCCACCGGACGAGTCGGAGCCACCGCCGACGCTTCCGCCGCCCGAACGCGGATTGCGGACAGAACCCCCTTGGCCACCACCGCTTCCGCCGCCAACCGGATAGGTCGTCTTGCTGTCGCGGTCACCGCCGGTGCCAGGCGTCCCCGGCAACGAGACGTTGTCGTCGATCCCGTTCAGCGTCGTCGTCGCAGCGCTGTACGCCTGGGCCAGCTTCTCCATCTGGAGAATGGCTTCCTGGTGTTCCTTCTCGACCTTCGCCTTGGCCTGGTTGAACTCCGCCGCCGTCACCCACTTGGGGTTGACCGTCTTCATGTAGTCGTCGACGGTCTGGCCGACGGCAAGCTGGGGGACGTTGAGCAGAGTCGACTGGCTGTTGTGCCTGTTCATCGTCTGGATCTCGGTCTCCGGCGGCTTGGGCACCGCGGACCGGGCGGTGCTGAGCGCCTCGCCGGCCTGGGTCATCGCGCCGCCGGCGGTCGTGGCGTGCTGCGAAATGATCGCCGCGGACTTGTACAGGTTCCCGACCCAGGTCTTGAAGTTCTCGGCCGCCGGGCCTTCCCATGTGACCTTGCCCAGGTGTGCCTGAAGAGCAGTGCTGAGCTCCGACAGGACGCGGCCGGCGTCCTGGAGCTGGCCCGCTCGTTTCAGTACCTCTGTCGGCTTCGCGCCGTCGACCATCCCCTTGAGCACAGGGTGGTCGATACCGCCGAAGTCTGTTGTTCCTGCCATGATGTGCTCCCCGTCTCCCCGTAGGTCTCTCCCCGCACCGCTGTCAGAAGTTCATGTCCTTGGACTTCGGTGCAGTCCCGTTCGACCCCGCCGACGGCGAGGTGACACCCGCGTCCTTCGCCACCGCGTTCTGAGCCGCTGTCGTCTGCTCCTCGTTGCTCGCGTACGAGCTGGCCGTCTTCGCGACCGCCGTCGTCATCGCCTCGATCTGAGCCACGAAGTCCTTGTGGAGCTTGACGAGCTGCTCGTGCACCTTGCCGTAGGCGGTGTTCAGAGCCACCGCTTCCGGGAACCTCCCGGCGTCCGCTCCGTTGACGAAGCTGCCCTGGGTGACCTTCTGTTCCTGGAGCTTGTACGGCGCGGCCGCCGAGCCCTCCATCGCGGCGAGCAGGGCCTCGACCTTCCCGGCGAACGTCTTGAGCGTGTCGAGCTCGATCTGGACGTCCTGCTTGCCGAAGGCCGCCACCAGGTCACCGGCGCTGACGTTCGTCTGCACGGTGCTGACGATGGGGGCGATGTTGATCGCGCCGAAAGGCCATGGGAACTGCTGGTCCAGCATGAACGGCGCCGAGCCGCCGGACGCCCCCTGGCTGCCCGGGTCCGTCCCCGACGCGCTGGGTGCCGGGTTGGCCGAAGGGCTGGGCGCGGCAGTCGTCGTAGGGCTCGGGGCCGGGCTCGGCGACGGGCTGGGCGTAGGACTCGCCGAGGGTGTCGGCGTAGGACTGGGCGACGGACTCGCTGACGGAGTCGGCGTCCCCGAACTAGTTGCACCATTGCCTGCCACGGCAGTTCACCTCTCCCCCGTACGGCCCGCCGCGCCCGGGGCGTCCCGGGCGGCCGCGTTCCGCAACACACCGTCAACTTCTGGGTCGTACCGTCCTGGTCGGTACACCGTCCGCCCTGTGGACGGTTTCCGCCTCCGTCATCGTAGCCATCGCCTCTGTCGGACCGGCAGGGACCTTGGCCCGCCCGTACGCGATCGGTACGAACTTGACATGTGGGAGCCGCCGCGGACGGCCTGGGTAGACTGACCCGGTACGCCCCATCTGCCGCGCAATGTCGCACAGCAGCGACCCCAGGCCGCAGAACGGACGTGACCGCGTGAGCTCTCCCGACGTCTCCCCTTCCCCCTGGTGGGCCCGTGCCGCGCGGCCCGCGCGGCCGCCGGTGCCGGTGGCGCTGATGGTGCGGGCGGCGGTGGGCATGGCGGTGCCGTTGGCGGTGGGGCTGCTGGTGCACCGGCTGGATCTGGGGGTGTTCGCGGGGCTCGGGGCGATGCACGCGACGATGAACGACCGGGCCGAGCCGGGCAGGTTGCGGGCCGCCCGGATCGGGACGGCGGTCCTCGCCTCGGCGCTCGGCATGCTGATCGGCACCGCGCTCCAGCACGCGGACGCGGACGGCCTCGTCCTGGGTGTCGTGCTGACGCTGACCGCTTTCGCCTCGGGTGCGCTGAGTGCGACCGGTCCGCGCGGTTCGGCGGCGGGGATGCTGCTGCTGGTGTCGGCGGCGTTGGGCAGTGGGATGCCGTTGCCGCAGCCGTGGTGGGCGGCGGCGCCGATGCTGCCGGTCGGGGCCGCGTTCGTGGTGCTGCTCGGGCTGCCGGCGGGTGCGCCGAACCGGCCTGCCGCGGATCCGCGCAACCGGGCGCTGGCCGCCGCGTACGACGCGCTCGGCCGCACCCTCGCCGACCTGGGCGGCCCGCGGGCGGGCGCCTCCCGCCAGGTGCTGACGGCCCGCCTGAACCAGCTCCAGGACCTCCTCGGCACGCATCGGAGGGACCGCCGGGAACGGCAGGACCACCGAAGCAGGCGGAACCGCCGGGCCCGGATGTACGAGGCGGCCCTCGCCGCCACCGAGGCGGCGACCGGCCTGCTGTGGGCGCGCCGCCCGGTCCCGCCCGAGGTGGCCGAGGTGCCGAACCGGCTGGCGGCCGCCGTGCGGCGGGGCGGCGGCGAGGTCGCCGTCCCCGACTGGCGGCCCGACACCCCCTCGCGGCAGGCCCTGGACGTGGCCCTGCGCGCCGCCGCCGACACCGTGGCCGGCCGCGACACCCGGCTCGGCACCGCCCCCGCGCCGCCGCCGGACCCCTGGCGGCTGCGGGTGCGGCTGCTGTCCCGGGGTTCGGTCCGGTACGGGCTGCGGGTCGCGCTGTGCATCGCGGTCGGTTCGGCGGTCACCGCCAACTACCCGCTCAGCAAGAGCTACTGGGTGCCGATGACGATCGCCTTCGTGCTGAAGCCGGACCTCGGCTCGGTGTTCCTGCGCGCGGTGAGCCGCTCGGTCGGCACGGTGCTCGGGGTGGCGGTGACCGCGGCGCTGCTCATGGCCACCACCGACGAGTGGGCGCTGACCGCGATGGCCGCCGGCTGCGTGGCCCTGCTCCCGTACGCCACGGCGGCGCACTACGGGCTGAACACCGTGGTGATGACGCCGATGGCGCTGGTCCTGCTCCAGCTCGGCGGGCAGAGCAGCGCCGCCGAGTTCTGGCCCCGGGTCCTGGACACCGTGCTGGCCAGCGCGATCGTGCTGCTCTTCGGCTACCTGCTGTGGCCGGAGCGCCCGCGCCACCGGATCGAGCCCAGGCTGGTCGACGCGACGACGGCGCTGCGGGCCTACCTGGACGCCGTCGTCCGCGGCGCCGGCCAGGACGACGGCCCGGACAGCGGCCCGAACAGCGGCCAGGACGGCGGCCGGACCGGAACCGCCCAGGTGTGGCTGCGCCGTACGGCCTACCGGGCCCTGGCGGACGCCCGCCGGGAGGTGCAGCAGGGGCTGGCCGAGCCGCCGCCCACCGGCCGGCTGGCCGAGCGGTGGCTGCCGGCGACGGCGGCGCTGGAGCGGCTGGGCGGCGCGGTGGCGGCCTTCGCGGCGCAGATCCGGTACGGCGGCCGGGTGCCGGACCCGGCCGAGGTCGACCGGGTGCGGCGCGCGTTGGACGAACTGACCGCCAGCGCCCGCGCGCACCGCCCGCCGACGGCCCCAAGCGCGCCGACACCCCCGACGTCCCCGGCAGCCGCGGCGACCCCGGCGGTCACAGCACCCGCCCCGCACGACCCGACGCGCAGCGCACTGGGCCGTGCGGCGGAGGAGCTCGAAGCGCTCCTCCGTACCCGACCGGACGACTAGCTCAGACCTGCTCGGCCAGCTCCAGCCAGCCCATCTCCAGCTCCTCCTTCTCGTCCCGGACCGCGCGCAGCTGCGCGTCCAGCTCCGCGACCTTGGAGAAGTCGGCGGCGTGCTCGGCGAGTTGGGCGTGCAGCTTGGACTCCTTCTCGTCCAGCTTGGCGATCTGCCGCTCCAGCTTCTGCATCTCCTTCTTCGCCGCCCGCAGGTCCCCGCCGGACAGCGCGGGGGCCGCGCCCCCGTCCTCCGCGACGGCCGTGGCGGTCGGGGCGGCGGCGCCGGCCTGAGCGGCGGCGGTGGCCGCGGCGGCCATCCTGGCCCGGCGCTCCAGGTACTCGTCGACGCCGTTCGGCAGCATCCGCATCTTCTTGTCGCCGAGCAGCGCGTGGACGGTGTCCGTGGTGCGCTCGATGAAGAAGCGGTCGTGGCTGATGACGACCATCGAGCCGGGCCAGCCGTCGAGCAGGTCCTCCAGCTGGTTGAGCGTCTCGATGTCCAGGTCGTTGGTGGGCTCGTCCAGGAACAGCACGTTGGGCTCGTCCATCAGCAGCCGCAGCAGCTGGAGGCGGCGGCGCTCGCCACCGGACAGGTCGCCGACCGGCGTCCACTGCTTGTCCTTGCCGAAGCCGAACTGCTCGCAGAGCTGGCCGGCGCTCATCTCCCGGCCCTTGCCGAGGTCGACCCGCGAGCGGACCTGCTCGACGGCCTGGAGCACCCGGGTCGCCGGGTCCAGTTCGGCGACCTCCTGCGACAGGTAGGCCAGCCGCACGGTCTTGCCGACCTTGATGACGCCCGACGTCGGCTGGACGTCGCCCTCGGAGGCGTACGCGTCGCGCATCGCGCGCAGCAGCGAGGTCTTGCCGGCGCCGTTGACGCCGAGCAGGCCGATCCGGTCGCCGGGGCCGAGCTGCCAGGTGAGGTTCTCCAGCAGCAGCTTCGGGCCGGCCGTGACGGTCACGCCCTCCAGCTCGAAGACGGTCTTCCCGAGCCGCGCGTTGGCGAACTTCATCAGCTCGGACTTGTCGCGCGGGTCCGGCACGTCCGCGATCAGGGCGTTGGCGGCCTCGATCCGGTAGCGCGGCTTGGAGGTGCGGGCGGGGGCGCCGCGGCGCAGCCAGGCCAGCTCCTTGCGGGCCATGTTCTGGCGCTTCTGCTCCTCGACGGCCTCGATCCGGGAGCGCTCGGCGCGGGCGAAGACGTAGTCGGAGTAGCCGCCCTCGTACTCGTGCACCTCGCCGTTCTGGACGTCCCACATCCGGGTGCAGACCTGGTCGAGGAACCAGCGGTCGTGGGTGACGCAGACGAGCGCGGAGCGGCGCTTCTGCAGGTGCTGGGCGAGCCAGTTGATGCCCTCGACGTCGAGGTGGTTGGTGGGCTCGTCCAGGATGATCAGTTCGGGCGAGCCGAGCAGCAGCTTGGCGAGGGCGATCCGGCGGCGCTCGCCGCCGGAGAGCGGGCCGATGACGGTGTCCAGGCCGTCGGCGAAGCCGGGCAGGTCGAGGCCGCCGAAGAGGCCTTCGATGATGTCGCGGATGCGGGCGTCGCCGAGCCACTCGTGGTCGGCCCGGCCGGCGATCACCTCGTGCCGGATGGTGGCCTTCGGGTCGAGCGAGTCGTGCTGGGTGAGGACGGCCGGTTCGAGGCCGCCGTTCCAGGTGATCCGGCCGCCGTCGGGCTCCTCCAGCTTGGCGAGCATCCGGATCAGGGTGGTCTTGCCGTCGCCGTTGCGGCCGACGACGCCGATCCGGTCGCCCTCGCTGACGCCCAGGCTGACCGCGTCCAGCAGGGCGCGGGTGCCGTAGACCTTCGTGACGGACTCGATGGTGGCGAGGTTGACGGCCACGTGTGCTGCGCTCCAGGGTTCGGCGGTCGCGGGGCGGCCCGCCGCTCGGCGGCCGGATGCCCCTCTCGGGACACCCCGATCTCCCCAGCCTAATGGGCCCGCCGCGGCGGCCTCACCGCGTCAGCCCGCGACGGACGCCCCCGGCACCGGCCCGTGGGTGGCGTGCGCGGTCCGGCAGGTGCCGGAGGCCCGCAGCGCCCCGGCGACCGCGGCGGCGGCCTCGGCGTCCTTGACCAGGAAGGCGCAGGTCGGCCCGGAGCCGGAGACCAGTGCCCCGAGCGCGCCCGCCTCGGTGCCGGCCCGCAGGGTGGCGGCGAGTGCGGGGCGCAGCGAGAGCGCGGCGGGCTGGAGGTCGTTGGCGAGGGCGGCGGCCAGGGCGACGGGGTCGCCCTCGGCGAGGGCGGCGAGCAGCGCAGGGTCGGCGTCCGGGGTGGGGACGTCGGTGTCGCTGGAGCCGGTGCCGGCCTCCTCGCGCAGCCGGTCGCACTCGCGGAACACGGCGGGGGTGGACAGGCCGCCCTCGGCGACCGCGAAGACCCAGTGGAAGGTGCCCTCGACGGCCAGCGGCTCCAGGATCTCGCCGCGGCCGCGGCCGAGGGCGACGCCGCCGACCAGGGCGAACGGCACGTCGGAGCCGAGTTCGGCGGCCAGCTCCAGCAGCACGGGGAGCGGGGTGTCCAGCTGCCAGAGCGCGTCGCAGGCGACCAGCGCGGCCGCGCCGTCGGCGCTGCCCCCGGCCATGCCGCCGGCCACCGGGATGGCCTTGGCGATGTGCAGGTGCACGCCCGGGTCGGCGATGCCGTGGTGGGCGGCGAGCAGCCGGGCGGCGCGGGCGGCGAGGTTGCTGTCGTCCAGCGGGACGGCGGCGGCGTCCGGCCCGGAGCAGCTCAGTGTCACGCCCTCGGCCGCGGTGGCGGTGACCTCGTCCCCGAGGGCGACGGCGAAGAAGACGTTGGCCAGGTCGTGGAAGCCGTCGGCGCGCAGCCCGCCGACCCCCAGCTGGACGTTGACCTTGGCCGGTACCCGTACGGTGATCACTCGCTGTCCTCGGTCGTCTGCTCGGCGGACGCGGGCGCCGGCTCAGCGGGCTCGGCAGCCCCGGGCTCGGCGGCCCCGGGCTCGGCGGCCGCGGACCGGACCGGCTTGCGCTCGGCGGCCCCGGCCCGGCCGGTCCGCTGACCGGCCCCCTCGGCCCCCTCGGCCTGGGAGGGCTTGTGCTCGGCGATCGCGGCGAACTGCTCCACCGTCAGCATCTCGCCGCGCAGCCTGTGGTCGATGCCGGCCGCCGCGAGCGCCTGCTCGGCCCCGGCGGCGGAGCCCGCCCAGCCGGCCAGCGCGGCGCGCAGGGTCTTGCGCCGCTGGGCGAACGCGGCGTCGACCACCGCGAACACCTCCTCGCGGCTGGCGCTGGTCTTCGGCGGCTCGCGGCGGATCAGCGAGACCAGCCCGGAGTCGACGTTGGGGGCGGGCCAGAACACGTTCCGCCCGATGGCGCCGGCCCGCTTCACCTCGGCGTACCAGTTGGCCTTGACCGACGGGACGCCGTACACCTTGTTGCCCGGCTTGGCGGCGAGCCGGTCGGCGACCTCGCTCTGCACCATCACCAGGGTCCGCTCGATGCTGGGGAAGGTCGCCAGCATGTGCAGCAGGACGGGCACCGCGACGTTGTACGGGAGGTTGGCGACCAGCGCGGTGGGCGCCGGGCCGGGCAGCTCGGTGACCTCCATGGCGTCGCTGAACACCAGGTCGAAGGCGTCCGCCTTGCCGGGCATCCGGGCGGCGACGGTGTCCGGCAGGTGCCGCGCCAGCACCGGGTCGATCTCGACCGCGGTCACATGCCGCGCGACCTCCAGCAGCGCCAGCGTGAGCGAGCCGAGCCCGGGCCCGACCTCCACCACCGCGTCCTGCTCCGTCACCTCGGCGGCCCGGACGATCCGCCGCACGGTGTTGCCGTCGATGACGAAGTTCTGCCCGCGCTGCTTGGTCGGCTTCACGCCGAACGCGGCCGCCAGCTCCCGGATGTCGGCACTGCCCAGCAAGGGGGTCCCCCCGGCCGGAGGCTGGGGGCGGCTGTCAGAGGTGGGGTCGGTGGTGCTCACGCGCCAAGGATACGGGCGCCGGGGCCGCCGTCCGGACGCGCCGATCCGGACGGGGCCCGACCACGCGCCGATCCGGACGGGGCCCCGACCGCGCGCTCGGGCCCCGGGGCCCCGGCGTCAGTACCCGAAGGCCCGGGCGGTGTTCGCCGCGATGGCCGTGGACAGCTCGTCCTCGGCCAGGCCCAGGGTCGCGGCCATCGAGCGCACCGTGACCGGGATCAGGTACGGGGCGTTCGGGCGGCCGCGGTACGGGTGCGGGGTGAGGAAGGGGGCGTCGGTCTCGACCAGGACCCGGTCCAGCGGCGTGGCGAGCAGGGCGTCGCGCAGCGGCTGGTTGGCCTTGAAGGTGACCGGGCCGGCGAAGGAGAGGTACCAGCCGTGCTCGGCGCAGGTCTTCGCCATCTGCGCGTCGCCGGAGTAGCAGTGGAAGACGGTCCGCTCCGGGGCGCCCTCCGCCAGCAGGACGGCGATGACGTCCTCGTGGGCGTCCCGGTCGTGGATGACCAGGGCCTTGCCGTGCCGCTTGGCCATCTCGATGTGGCGGCGGAACGACTCCTTCTGGATGTCCACGCCCTCCGGCCCGGTGCGGAAGTAGTCCAGGCCGGTCTCGCCGACCGCCACCACCTGCGGCAGCGCGGCGAGCCGGTCGATCTCGGCGAGCGCCTCGTCGAGCGCGGCGGCGCCGCCGGCCTTCCGCTGCTGGCCGGACCAGCCGTCCGCGTCGCCGAGGAAGATCCGCGGCGCCTCGTTCGGGTGCAGGGCGACGGCCGCGTGCACCTGCTCGTACTGCGCCGCCAGTTCGGCGGCCCAGCGCGAGCCGGGCACGTCGCAGCCCACCTGGACCACCGTGGTGACCCCGACCGAGGCGGCCTTCGCCAGGCCCTCGGCGGGGGTGCCGGACTGCATGTCGAGGTGGGTGTGCGAGTCGGCCACCGCCACTGCCAGGGGTTCCGGCAGCGGCGGCGGGGTCGACCGGGCGTCGTCCTTGGCGGCCATGTCAGGCGGTCGGCTTCTCTTCGAGGCGCGGGAAGAGGATCTCGCCCTTGGTGACGGTGGCACCGGCGGGCAGCCGGCCCCAGTCGGCGACGGTGGCGACGGTCTGCGCGGAGAGCGCGCCCAGCCCGGCGGCCTCGGCGCCCAGCGAGACCCACAGCTTCTCGGCGGTGGTCGGCATCACCGGGTTGAGCAGCACGGCGGTGGCGCGCAGCGCCTCGGCGGCGGTGTAGAGGATGGTGGCCAGGCGGGCCCGGCCCTCGGCCGAGTCGTCCTTGGCGACCTTCCAGGGCTCCTGCTCGGTGAGGTAGCCGTTGACCTGCTTGACGAACTCGAAGATCGCCGCGAGGCCGCCGGCGAAGTCCAGCTCCTCGCCGATCTTCCGGTCGGCCGTCTCGACGGCCCTGGTCAGCCCGTCGGCGACGGCCTGCTCGGCGTCGCCCGCGGCGGTGGCGGCGGGCAGCACCCCGTCGAAGTACTTGCCGACCATCGCGGCGACCCGGGAGGCCAGGTTGCCGAAGTCGTTGGCCAGCTCGGAGGTGTACCGGGCGGTGAAGTCCTCCCAGGAGAACGAGCCGTCGGTGCCGAACGGGATCGCCCGCAGGAAGTAGTAGCGGTACGCGTCCACGCCGAAGTGCGAGGTGAGGTCGGTGGGCGCGATGCCGGTCAGGTTGGACTTGGACATCTTCTCGCCGCCGACCATCAGCCAGCCGTTGGCGACGACCCGCTTGGGCAGCGGCAGCCCGGCGGCCATCAGCATGGCGGGCCAGATGACGGCGTGGAACCGCAGGATGTCCTTGCCGACGAGGTGGACCGAGGCGGGCCACAGCTCGGCGAAGCGCTCCGGGTCGCTGCCGTAGCCGGCCGCGGTGATGTAGTTCTGCAGCGCGTCGACCCACACGTAGAGGACGTGCTTCTCGTCCCAGGGCAGCGGCACGCCCCAGTCGAAGGTGGAGCGGGAGATCGAGAGGTCCTTGAGGTCCTGCTCGACGAAGCGCAGCACCTCGTTGCGGGCCGAGGCGGGCTGGATGAAGTCCGGGTTCGCCGCGTAGAACTCCAGCAGCTGCGGGCCGTAGGCGGAGAGGCGGAAGAAGTAGTTCTCCTCCTCCAGCCACTCGACGGGCCGCTTGTGCACGGAGCAGAGCTTCTCGTCCTCGGTGGCGCCGTCGAGCAGCTCGGAGGGGAGCTTGAACTCCTCGCAGCCGACGCAGTACGGGCCGGAGTAGCCGCCCTTGTAGATCTCGCCCTTGTCGTACAGGTCCTGGACGAACTCCTGCACCCGGGCGGTGTGCCGCTCCTCGGTGGTGCGGATGAAGTCGTCGTTGGCGATCTCCAGGTGCTGCCAGAGCGGCTTCCAGGCCTCCTCGACCAGCTTGTCGCACCACTCCTGCGGGCTGACGCCGTTCGCCTCGGCGGTCCGCATGATCTTCTGACCGTGCTCGTCGGTGCCGGTCAGGTACCACACCTTCTCGCCGCGCTGGCGGTGCCAGCGGGTGAGGACGTCGCCCGCCACGGTGGTGTACGCGTGGCCGAGGTGCGGGCGATCGTTGACGTAGTAGATCGGGGTGGAAACGTAGTACGCCGGGGTGCTCGCCCCGGTGGTGCTGTGGTCTGCAGTGGCCGCCATGGTCGGAAAGCTTAGTCGGGCACGCGGACCGCCCTCGACCGAGTTGTTCCCGGCCGGGGGCGGTCCCCGTTCCGTCGCCCCGGTGTCAGCCCAGCAGCCGCGACCAGAACCGGGCCCAGCGTCCGCGCGGCCGGGTGGGCTCGGCCGCCGCGGGCGCCCCGGCCGGCTCGGCGTGCGCCGGGTAGCCGGGGGCGTGCTGCCAGGCCTGGTCGGCGGAGGCGACCCGGCCCTCGCGCATGATCCGCACGGTGTGGCCGCCGCAGCCCGGGCAGGTCGGCTTGAGCAGCGGGGACGGCACCCGGACGCCGTTGGCGTGGTACTCGAACACGACGTGCCCGTCGTTGGCCACGTGGTGTTCGATGTCGTACGCCTGCTCCCAGCCGTACCCGCAGCGCAGGCACGCGAAGGAGTAGGCCTCCCGTACGGTCTCGACGGGAGTGTGCGGCCGGCCGGCCAGACCGGCGGTGCTCAGTGCGCTGCCACTGCGGGGGGTACCGACTACATCGCTCATGGCCGTCTCCCAGCGCCCGCCGGACGCTCGTCCGGCTGGGTCTTTCCCTTCCAGGAAATGCCCGGACCGCCCCGGCCGATGCCCGGCTTGTGAAGACTTGGATGCGCGTTGGTCAGACCTATACGAAAATCCTCGCAGGGTCCGGGAAGCGCGGCCGAAACTTCAGCTCAGCTGGTGTTTACCGGGGCCTTCTCTCCACGGTACGACTCCCCGTGAGCAACGCAACCCCCGGAATTCACCCCTTTCCCAGGCCGCTTTCCAGGCCTTCCCGCTTCGCCGCCACGACCGCGTCGAAGACCTCCCGCTTGGGCAGCGAGAGCTCCACCGCGACGGCCGCGATGGCCTCCTTGCGGCGCTCCCCGGCCTCCTCGCGGACGGCCACCAGCCGGGCCAGCTCGGCCGGGGTGAGCTCCTGGGGCGCGGTCGGCGGGGCGCCGGCGACCACGACGGTGATCTCGCCCCTGACGCCCTCGGCCGCCCAGGCGGCCAGCTCACCGATCGGCCCGCGCTTGACCTCCTCGTAGGTCTTGGTGAGCTCGCGGCAGACGGCGGCCGGCCGCTCCGGCCCGAACGCCCCGGCCATCGCGGTCAGCGCCTCGGCGATCCGGTGCGGCGCCTCGAAGAAGACCATGGTGCGCGGTTCGGCGGCGATCGAGGCGAGCTGCCGGGCCCGGTCGCCGCTCTTGCGCGGCAGGAAGCCCTCGAAGGTGAAGCGGTCCACCGGCAGGCCGGACAGCGCGAGGGCGGTGAGCACCGCCGAGGGCCCGGGCACCGCGGTGACCTTGACGTCGGCGGCCACGGCGGCGGCGACCAGCCGGTAGCCGGGGTCGGAGACCGAGGGCATGCCGGCGTCGGTGACCAGCAGCACCCGGGCGCCGCCGAGCAGCGCCTCGACCAGTTCGGGGGTGCGGCCGACCTCGTTCCCCTCGAAGTAGGAGACCACCCGGCCCGCCGGGGTCACCCCGAGTGCCTGGGTGAGCCGGCGCAGCCGCCGGGTGTCCTCGGCCGCGATCACGTCCGCCGTGGCCAGTTCGTCGACGAGCCGGGGCGGGGCGTCCGAGACGTCGCCGATGGGGGTGCCTGCGAGAACGAGTACTCCTGTCACGGTCCCCATCCTCGCAGCTGTCGGGCGCCCGGGGTTTTTGGTGACGATTCGGTCAGCTTCCGAGGGAGCGGACACGCGTGCGAAGAGCGCCCCTACGATGTGGCGGATGAACGGCGACACGGCGGCCCAGGCGCCCACTGGTACGGACCACTCCGCGTACGGCGGCGTCGGCCTGCCGTCCCCCCGCCCACCGCAGGACGGGCCGGCCGGCTGGCGCGAGCGCCTGGCCCGGTTCGGCTACACGGCCCGCCCCACCGGGACGCTCACCGAGCGCCTGGCCCCGCCGATGCCGGACGGCCCCCGGGTGACGCCCCGGGACGTGCCGCAGTCGCCGCTGCTGCTGCGGCTGGGCGTCTCGCTGCCGCAGGGCCTGTGGTTCTTCCTCTGCCGCTGGGCCGGCTGGCTGGGTCCGGTCGCGGTGGCGGTCTTCGCCGGCCTCCTGCGGTTCACGAACCTGGGGCAGCCGCACGCGA
The DNA here is from genome assembly GCF_042268845.1 of Kitasatospora sp. NPDC056273. Classification (NCBI taxonomy): domain Bacteria; kingdom Bacillati; phylum Actinomycetota; class Actinomycetes; order Kitasatosporales; family Streptomycetaceae; genus Kitasatospora; species Kitasatospora sp. NPDC056273. Next base: position 79,206 of record NZ_JBHJSJ010000028.1, on the reverse strand, counting down.
TCATCTTCGACGAGACGTACTACGCCAAGGACGCGTACGCGCTCTGGCACGGCGGCTACGAGATCAACTGGCCGGAGGACGCCAACACCACGATCATGACGCCGGGCGCGGCCGTCCCGTACCGGGCGACGCCCTCGTACGTGGTGCACCCGCCGGTCGGCAAGTGGATCATCGGCCTGGGCGAGCAGCTGTTCGGCATGAACCCCTTCGGCTGGCGGTTCGCGGTGGCCCTGCTCGGCACCCTGTCGGTGCTGATGGTGGCCCGGATCGCCCGCCGGATGTTCCGCTCCACCCTGCTGGGCTGCGTGGCGGGCCTGCTGCTCGCGGTGGACGGCCTGCACCTGGTGCTCAGCCGGGCCGCGCTGCTCGACCTGGTGGTGATGTTCTGGACCCTCGCCGCCTTCGGCTTCCTCCTGCTGGACCGCGACCGCACCCGGGCCCTGCTGGCCCGGCGGCTGGGCGGGGTCGAGGACGCCCGGCTCGCCCAGCGGCTGGGCCTGGGCTGGCGCCCGTACCGGATCGCGGCCGGCGCCTGCGTCGGCCTGACCTGCGCCACCAAGTGGAGCGGTCTGTACGTCGCGGCGGCCTTCGGTCTGCTCACGGTGCTCTGGGACGTCGGCGCCCGCCGCCTGGCCGGCGCCCCGCGCCCGTTCGTGGCGGTGCTCGCCCGGGACGTGCTGCCGGCCTTCGTCTCGGTGGTCGTGGTCGCGGTCGCGGTCTACATCGCGTCCTGGTGGGGCTGGTTCGCCAGCAGCACCGCTCCCGGCCAGGGCGGCTGGGGCCGGGACTGGGCGGTCGGCCGCTCCACCGACTTCCCGTGGATACCCGAGGCCCTGCGCTCGCTGTGGCACTACCACACCACGGTCTACGAGTTCCACGTCGGCCTGAGCGACCCGCACACCTACCAGTCCAACCCGTGGTCCTGGCTGGTGCTGGGCCGGCCGGTGTCCTTCTTCTACGAGTCCCCCAAGTACGGCCAGGCCGGCTGCACCGCCGCCGACTGCGCCCGCGAGGTGCTGGGCATCGGCACCCCGCTGCTGTGGTGGACGGGCATCGCGGCGCTGGCCTACTGCCTGTGGCGCTGGGCGGCCCGGCGGGACTGGCGGGCCGGCGCGCTGCTCTGCGGCCTGGCCGCCGGCTACCTGCCCTGGTTCGCCTACCAGCAGCGGACGATCTTCCTCTTCTACGCGGTGGTCTTCGTCCCGTTCCTGGTGCTCGCGGTGACGATGCTGATCGGCGCCCTGATCGGGCCGGCCGGCGCCTCCCGGGACCGCCGGATCATCGGCTCCGCGGCGGCCGGACTGCTGGTCCTGCTGATCGTCTGGAACTTCCTCTTCTTCTACCCGCTCTTCACCGGGCAGACCATCCCGCTGGAGGACTGGCGCCGCCGGATGTGGTTCAACACCTGGATCTGACCCGCCGCCCCAGGCACACCGCGTTCCCGCGAACCGTCCGTATGCGGTGCACAACACGTACCAGATCCGTCACAAGTGCCGGGCGATTCGCCGGCGCACCGATCCGCGCTGCCTAGGGTGGAGGGGTACCGCGTTTCCGGCCCCGCCGGTTGCGCCCGGCCGCGAGACCCCTGGGGGACCTGCACCATGCGCAGTGGCGCGAAGATCGGCATCATCACCGGCGTGTCCATCGCCGTCCTCGCGGGCGGCGGCTACGGCGTGTACAGCCTGGTGAGCGAGTCGGACGGCGTATCCGGTGGCAAGAAGCCGCGCACCGTGGTCGCCGAGCCGCCGACCGCCGACCAGGCGACGGCCGGACTGAAGGACTTCCTGACGGCCTGGGCGGCCGGCGACATCGCCAAGGCGGCCTCGCTGACCGACGACCCGGCCGCGGCCACCGCCGGTCTGACCGCCTTCCGGGACCAGGTCAAGCCGAGCGCGCTGACCCTCACCCCCTTCGGCCCGACCACCCAGCAGGTCTTCTCCGCCGCCACCGGCACCCCCGCCCCGGCCGCCAAGCCGACCGCCGGGGCCTCCGCGACCCCGGGCGCCACCGGCACGCCGGGCGCCGGCGACTCGCCGTCCGCGGCCGCCACGCCCGCGCCCACCGGCACGCTGATGTCCTACAAGGCGCGCGCCGAGTTCGCGGGCACCAACCGGGCCTGGGACTACCAGGGCTTCCTGGGCGTCGTGAAGATGAGCGACAACACCCCGGCCGTGCACTGGGCGCCGTCGGTGATCCACCCCCACCTGTCCGGCAACGAGACCATCGCCGTCCAGCCGGTCTTCGCCCCGCCGTCCACCGTGGTCGACCGCAACGGCAAGCCGGTCCAGGGCGCCTCGCTCACCCAGTCGCTGCTGACCACCCTCCAGGACAACGCCAACAAGCTGCTGCCGCCGGACCCGGCCAAGGACCAGGACGCGGGCAGCGCGGTGGTGATCTCCGACCCGGCCGGCAAGGGCCCCCAGGACAAGCTGTTCACGATCGTCGAGCCGAAGCCCGGCAAGCCGTTCAAGCTCACCATCGACAACACCCTCCAGGCCGCCGCCGAGAAGGCGATGACCGACCTGGCGGGCAAGCCCGGCTCCATCGTCGCGATCGAGCCGAGCACCGGTCAGGTGCTGGCCTTCGCCAACTCGCCGGCCACCGGCCAGAACCGGGCCTTCGCCGGGCTGCTCGCCCCGGGCTCGACGATGAAGATCGTCACCTCGGCGGCGCTGCTGGAGAACGGCGTCAACCCGGACACCGTGGTGGCCTGCCCGGAGAAGAGCAGCAACCCGCACGCGATCCCGAACTCGTTCCCGGGCGCCTTCCCGAACAACACGCTCCAGCAGGACTTCATGATGTCCTGCAACACCGCCTTCATCAACCAGGGCCTGACCAGCCTCAAGCCCGAGACGCTGAACGGCACGGCCAAGGACGTGTTCGGCATCGGCCTGGAGTGGAAGACCGGCCTGCCGAACACCGACGGCAAGGTTCCGGCGGCGCCGGGCAGCAAGGACGAGCAGGCCATGAACTACATCGGCCAGGGCAAGGTCCAGATGAACCCGCTGGCCATCGCCTCGGTCACCGCCACCGTGCAGAGCGGCGAGTTCAAGCAGCCGATCCTGGTCGCCGAGCTGCCGCAGCAGAAGGCCGCCCGCCCGCTCTCCCCGGACGTCGACGCCAAGCTGAAGGCGATGATGGCGGCCACCGCCACCGGCGGCACCGCCAGGGACGTGATGGCCGGCATCACCGACAACGCGGGCGCCAAGACCGGCTCCGCCGAGGTCGCCGGGGTCGACGTCACCAACAGCTGGTTCACCGCCTACCGCGGCAACGTCGCGGTGGCCGCCGAGGTGCAGGGCGGCGGCCACGGCGTGGACGCGGCCGGCCCGGCCGTCGCCTCCATCCTGAAGGCCGCCGGCGGCCGCTGAGCCCCCGCAAGCCCCCGCCCGCCCGGAGCCGGGCGGGCCGCCGACAGCCCGCTCAGCCTCGCGGCAGGGCGGGCTGCGGCCTTCCCCGCCGCACCCGGCCCGGCGGGACCGGGCGTCGGCTGCTCCAGCGCCGGGCCGCCAGCCGGGGCCAGATCACCAGCACCGCCGGCAGCGCCAGGTACCCGAACCGCCCGGCCGGGGCCAGCATGAAGGCGATCGCGAGCCCGGCGGCCAGCAGGTCGGCCGCGGCGATCGCGGAGACCGGCGGCCGGGCCAGCAGCCAGATCGCCACCGCGACCAGGGCCACGGTCATCAGCGCCAGCGAGATCGCGTGCCCGGTCGGCCCGAAGCCGGCCAGCACCTTGCCGGGCAGCGGGCTGCCCGCCGGGGTGCGGATCGCCGTCATCCCGAGCGGGAAGCGCACCACCTGTTCGCGCAGCGCGTCGGCCTGGGTCAGCGCGGAGGGCAGGATCACCAGCGCGCTCACCCCGACCCCGATCAGCGCGGTCCGGGCCGCCGGGCGCCGGCCGTACAGCCGCCAGAGCAGCAGGACGGCCACCGGCAGCGCGGGCCAGGCCGTCCACTTCAGGGTGCAGGCGAGGGCGAGCACCAGCCCGGCGGCGACCGTGCGGTCCCGCTCGGCGAGCGCCATGGCCAGGCAGCAGACGCCGATCAGCGGCAGGTCCACCCCGCCGACCACCAGGGCGAGCGCGATCAGCGGCGAGGCGGTGAGGACGGCCAGCGGCAGCAGCGGAGCGCGCCCGTCGCCGCCGCCGGGGCGGGCGGGCCGCAGCAGCCGCCAGGCGGCCAGCATGCAGACGAAGAAGGTCAGCGCGAACCAGATCCGGGCGTCCCCGGCGACCCGCGCGACGGCGGTGGAGTCGCCGAACAGCTGGCGCGGCATCCCGAACAGGGACATCGCCGGCAGGTACGGGTTGTAGTCGGTGACCACCGCCGGGTGCGGCAGGTACGCGGTGCCGGTGGTGAGCAGCAGGTGGGCCGAGCGTTCGACCACCATGACCTCGGACTGGTGGCGGCCCTGCAGGGCGAGCAGCCCGAGCGGCACCAGGACGGCCCCGACCAGGGCGACCGAGGCGGCCGCCTTGGCCGCGAAGCGGCGCGGCAGGGTCAGGCAGAGCACTCCGGCCAGCACGTAGCCGGGGGCCGCGATCAGGCCCCACTGCCGCTGGTTGGGCAGGTCGGAGACGAGCGGGAAGGCGGCGGCCCAGCCGGCCGCGACGAGGCAGCCGAGCAGGTGGACGGTCCGCGTCGAGGCGAGCCCGGCCAGCCGGGCGGTGTTCAGCCGGGCGGGCGTGGGCGGAAACGTGCTCTCGCCGCGCTGGCGGGGGAAGGGCCGGACGGAGAGGCCGCGCTGCGGCCGTCGTGGCCTGGACGGCGCCTCGGTCGTGGAGGTCTGGGCCGGCGTTCCGCCGCGGCCGGTGAAGCGGCCGCGCGGGCGGGGGTAGCCGGGCGTGCGGGTGCTCACCATGGTGGAAGGTTATGGGTGGGAGCCGGGCCCTGTCGCCATGGTGTCGGACACCGGACGGGCGTTGGCGTGAAAAGGGCCGCCGGACGCGGTGGCGGTCGGCGGCCCTTCACACGGGGTTTGCCTCCGGGTCAGCCGGCGGCGCTGTCCGAGGGCGCGGACTGCGGCTCGGCCTGCTCCAGTCGGGAGTGCTTGATGCTGTAGCCGAAGTAGACGACCACGGCGACGACGAGGGCGATCGCCCCGGCCCGGAAGGTGTCGGCGTGCAGGCCGGTGATCAGGTAGACGCAGAAGCCGACGCTGATCAGCGGGACGACGGGGTAGCCGGGCACCTTGAAGCCGCGTGGCAGGTCGGGCTGGGTGCGACGCAGCACGATCACGCCGATCGAGACCACCGAGAAGGCGATGAGCGTCCCGAGGCTGGTGATGTCGGCCAGGACCCGCAGCGGGATGAACGCGGCCAGCGCGCCGACGCCGAGGCCCACCACGACGGTGTTCCAGACCGGGGTGCCGCTGCGCGGGGAGAGCTTGGCGAAGCGCTTGGGCAGCATGCCGTCGCGGCCCATCGAGTACAGGATGCGGGTCTGGCCGTAGATCACCACGAGGGTGATGCTGAAGATCGAGACGATCGCGCCGATCGCGAAGACGATCGCGGGCCAGCTCTGGCCGGTGATGTCCTGGAGGATCTGGGCGAGGCCGGCCTCCTGGCCGTCGAACTTGGTCCACGGCTGGGCGCCGATGCCGGCCAGCGCGACCAGGATGTAGAGCAGGGTCACCACGACCAGCGAGATGATGATCGCCAGCGGCAGGGTGCGGCGCGGGTTCTTGACCTCCTCACCGGCGGTGGACACGGCGTCCAGGCCGATGAAGGAGAAGAAGATGCTGGACGCGGCGATCTGCACGCCGCTGATGCCGAGCGGCATGAACGGGGTCAGGTTGCCGGAGTGGAAGCCGGTGAGCGCGATGCCGATGAACATCAGCAGGATCGCGATCTTGATCGCGACCATCACCGCGTTGACCTTGACCGACTCGCTGACGCCGCGGATCAGCAGGAAGCAGACCATGAAGACCAGCAGCAGCGCCGGCAGGTTGAACCAGTGGCCGCTGTCCGGCGCCCCGGAGAGCTGCTCGGGGATCGTGACCCCGAAGGTCAGGTCGAGGAACTTGTTCAGGTACTCGGCCCAGGTCACCGCGATCGCGGAGGCGGAGACGCCGTACTCCATCAGCAGGCAGATGCCGACGGCGAAGGCGACGCCCTCGCCGAGGGTGGCGTAGGCGTAGGAGTACGAGGAGCCGGAGACCGGGATCGCGGAGGCCATCTCGGCGTAGCAGAGCGCGGTGAGTCCGGCGGTGACCGCGGCGATCACGAAGGACAGGATGACGGCCGGGCCGGCCGAGGGCACCGCGGTGTTCAGCACGAAGAAGATGCCGGTGCCGATGGTCGCGCCGATGCCGATCGAGGACAGCTGCCACAGGCCGATCGAGCGGCGCAGGTGGATGCCGGAGCGCCCGCCCTCCTCGGGCGCGCCGGCCGGGAGGACGTCCTCGCCTTCGGTCTCGGCGATCAGTGTCGAGACGGGCTTGCGTCGCAGCAGACGCGCACCGATGGTGTTGCTGGCCAAAACCACGGTCCTTCTGGGCGGGGGAGGGTGTCCTTGCAGTCGGTCACCCGACGTGCCAGGGGGTGTCATCGGGGACCAACCGAACAAACATGGGACAGTACCCCGCGAAAGCACCAGTGTCGCAAACGAACAGTCCCAACCAGCGCATTGTACGAATCGGCGCATATCGATGTACAAACCGGACACTTCGTAAACGGCGCATCCTCCGCCCGGTCGCTAAAGCAGCAGCTCAGCGCACCTGCGGAGATCATCCGCCGAGCACCGCCCGCATCACCGACCGGGCGATCGGCGCCGCCAGCGCGCCTCCCGTGACGTCCGTGGCCCCGCTGTCCTCGACCACCACGGCGACCGCCACCGGCGGCACCGCGTCCGAGCCGGCCGGCGCCGCCCAGGCGATGAACCAGGCGTACGGCGTCCCGCTGTTGCCCACCCCGTGCTGGGCCGTCCCGGTCTTGCCGCCGACCACCGCCCCGGCGATCCGGGCGTTGCCGCCGGTGCCGTTCTCCACCACGCCGGTCATCAGCCCGCGCACCTGCCCGGCCACCGCCGGGGTCATCGCCCGCCGGTACACGGCCGGCTTCATCAGCTGCACCGTGGTGCCGTCGCTCCTGGTCAGCCGGTCCACGAGCTGTGGCCGCATCACCGTCCCGTCGTTGGCCACCCCAGCCGCGACCATCGCCATCGTCAGCGGGGTGGCCGCCGTGTCGAACTGCCCGATCGAGGAGAGCGCCAGCTGCGACTCGTCCATCCGGGTGTCGAAGTTCGACCGGGCAGCCCGCACCGGGACGTCCAGCCTCGCGTCGTTGAAGCCGAGGTTCCCGGCCATCTCGGCCATCCGGTCCAGCCCGGTCCGCACCCCCAGGTAGCCGAGCACGCTGTTGCAGCTGGCGGTCATCGCGGCGGCCAGCGACAGGTCGGCCCGGTCGCAGGCCGGGGTGTCGTTGACCAGCGGCGTGGTCGTGCCGGGCAGCACGTACGGGAAGGGCGCCCCGGTCGGCGCGGCCGGGTCGGTGACCACCCCGGCCGCCAGCGCGGCCGCGGCGGTGACCACCTTGAAGGTCGAACCCGGCGGGTAGGTCTGGCGCAGCGCCCGGTTGAGCATCGGCTGGTCGGCGTCGGCCTGCAGCCGGTTCCAGGCCTCCTGGTCGTCGGCGCCGTACCCGGCGAAGGAGCCCGGGTCGTAGGAGGGCGTGCTGGCCAGCGCCAGGATCCGCCCGGTGGCCGGCTCGATCGCGGCGACCGCGCCCTTCTGGTCGCCGAGCCCGCGCATCGCGGCCTGCTGCGCGGCCCGGTTCAGCGTGGTGTGGACGTCCCCGCCGGGGTTCTGCCGGCGGGAGACGGCGTCCCAGACCGACCAGCCCGCCAGCCGGCCGTCGGTGCCGGTCAGCAGCTCGTCCTCGGTCCCCTCCAGCTGGGTGGTGCCGTACGCCTGCGAGGCGAAGCCGGTGACCGCCGCGTAGGTCGGGCCGTCGGTGTAGCCGCGCTTGTACGCGTACCGGCCGCCGGTCGGCTCGGAGCCGGTCACCGGGTCCGGGCCGACCAGGATGTCGCCGCGCGGCTGGGCGTACCGCTCGACGGTGAGCCGCTGGTTGGCGCTGTTGCGGTCGAGGTCCTGCGCCTGGAACACCTGCACCCGGGTGGCCTGCACGCACAGCGCCGCGACCAGCAGCAGGCAGAAGGTGCCCGCCCGGCGCCCGGTGACCGAGATGCCGGGCAGCCCCTGCGGGCCGTTGCCCCTGGCCCGGACGCGCGCCATCAGACCTCCCCGGTCACGGGCCGGCGGGCGTCGTCGCTCATCCGCACGAGCAGCGCGACGATGATCCAGTTGGTGACCACCGAGGAGCCGCCCTGGGCGATGAACGGCATGGTCATCCCGGTCAGCGGGATCAGCGCGAGCACCCCGCCCGCCACCACGAACACCTGGAGGCCGACGATCGCGGCCAGCCCGATCGCCAGCAGCCGCCCGAACGGGTCGCGCAGCGCGATGCCGGTCCGGAAGCCCCGCGAGACCAGCGCCGCGTACAACAGGAACACCGCGGTCAGCCCGGTCAGCCCGAGCTCCTCGCCGATCGTGGCGAGGATGAAGTCCGACTTGGCGGCGAAGCCGATCAGCACCGAGTGCCCGTTGCCGAGCCCGGTGCCCAGCTCGCCGCCCCAGGCGAAGGCGAACAGCGACTGGGCGATCTGGTTGGCGCCCCGGCCCGCCTCGATCGAGCCCAGCGGGTCCAGCCAGTCCGCGACCCGGCTGTGCACGTGCGGCGAGAGCCAGCCCACCGTCACCGCCCCGACGGCGGCCAGGCCCAGGCCGATCGCGATCCAGCCGGTGCGCGCGGTCGCCACGTAGAGCATCACCACGAACAGGCCGAAGAACAGCAGCGAGGTGCCGAGGTCGGTCTCCAGCACCAGGACGCCGACGAACGCCGCCCAGATCAGCAGCACCGGCCCGAGCACCCGCCCGCGCGGCAGCTGCCAGCGCCAGACCCGGCGGCCGGTCAGCGCCAGCGCGTCCCGGTGCACCGCCAGGTACGCGGCGAAGAAGACCGCCAGCAGGATCTTGGCGAACTCCCCCGGCTGGAAGGAGAGCGGCCCGACCACGACCCAGATCCGGGAGCCGTACACCGGCGGGAAGAAGATCGGCAGCACCAGCAGGACCAGCGCCACCAGCGCCCCGACGTACGCGTAGCGCCGCAGCCGCCGGTGGTCGCGCACCAGCAGCACCACCGCGATGAACAGCGCCACCCCCAGCGCCGACCAGAGCAGTTGGGTGGAGGCGGCGCCGCGCCCCGGGGTGGCCCGGTCGAGCCGGTAGATCACCACCAGCCCGATCCCGTTCAGCAGCACCGCGATCGGCAGCAGCAGCGGGTCCGCGTACCGGGCCCGCCACCGGACCACGGCGTGCGCCGCCAGGGCGAGCACGCCCAGCGCGGCGCCGTACTCGGCCGCGTCGGCCGGGACGTGGCCGTCCAGGTTGACGCCGACCTCGACGTAGCCGAACACGGCGATCAGGACGGCGCCGACCACCAGGACGAGCTCGGTGGTGCGCCTGGTCGGCACCGGCCGGCTCGGCCCGGCGGCGGATCTCGGCACGGCGGAGGGTGTCGCCACGGACCGTCCTGGGGGTCGCGGTCTAGCGGGGAGGGTCCGGGCGCCGGTGCGGCGGCGCCCGTGTCCCGGTTCGTCACCCTAACGAGTGCTATCCGTATTTTTGACACTCCGCCACGGTGTGTCCGCCGATGCCCGAATCACCCGGGCCCGCCGATCCGCCCCCGGCCCTCACTCCGGCCGCCGCCCGGCCAACGCCGCCACCCCCGCGCCGACCGCCGCCAGCAGGACGGCGGCGGCCAGCAGGCTCGGCCACGGCACCGCGACCCGGCCGGTCCGGGCCGCCGACACCAGCCCGCGCACCGCCGCGTTGGCCGGCGAGGCCGGCACCACCAGCAGCAGCGTGGCCAGCCCCAGCGCCGCCGGGATGCCGTACTGCGCGTGGACCAGCACCGGACGGTTCGCCACCGCCCCGGCCAGCACCCCCAGCAGCGCGCAGACCACGGAGGCCACCAGCCCGGCCAGCACCGCCGGCCCGGTCCCCGGTTCCTGCCGCGCCCCCTGACCGACCACCGGCCCGCTGGTCCACCAGACCGCCGCCACCTGACCGACCGCCAGCACCAGCGACACCGTCAGCGCCGCCAGCAGCGCCCCCAGGTGGACCCGGACCGGGCCCGCCGCCGCCACCAGGCAGGCCCGCGAGGCCGGCGGCTCCGCGCTCAGCGCACTGCGCACGTACCAGGCGCTCACCGGCAGCAGCACCCCCGCGCCGAAGCCGAGGCCGCCCAGCAGCGGGTCCCCCGCCGCCACCCCGACCACCAGCAGCACCGCGTACGCCAGGAACGGCGGCAGCCAGGCGTGCGAGCGCAGCAGCAGCTCCAGGTGGTACCGGGTCAGCGCACCGATCCGCGCCGTCACCGCTCCCCCTCCTCGCGCCGACGCACCGCCAGCACCCGGACGGCCGGGCGGCCCAACAGCAGCCGGCGCAGCAGCGCGTCCGAGTGCGCGGCCGGCACCGCCAGCCGCACCGCCGTCCCGGCCAGCGCGGTGACCTCCGGCGCCCCCGGCAGCGCCGTGGGCAGCGGGGCGCCGTCCGGGACGTCCACCTCGACCTCCATCACCGGGCCGCCCGCCGCCGGTTCCGGCACCCCGTCCTCGACCGGCCGCAGCACGCCGTCCGCACCGACCCGGTACGCGGCGCTGGTCAACCCGGCCAGCCGGGCCGGGTCGTGGTCGACGAACAGCACCGTGCCGCCCGCCGCCGCCCGCTCGGCGGCGGCCTCGTCCAGCACCGCCCGGGCCTCCGGGTCCAGCCCGGTCCACGCCTCGTCCAGCAGCAGCACCCGCGCCTCGGGGAGCAGCGCCTGGGCGACCGCGACCTTCTGGCAGGTGCCCTTCGACAGCCGGCTCAACGGCGTGCCCGCCCGGTCCGCGACACCGAACCGGTCCAGCAGCTCCCCCGCCCGCCGCCGCGCCCACTCCGCCGACAGCCCGTGCACCCGCCCCACCCGCAGCAGGTAGGAGGCGGCGTCGAAGGGCAGCGCCGGCGGGAAGCGCTCGGGCACGTACGCCGCCGGGCCGGGCCGCGCCACCCGCCCCGTGCTCGGACGCTCGATCCCGGCGACCAGCCGCAGCAGCGTCGACTTGCCGCTCCCGTTCCGCCCGGCGATCCGCACCAGCTCGCCCGGCCCGACCGCCAGATCGACCCCGCGCAGGATCCACCGCTCCCGCCGCCCGTACCGCTTGCCGACCGCCGTCAGCTCCATCGCTCCCCCGCTCCCGATCCGTCCCGAGAGGAAGGCTATCCAGGCCGCGTAAGGCCGCTGTGAAAGCACGGATTCCCAAGCTGTGCGCCGGAGTTCACGCCGGAGCTGGTCGAAGCACGATCCGGGCCCGTTTCGCCATGGCGAACTGATGATCCCCAGGGCGTGTCCGACAATTGGCGTCGGATCAGGGCGCGGCGTCGGGGTGCGTGCATCGCAAGGCGGAGGAGGGAGTCCATGCGGAGCATCGGCGACCGACGACAACGCGGCGAGGTGCGTGCACCGGCGTCGCGCACCCGGCGGGAATTGTCGGACACGCCCTAGGATCGGCCGGGTGACTACCGGACGACGACCACAGACCAGGCTCGGCAGCCTGCTGGCAGCAGTGGCGATAACGGGCGCCTCGCTGCTCCTCGGCCTGCCCGCCCACGCCGACGAACCATCAGCCGGCGCCGCTCCCGCGACCAAGGAGGCGCCCCGGGTCGACCTCGTCCTGGACGTCAGCGGCTCCATGCGCGAGGCGGACATCCAGGGCAAGAGCCGCATCGCGGTGGCCCAACAGTCGCTGAACGAGGTGATCGACGCGCTGCCCGCGGAGACCGAGTTCGGCATCCGCACCCTGGGGGCGAACTACCCCGGCAACGACAAGGCCCAGGGCTGCCAGGACACCAAGCAGCTGTACCCGGTCGGCAAGACCAACAAGGTCGAGGCCAAGACCGCCGTCGCCACCCTGCGCCCCACCGGCTGGACCCCGATCGGCCTGGCGCTGCGCGGCGCCGCCCAGGACCTCGGCAAGGGCGAGACCACCCGCCGGGTGGTGCTGATCACCGACGGCGAGGACACCTGCACCCCGCCCGACCCCTGTGACGTCGCCCGCGAACTCGCCTCCCAGGGCATCCACCTGGTGGTCGACACCCTGGGCCTGGCCCACGACGACAAGACCCGCCAGCAGCTGCTCTGCATCGCCAACGCGACCGGCGGCACCTACACCGACGTCCGCACCCAGGAGCAGCTCACCGACAAGGTGAAGCAGCTGGTCGACCGCTCCAACGACACCTACACGGTGACCCCGGTCAAGACCACCGGCACCGACAAGTGCGAGAGCGCCCCGGTGCTCGCCCCGGGCGTCTACACCGACCGCGAGAAGTTCTCCGAGCACCGCGTCTACAAGGTCCCGGTCAAGTCCGGCCAGGAGCTGCGCGCCTCGGTCAGCGTCGCCCTCGACCGCCCGGTGGCCCGGGACTACGGGGTGCTGCTCCAGGCCACCAGCGCGACCGGCCAGGAACTGGTCCGCGGCACCGACGCCGGCAGCAGCCGCACCGACGTGGTCTCCACCGGCCTGCGCTGGTCCACCGACGACTCCAAGGGCTACGTCACCGCGAGCCCCACGGCCACCAAGGACTCCAAGGAGAAGCCGGAGACCACGGTCTGCCTGGTCGTCAGCAACTCGCTGGCCCCGCAGGCCGGCGTGCTGGCCGACCCCGGCCTGCCGCTGGAGCTGACCGTCGACCTGGCCTCCGCCTCGCCCGCCCCGGAGGGCGCCGCGATGGGCCTCGGCCGCGGCTGGATCCTGCTGCTCACCCTCACCCTGGCCGGCCTGGCCTTCGGTCTGGTCTTCGGCTGGATCGCGCGCTGGCGCATCGCCGTCTGGCGGGAGAACTGACCATGCGTACGACGATCCGCGGCGCCCTCGCCGCCCTCGCCCTGCTGCCCGCCCTGGCCCTGAGCGCCCTGGGCGCCCCGGCCGCCTCGGCCGCCTCGCCGTCCCCCTCGGCCAGTGCGAGCGGCACCCCGGCCCCGGCCACCAAGGCCGGCACCTCCTTCCTGACCGCGGTCAACCTCTCGCCCAACCAGGACGCCAACGTCTCCGTCTCCACCGGTGACTACCTGTACTGGGCGTTCGGCGCCGCCGAGGGCCAGACCCCGACGGTCAACCTGACCGTCGGCCTGGCCCCCTCGGCCGACCGGCACGGCCCGCAGACCTGGTCCGTCGAGGTCTTCGACGGGCTGCGCCGCCGCCAGGCGTGCACCGCCGGCACCCAGAACGCCACCGCCGAGCAGAGCGCCGGCTCGCTGGCGCTGAACTGCACCCTGCGCGAGGTCCGCACCTGGGCCGAGCCGTGGTCCGGCGACCCGCTGCCCGGCACCTACTACGTGCGGCTGTCGGTCAGCGACGTCCCGCAGCCGGACCTCGGCCTGGCCTCCTCGGTGCAGCTGCACGTCGCCGCCAAGGGCGACGCGGACAACGCCCAGCCGGAGGGCGGCGAGCTGAAGGCCCCGCTGGTCCCGCCGGCCGGCGGCGGCGCGAGCACGGCCAAGGCGGCCGCCCCGGTGGCCCAGGAGGAGCACTGGTACACCGGCTGGTTCTCCGGCTGGAACAGCCGCTGGTACTGGACGATCGGCGGCGGCTTCCTGGCCGCGCTGGCCGGCATCCTCGGCTACCGGCTGACCCGGCACCCGCGCGGCCACCGGCCCGGCCACTACGGCGCCGTCCCGTCCCAGGGCTCCCACCAGAGCGGCCACTACACCGGCTCGGACCGCCCCTGACCCGCCCCGGAGGGCCGGCCGGACGTCGTTCCGGCCGGCCCTCCGGCGTGTTCGGGCCCCGCGCTCAGCCGCGGAACAGGTTGTGTCCGACGTCGGTCGGGACCTCGTCCTGGACCGGCTTGCTGCCCGGCCCCGGCACGTGCTCGCCGGGGATCGGCTCGTCGCCCTCCCGGTGCAGCAGCACGACCCCGTCCTCGGCCCACAGCTGCCGGTAGCCGTGCGCCAGCAGCAGCTGGATCCGCTCGGCCTGCTCCTTGTCCGTCTTGAACGGGAAGGACCGCTTGTCGCCCCGGGTGAGCACGTACTCGCGCCCGCGCGGTGTGCCGTCCACCAGCACCACGTCCGTCCGGGCGGTCAGCCGCGGCGCGATCTGGTTGTCCGCCTCGACGGACGCCCCGTCCGGGATCAGCGCGGCCGCCCGGACCAGCGCCGCCTCGCTCGGCTTGGGCGCCCAGGAGGACGGCAGGACCAGCGGCACCAGCCCGATCGGCACCGCGGCCACCAGCGCGATGCCGGCCGCGCCGAGGCCCAGCCGGCGGGCCCGCCGCAGGCTCCGCTCCGGCCGCCCGGTGGCGCTCAGCCGGCCCAGCACCTCGATCGCGGCGGTGAGCAGGACCGGCCACAGCAGCGAGTCGTAGTGCCGGGCGATCGACCAGTGGTTGGGGTTGCTGGACAGGATCCGTTCGGCCAGCAGCGGCACCGCGCACAGCACGGTGGCCGAGCGCAGCGGCAGCAGCAGCATGGTGCCGAACAGCCACAGCAGCAGCAGCGGCTTGAGCGGCTGGTCGAAGGCGGCCTGCACCAGCAGGAACGGGTCGTGCAGCAGGTTGCGCAGCGCGTCGCCGCCGTCCGCGCCGAGCGAGCCGTAGTTCCAGTAGTAGCCCGGTTCCCCGCCCATCGCCGGGATCAGCCAGGTGATGGCGGCGGCCGAGGCGACCGGCCCGCCCAGCAGCAGTCCCAGCCCGGTGCGGCGGCCCGCCCGGTCGTCGGTGCGGCGGGTGCGCAGCAGCAGCACCAGCCCGTACGCCCCGACCAGCAGGCCGAGGTCCTCCTTGGTGCAGCACAGCAGCAGGGCGGCGAGCAGCACCGTGCCGTACCGGCGGGCCAGCCCGCGCTCCAGCATCAGCAGGGTCAGCGGGACCGCGAAGGCGACCTCGTGGAAGCCCACCCGGGCGGCGACCAGCAGCGGCCAGCCGAGCCCGTAGACCAGGCCGGCCAGGTCGGCGGCCCGGCGGGCGGTGCGCGGCTCGGCGCCGGCGAAGGCGTACCCGGCGATCCGCCGGATCAGCGGCACGCCGGCCGCGAACAGCAGCGCCTGTCCGATGATCAGCGAGCGCGGGTCGTCCCAGATCCAGTACAGCGGCGCGAGCAGCGCCAGCACCGGCGAGAAGTGGTCGCCCAGCAGCGAGAAGCCGGGCGGGAACTCGTGGTGGAAGCTCTTCAGCGTCGAGACGGGCAGCCCGAAGTGGGCGTAGCCGCGGACACCCTGGTCGAAGATGCCGAGGTCGAAGCCGCCGAGCGAGACGGACGTCCAGCCCTGCAGGCCGATGGCGCAGGTCACCGCGAAGCAGAGCGCGGTGAGCAGCGCGGTGCGCCGGGCGGGGCCGAGCAGGACGGCCGCGGCCATCCGGCGGACGGCGGGCCCGGCGGCGGCCGGCGGCGGGGGTGCGGTCTGGGTGGTCACGTCTGGTCTGGTCCGTCCGGTCTGGGGTCCGTGGGTCCGGTCCGTCAGGTCCGGTTCGTCAGCGCGGGGTCGCGGTCCAGCCTGGCGGTCAGCAGGGTCAGGGCCCCGCCGCCGGCGGCGTCCACGGCCTGCCGCCGGGCGCGGTACAGCCGCACGCCCAGGACGACCAGGACGGCGATCGCGATCGGCGGGTAGATCGCGCCGGGCAGCTGCCAGTACCAGGCGACCCCGCGGCCCCAGCGGTGCGGCACCGCCCACATCACGTGGGAGAGGAAGACCGCCGCGGTCACGCCGAACAGCACCCGCCGGGCCGTGGTCCTGGCCTCCACCGCCAGCAGGGCGAGCAGCGGGATACACCAGACCCAGTGGTGGGTCCAGCTGATCGGCGAGACCAGCAGCGCGGTGAGCGCGGCGCAGACCGCGCCCCAGGCGTCGGCCCGCCGCAGCACCCGCGCCGAGCGGCCGGCCAGTACCGCCACCCCGAGCCCGAACACCGCGACCAGCGCCGAGGCGACGACCCCGACCAGGCCGGGGTCGTTGACGTCGAGCAGCCGGCAGACGGCGCCGCGCAGCGACTGGTTGTCCACCAGGACGGTCACGCCGACCCGGCTCGGGTCCCAGAGGTAGGTGGTCCAGAACCCGTACGAGGCGTCGGGCAGGAGGGCCCAGCCGATCAGGCCCGCCGCCAGGAAGGTGCCGGCCGAGACGAAGGCGGCCCGGACCCGGCCGGTCAGGAACAGGTAGACGGCGAACAGGCCCGGGGTGATCTTGATGGCGGTGGCCAGGCCGATGCCCACGCCCTTGAGGCGGTGGCTGTCCGGCCGGGTCAGGTCCCACAGGACCAGGCAGAGTATGCCGAGGTTGACCTGGCCGTACTGGAAGGTGGTGAAGACCGGCTCCAGCCAGACGCCGAGGCCGGTGGCCAGGACCACCACGGCCGCGCGGTGCTGCTTCGGCCAGCCGGCCAGCTTGAGCGACAGGTGCACGGCCGCGGCGAGCAGCGCGTAGTTGAGGAGCATCACCAGGACGCGCAGGGTGCTCACGTCGAACCAGGTGCTCGGCACGAAGAGCATCGCCGCGAACGGCGGGTAGGTGGCCGGCAGGTCCCAGCCGGGCAGCCGCATCGCGTACAGGTCCTCGCCGCGGACCACCGCCTGGCCCTCGGCCCGGTAGACCAGCATGTCGACCATGGTGGCCCCGTGGACGTGCCGGAACCAGGCGAACACCGCCAGTGAAACCGCCGCCACACAGGCCGCCGGAAGGGTCCAGGAATTCGGCCTTCCGGTTTCCGCCGCGTCGCCGGACCCTTCCGGACCGGACCGCCGCACCCACCGTTTCAGACCGAACTCGCGCACCGCGATGGCACCCCGTCGAGATAGACCAGATCGTTCCCTCGTCGCCGTCTGGGCCCACCCACCATAACCGACCCCCCTGAGCCCCAAACCGCGTCAGAAACGGGCCCGGAGGGGCGATGTGACCCCCCTCACAACGGGCCCCGGGTCGGGGTCGGCACCGGGCCTGGACCCCAAAACGCGAAATCCCGCCGGGAGTTGCCTCCCGGCGGGATTTCGTCGACCGGCCGGAGCCGGTCTGTTGGGTGGAGCTGAGGGGATTCGAACCCCTGACCCCCTCGATGCGAACGAGGTGCGCTACCGGACTGCGCCACAGCCCCAACGAGAAGAAACTCTAGCACCTTTCGGAGGGGGTCCGTGACCACCCCCGGATCACGGTGCCGGCCGGGGTGGCCAGGGGCTCGCCCCGAACGCGGACCGCCCCGCCCGCGGTGGCGGGCGGGGCGGCATCGGGCGGGTGCGTCGCGGCGTACGGGCGGGGCCGGGGGCCGGCCCCCGGCCCCCGTCACTCGTTGGCCGCGCGCGGGCGCGACTCGGGAGCCTGGGGCTCGGCGTACTGGTCGAAGAGCGGGGTCTTGCGGGACTCGGCGGGGCGCCCGGCGGTCCAGGTGCCGGGGGCCGACAGGTCGAGGCCGCGGGAGACCCGGGGGGCGACCGGGGCGGTCACGTAGGTCGGCAGCGGGACGGGCACCGGCTCCCAGGAGTCCGGCCCGGCCGCGCCGCGCTCGCGCATGCCGTCGACCCACTCCTCGTGCTCGGTCGCCTCGGCCACTGCGGAGGCGGAGGGCACCGAGACGGTGGCCTGCTCGGGGTCGGCGGCCAGCCGCAGGTGGGAACGGCGCGCGGGCCGCTCCCCGACGGGCGCGGCCGGGGCCGGCTCCGCGGCGGGGGCCTCGGCCGGGGCGCCGGCCGGCGGCCGGGCCTCGGCGCGCTGCTGCTCGCGCTTGCGCAGCCGCTCGGCGGCCTGGGCGGCCCGGACCCGGTCGAGCTTCACCTCGTACCGCTGGCGCTCCAGCCGGCGCAGGTGGCCGATGTACAGGGTGAGGAGGACCGCCGGGACCGCCGGGACCCAGAGGAAGGCGAGTCCGGCCACCGCGGCGACCACCGCGCCGAGCGCGAAGGAGAGGAAGAGGGCGGTGACCATCCGGCGCCGGCGGGCCAGCAGCCGCGCCCGGCGCTCGGTGCCGGCCCGCGGTTCGGGGCCCGGCCGCTCGGCCGGGCGCTGCACCGGGGGTTCGGGCTCCCGTGCGGGGTCGCCGGAGGCGGTCTCGTCCCGTTCGGGAGGACCGTCGTCGCTCTGCTCGTCACGCGGTTCGTCACCCAGGGCCCGGGCTGCCCGCCGCTCCAGCCCCGAACGCCCGGCCAGCAGGCGGATGGCGGTGCTGAAGCGTTCCGTCGGGCGCGCCTCGTTGAGTTCGTCCTGCCTGCGGAGCCACATCGGCACCAGATAGGCGGCCCAGGCCCCTACGATGACGGCGTAGATAAGGCCGCTACTGCTCACGATTCACACCGTACGGGCGCTGGGGAAGGCCTGGCAGCAATTTGGTGCGGCGTGTCGTGTGATCAAGCTGATTCTCCGACTATTTTGCCGCTATTTGTGCGGGTCCGGTGCCCCGACGATGCCATATCGATATTTCTTTCGAACATACATTCAATTACGTGTCCCGCGCCCGGAACTGAGCGCGCGCCAGCGCTCCAGCATCCCCTCCGGGACCTCCTCGTCGGTCAGCGCGTAGACGAGGTGGTCGCGCCAGTCGCCGTCGATGTGGAGATAGCGCGGACGGATTCCCTCCGAGCGGAAGCCGAGCTTTTCCACCACCCGTCGGCTCGGGCCGTTCTCCGGGCGGATGCAGACCTCGATCCGGTGCAGTCCGAGCGTGCGGAAGCAGTAGTTCACCGAAAGGGCCACGGCGGTCGGGATGATGCCCCGGCCGGCCACCTCCTCGTCCACCCAGTACCCGATGTTCGCCGAGCACATCGATCCCCAGGTGATCCCGCCGACGGTCAACTGGCCGACCAGCTGGCCCTTGTGGACCACGACGAAGGGCAGCATCCGGCCGGCCGAGGCCTCGCCGCGCAGGAAGCGGACCATCTGCCGGTAGGTCGGCCGGGCGCCGGCCGCCTGGCCCGCCGGGCCGGGCGGCACGGTGGCCTCCCAGCGGCGCAGCCAGTCCCGGTTGCGGCGGCTCACCTCCTGCCACTCGCGCTGGTCGCGGGCCCGGATGGGGCGCAGCACGACCTCACCCTCGTGGAGTTCTACCGGCCAGCCGGCGTTCAGTGCCCTCTCCTGGATGCTGGAGCCCCGGGTGCCGGGGCGTCGGTCCGGGGGTGGTCCCCGCCGCCGAGCTGGTCGACGGCGTGGGCGAGCAGCGGCTCCAGGACGGCGAGGCCGTCCCTGACGCCGCCGGTCGAGCCCGGCAGGTTGACGATCAGGGTACGTCCGGCGAGGCCGGCGAGCCCGCGGGAGAGCGCCGAGGTCGGCACCTTCTCCCGGCCGTACGCACGGACGGCCTCGGCGATGCCGGGGACCTGGCGGTCGATCACCCGGGCGGTCATCTCGGGGGTGAGGTCCATCGGCGAGATGCCGGTGCCGCCGGTGGTCAGCACCACGTCGTAGCCGGCCGCGACGGCCTCGCGCAGCACGGCCTCCACCGGCTCGCCGTCCGGGACGACCCGGGGGCCGTCGGCGGTGAAGCCCATCGCGGTCAGGCCGGCCACCAGCAGCGGGCCGCCCCGGTCCTCGTAGACCCCGGCCGAGGCCCGGTTGGAGACGGTGACCGCCAGGGCCCTCACTGCGCCACCTCCGGGGCGAACCAGTCGCCGCTCTTGCCGCCGGTCTTGCTCAGCACCCGGACGGACTCGATCGTGGCGCCCTTGTCCACCGCCTTGACCATGTCGACGACGGTCAGCCCGGCCACCGCGACGGCGGTCAGCGCCTCCATCTCGACGCCGGTGCGGTCGGCGGTCTTCACGGTGGCGGTGATCTCGACCGCGTCGTCCGCGACGGCGAGGTCGACCTTGACGCCGGAGACCGCGATCGGGTGGCAGAGCGGGATCAGCTCCGGGGTCTTCTTGGCGCCCATGATCCCGGCGATCCGGGCCACCGCGAGGGCGTCGCCCTTGGGCACGCCCTCGCCGCGCAGCAGGTGGACCACCTGCGGGGAGACCCGCACCCGGCCGGCCGCCACGGCGGTGCGCGCGGTGGCGGCCTTCTCGGACACGTCGACCATCCGGGCCGCGCCCTGGTCGTCGACGTGGGTGAGGCGGTCGCCGGGGGGAGGTGTCGTCACGGGTAACTCCAGGGGCGCGCAGGTCGAATACCGCGCTACCGTACCGTTCCCCGGTCCCGGGGGCCGATCAGGCGTCCAGCAACACCACGTCCACCTCGCTGCCGGCCGGCAGTTCGGTGGTCTCCTCGGGGACGGTGATCAGGCAGTCGGCCCGGGCCAGCGCGCCCACCAGGTGCGACCCGGCGCCGCCGACCGGCTCGACCGTGCCGTCGGCCGCCGAGTAGCGGCCGCGCAGGAACTGCCGGCGGCCGGCCGGGGAGCGCAGCGGGGACGGGCAGAGCGCGCGGACGACCGGGCGGTGCACGTCGGCGGCGCCGAGCATGGTGCGGATGACCGGGCGGACGAAGAGCTCGAAGGAGATGTAGGCGCTCACCGGGTTGCCGGGCAGGGCGAGCAGCGGCACCCCGGTCGCGCCGCCGATCCGGCCGAAGCCCTGCGGCTTGCCGGGCTGCATCCGCAGCCTCCGGAAGTCGACCCCGCCGTAGGACTCGAAGACCTCCTTGACCACGTCGTACGCGCCGACGCTGACCCCGCCGCTGGTGACGATCAGGTCGGCCCGGCCGAGCTGGTCCTCCAGGACGGCGCGCAGCCGGTCGGCGTCGTCCGGGACGGCGCCGACCCGGAAGGCGATGGCGCCGGCGTCCTGGGCGGCCGCGGTGAGGGCGAAGCTGTTGGAGTCGGCGATCTGCCCGGGGCCGACCGGCTCGCCGGGCTGGACCAGCTCGCTGCCGGTGGACAGCACCACGACCCGGGGGCGGGGGCGGACCTTCACGGTGGGCCGGCCGATCGCGGCGAGCAGGCCGAGCTGGGCGGGGCCGAGCCGGGTGCCGGCCTCCAGCACCCGGACGCCGGCCGCGACGTCGCTGCCGCGGCGGCGGATGTGCGCGCCCGCGGCGACCGGGCGCAGCACCCGGACCTCCTCGTCCGGGACCGGCGCGGTCATCGCGGCGGCGGCCACCCCGGTGCCGGTGCCGCCGTCGGTCCACTCGACCGGGGCGACGGCCTGGGCGCCGGGCGGCATCGGGGCGCCGGTCATGATCCGGGCGGCCTGGCCGGGGCCGACCCTGGGCAGCGCGTCGGCGCCGGCGGCGATGTCGCCGACCACCGAGAGCACCGACGGGTAGGTGTCGGTGGCGCCCTCGGTGTCGGCGGTGCGGACCGCGTAGCCGTCCATCGAGCTGTTGTCGAAGGGCGGCAGGTCGCCGTCGGCGACCACGTCCTCCTCGAGCCGGCAGCCGCGGGCCTCCAGCAGCTGGAGCTCGATCGCGGGCAGCGGGCCGACCGCGGCCAGCACGTCGGCGAGGTGCTCGTCCACCGTCCAGAGGCGGGGGGCCGCCGGGGCCGGGTCCGCTCCGGCGTCGCAGCAGGCGCTGGGCATGGTGCTGTGCTCGGTGGACCCGGTCATCGGCGGCTCGCTCCCTCGGTCGTGGTCCTGCGTCAGTCCTGCATCTCGGAGCCGACGAACTCCCGCAGCCAGGAGCGGAACTCCGGGCCCAGGTCCTCGCGTTCGGCGGCCAGACGGACGATAGCGCGCAGGTAGTCGGCGCGGTCGCCGGTGTCGTAGCGGCGGCCCTTGAAGAGCACGCCGTGCACCTGACCGCCGTCCGCCGCCTCGCGGTTGGTCAGCTCGCGCAGGGCGTCGGTCAGTTGGATCTCGCCGCCGCGGCCGGGCGGGGTCTCCCGCAGTACGTCGAAGACCAGCGGGTCGAGGACGTAGCGGCCGATCACGGCGTAGCTCGACGGGGCCTCGCCGGGCTCGGGCTTCTCGACCAGGTCGGTCACCTGGAAGACGTCCTCGCCGAAGCCGTTCGCCTTGACGGCGGCGCAGCCGTAGAGGTGGATCTGGGAGGGGTCGACCTCCATCAGGGCGACGACCGAGCCGCCGAGCTGCTGCTGCACCTCGATCATCCGGGAGAGCAGCGGGTCGCGCGGGTCGATCAGGTCGTCGCCGAGCAGGACGGCGAAGGGCTGGCCGGCGACGTGCTGCTCGGCGACCGAGACGGCGTGGCCGAGGCCCTTCGGGTCGCCCTGGCGGACGTAGTGCATGTTGGCCAGCTCGACGGACTCGCGGACCCGGGCCAGGCGCTGCTCGTCGCCCTTGCGGACCAGCAGCTCCTCCAGCTCGTAGGCGCGGTCGAAGTGGTCCTCCAGGGCCCGCTTGTTGCGCCCGGTGACCATCAGTATGTCGGACAGGCCCGCGGCGGAGGCCTCCTCGACGACGTACTGGATCGCCGGCTTGTCGACGACCGGGAGCATCTCCTTCGGGGTGGCCTTGGTCGCCGGAAGGAAGCGGGTGCCCAGTCCGGCCGCGGGCACCACGGCCTTGGTCACCGGAACTCGGGGGTTGGTCGTCGTCATGCGTTCACCTTACTCAGGCACGTTTTCGCCCGGCCGAGTACGGGCGGACGGCTAGGACAGCACGTCGCTGGGCCCGGCCGCGGTGGCAGTCGTATGGGTCGCGACCGGCTGGGCGAACGGGTCCCGGCCGACACAGGCCGACACACTACCCGCCTTTTCCGTACGGTCACGTTCGGCATCCGTTCCGTGATCGGGCGTGCGAGCGGCCTGTTCGGAGCGGTCGGCGCGGGGCTCCCCGGACTCCCCGGGCGGCCGGGCCGAGAGCCGCCAGCAGTCGCCGCCGGACGCCCGGGCCGCGGCGAGCGCCGTGTCGGCGGCGCGCAGCAGGACGGCCGCGTGGGTGCCGTTCTCGGGCAGCACGGCGATGCCGGCGGCGGCGGTCAGGCCGTTGCCGGCGGCGGGGCGGGACTCGCGCGGGCCGGAGGACCAGTCCAGCAGCAGGTGCCGGCGGACCGACCAGACCAGCCGCTCGGCGACCTGCGCGGCGCCCTCGGCGCCGGTGTCCGGCAGCACCACCAGGAACTCCTCGCCGCCGTAGCGGCCGAGGGTGTCGGCCCGGCGGATCTCCATCGCGAGCCGCTGGGCGAGGTCGCGCAGCACCGCGCCCGCCCGGCCCCGGCCGTGCTCGGCGACGACCGCGTCGAAGCCGCTGATGGCGAGCATCAGCACGGCGAGCGGGCGCGGGCCGTCGGCCTGTCCGGTGTGCTCGGCGCGGCGGGCCCGTTCGATCTCCCGGTCCAGGGTGAGCTGGAGGTGGCGGTAGTTCCACACGCCGGTGAGCGGGTCGCAGGAGGCGGTGCGCTCCAGGTCGGCGCAGCGCTCCTCCAGTTCGGCGATCCGCCCGCGCAGCCGCTGCGCCCCGGCGGCGGCCCGGGCCCGCTCCCGGCGGCCGCGCAGTCCGAGGGCGGTGGCGCCGGCCAGTGCGGGGACGCCGAGTGCGGCCAGGGCCTGGACCAGCAGCGGGGTGGTCAATGGGGGGTGCCCCTTCGCGTGTCAGGCTCTGCGCGTCGGCGGTGCGGAGGCCAGGAGGATCGGATGAACGAGGATCGGATGCCCAACGAGAAGAGCGGCCTGAGGACACGGCTGTTGTCGCGGCGGCGCGAACTGGCCGTCGAGGAGCGGGCGGCGGCGGCCGACGCGCTGGCCGGGCACGCCGGGGAGCTGGCCGCCCCCGGCGCCACGGTGGCCGCGTACGTCTCGGTGGGCGCCGAGCCCGGGACCAGGCCGCTGCTGGACGCGCTGCGGGCGCGCGGGGTCCGGGTGCTGCTGCCGGTGCTGCTGCCGGACAACGACCTGGACTGGGCCGCGTACGCGGGGCCGGACGCGCTGGCCCCGGCCGGGCGCGGGCTGCTGGAGCCGGTCGGTCCGCGGCTCGGCCCGGAGGCGGTCGCGCGGGCGGCGGTGGTGCTGCTGCCGGGCCTGGCGGTGGACCGCTCCGGGCTGCGGCTGGGCCGGGGCGGCGGCAGCTACGACCGGGTGCTGGCCCGGCTGGCGCGGGCGGGGGCGCGGCCGGTGCTGGCGGTGCTGCTGTACGAGCACGAGCTGCTGGAGCGGGTGCCGGCCGAGCCGCACGACCGGCCGGTGGACCTGGCGGTGCTGCCCTCGGGGGTGCGCAGGCTCGGGTGAGACGGCGGCGGCCCCGCTCCCTCGGGGGGAACGGGGCCGCCGGTGTCCGGGCCGTACGGGCGTCAGCCGGTGGTGAGCACCAGCTTGTGCTTGGTGGCCTTCTCGACCGCGTCCGGCGTGTAGGCCCAGGTCAGCAGCTTGCCCTTGAGCCAGAGGTCGGTCTGGTCGTTGTAGTTGTCGTGGAAGGCGTGGCCGGAGGCGCCGCCGACGTTGACCCAGCGCGAGGAGTCGAGGTCGTTCAGGTCGACCACCATGCGCATCGACGGGATCCAGTCCACCTGGTAGCCGGCCGCCGCGTTCCAGCCGGCCGCGTCGACCGCCGCCGAGCCGCCGGAGAGCCGGTACGGGCCGCGGTTGAGCAGCTTGTGCACCGCGCCGGAGGCGATCGAGGAGTCGTCGGTGCCAAGGGTCTGCTCGCGCAGCTCCAGCTTGTGCAGGCGGCCCCAGCTCCAGGTGGAGACGTCCTTGCTGAGCAGCGAGGTCAGCTCCTGGCGGGCGTTCTTCATCGCCTCCTGGAGCAGGTTGTCCAGGCCCTTCTGCTCCTTGTGCTGGTCGTCGATGTACGTCCACCACGAGCTGTCGGGCTTCTCCAGCTGCTGGCGCACGACCTCGGTCCAGCGGTCGCCGCCGTCCGGCTGGGCCTTGCCCGGTTCGCGGGTGCCGCACTCGGTGACGATCTTGGTGGCGCTGTCCGGCTTGGTGGGGTCGTCCTGCTGGCGGACCAGCAGGCAGTTGTCCTTGGCCCGCAGGTCGGCCGGGAACTTCTGGCCGAAGGCGAGGATCAGCAGCTGGCGCCAGACGCCGTTGTAGTAGGCGGCGGCGGCCGAGTCGGCGTCCTGGTGGAAGTTCCAGTCCTTCAGCAGGTCCTGGGCCTCGCGCACGTACGGGTCGCTGACCGGCTGCTTGAGCAGCAGCGGGACCAGCGTCTTGGCCATCACGCTGGTGTTGTCCAGCTGGAGGGTCTGCATGTCGTCCGGCGAGATCTTGCCGTTGTTCTTGAGCAGGCCCTCGATCTGGTCGGTGATCTCCTTGGCGCGGGTGCCGTACTCCCAGTCCTTGGTGAGGTTGTACTTGTAGCTCGGGTCCACCACGGCCTGGTTGGCGGTGACGATGTAGCCGGCCGAGGGGTTGAGGCTCCACGGCAGCGCGTTGAAGGGGATCGGGTCCTTCCACTGGTACGCGGAGTCCCAGCCCAGCGCCGGGAGGGTGCCGTCGCCCTTGCCGCGGACCGGGATGGTGCCCGGGGCCTGGTAGCCGATGTTCTTGGCGTCGGCGTAGATCAGGTTCTGCGCGGGGACGGTGAAGTCCTTGGCGGCGGCGCGGAACTCGTCCCAGTTCTTCGCCTTGTCCAGCTCGAAGACGGCGTCCATGGTCTTGCCGGGGCTGAGCGCCGTCCACTGCAGGGCGACGCCGTAGCCGCTGGTGCCGCGGTCCGGGGCGGAGGGGCCGTTGGGGGCGTACTTGCCGACGTTCTGCTGCTCGGTGCTCTGGTCGGAGATGAGCGGGGCGCCGGTCTGGGTGGTGCGGACGGTGATGGTGCGGTCCTCCCCGCCGGCGACCTTGATGGTCTCCTTGCGGAGGTCGAACTTCACGTCCTTGCCGTCCACCTGGTAGGTCTCCGGGCCGGTGACCTTCTCCAGGAAGAGGTCGGTGACGTCGGCGCCGAGGTTGGTGAAGCCCCAGGCGATGTCCTTGTTGTGACCGATGACCACGCCGGGCATGCCCGCGAAGGTGAAGCCGGAGACGTCGAACTGGCAGGCCGGGGAGCTGGTCCGGCAGTGCAGGCCCATCTGGTACCAGACCGAGGGCAGGCCGGGGCCCAGGTGCGGGTCGTTGGCCAGCAACGGCTTGCCGGTGGTGGTGTGCGAGCCCGCGACCACCCAGGAGTTGGAACCGATGCCCTGGCCGGGGCGGCCGAGCAGCTGCGGCATCGCGTCGACCCGGTCCGTCAGGCTCTGCAGCATCGCCTTGGTGGTGGCCGCGCCCTGGGCGGTGGCGGCCGTTCCGGCGGGCGTGCCGGACTGCGGGGAGCCGTCTGCGGGGCGGTAGTTGTCGCCGGTCACCGCGCCGGTCTTCACGATGGTGCCGTTGCGGGCGTACGGGTAGTCCGGGTACAGCTCGGCGATCTTGTCCGGGCCGAAGTCCTGGGCCAGCAGCGAGCGGTCGATCTCCTCCTGGAGGTTCCCGGAGAGGTTCCAGGCCATCGCCTTGAGCCAGGCCACCGAGTCGACCGGGGACCACTGCTCGGGCCGGTAGCCGCCGTTGACGACGCCGAGCAGGCCGTACTCCAGCGAGGCCTTCGCGCCGCCGGGATGCTCGGAGAGCCAGGCGTTCACGCCGTCCGAGTAGGCCTGGAGGTACTTCTTGGTCTCCGGCGAGAGCTTGGTGTCGAACTCCTTCTGCGCCACCTGCCGCCAGCCCATGGTGCGGATGAAGGTGTCGGTGTCGACCTGGCTGTCGCCGAACATCTCGGAGAGCCGGCCGGCGGTGATGTGTCGGCGGACGTCCATCTCCCAGAAACGGTCCTGCGCCTGGACGTAGCCCTGGGCGCGGAACAGGTCCTCGTCGGTGTCGGCGTACAGCTGCGGGATGCCGTTCGCGTCCCGCTTGACGTCGACGGGCGCGCTCAGGCCCGCGACCTTCACGCTGCCGTCGACCTCCGGGAAGGAGGCGCGAACCGCGGAGACCCCGCGGTAGCCGCCGTAGCCGGCACCGGCCACCAACAGCACGACCAGCACGATCACGATCAGACGGGCGCGCCGGAACTTCTTCGAGCGGGGCATCTGGGTCCTTGCGGTCCTGACTTCGGGGCGGGCGGGCGTGTCCAGGGCCTGCGGCCGTGACAGGGCACCACATTAGGCCGAGTCGGCCGGGCACCGTGAACGGGGGACCAAGCTAAAGATATGGCAAAATGTTAGACTGCGTAACGATCCGCAAGGGGAGCATTGACGACTTCTTAACGGGTCACCCCACAGCACCACCAGACACCCCGTCCGCCCCTGCCTGCCCGAGGTGCCCCTGCGTGAACATCTCCCATCTGAACCAGCTCCTGCTCGAGTCCTCCGTGATCCTGCTGTTCGCGGTGGGCGCCGTACGCCTCTCCACCCGATCAGGGCTGCCCAGCCTGCTGATCTATCTGGGGATCGGCGTGGCGCTGGGCCAGAACGGGATCGGTGTCACGTTCAACAACGCGGAGCTCACCCAGGTGCTCGGCTACGCGGCGCTCGTGGTGATCCTGGCCGAGGGCGGCCTCAAGACCAGCTGGCGCGAGATCAAGCCCGTGATGCCCGCCGCGACCGTGCTCGCCACCCTCGGCGTCGGCGTCAGCGTGTTCGCCACCGCGGCCGGCGCCCACTGGCTGGTCGGCCTGGACTGGCGCACCTCGCTGCTGCTGGGCGCCATCGTCTCCTCGACCGACGCGGCCGCCGTCTTCTCCGTACTGCGGATGGTCCCGCTGCCGCACCGGCTCACCGGCCTGCTGGAGGCCGAGTCCGGCTTCAACGACGCGCCCGTGGTCATCCTGGTCGTCGCCTTCGCCACCACCGGGGAACTGGACTCCTGGTACGTCCTGATCGGCACGATCGTCGCCGAGCTGGCCATCGGCGCCGTCATAGGCCTGGCCGTCGGAAAGATAGGGGCCTACGGGCTCAAGCACGTCGCACTGCCCTCCTCGGGCCTCTACCCGATCGCCGTGATGGCGCTCACCGTGCTCGCGTACGCCGGCGGCGCGCTGCTGCACGGCTCCGGCTTCCTCGCCGTCTACATCAGCGCGGTGATCCTCGGGAACTCCAAGCTGCCGCACGGCCCGGCCGTCCGCGGCTTCGCCGACGGGCTCGCGTGGATCGGGCAGATCGGCATGTTCGTGCTGCTCGGGCTGCTCGTCACGCCCGAGACCATGGGCGACGCGGTGGTGCCCGCGCTGGTGATCGGCGGGGTGCTGGTGTTCCTGGCCCGGCCGCTGTCGGTGATGGTCTCGCTGACCCCCTTCAAGGTGCCGGCCCGCGAGCAGGCGCTGCTGAGCTGGGCCGGGCTGCGCGGGGCGGTGCCCATCGTGCTGGCCACCATCCCGGTGGTGTCCGGCGCGCACCGGGCCGAGGACGTCTTCAACATCGTCTTCATCCTGGTCGTCGTCTTCACCCTGCTCCAGGGGCCGACCCTGCCCTGGGTGGCCAAGCGGCTGCGGATCGACGAGGGCGACATGGGCCAGGACCTGGGCATCGAGTCCGCCCCGCTGGAGAAGCTGCACGGACACCTGCTGTCGGTCGCGCTCTCCCCCACCTCGAAGATGTCCGGCGTGGAGATCAGCGAACTGCGGCTGCCCAAGGGGGCCGCGGTCACCCTGGTCGTGCGCGAGGGGAACTCCTTCGTGCCGGACAAGGCGACGGTGCTGCGGGCCGGCGACGAACTGCTGGTGGTCACCACGGACGAGGTCGGCGAGGCCGCCGAGCGGCGGCTGCGGGCCGTGGACAAGGGCGGCAAGCTCGCGGGGTGGCTGAACGGGCGGTGACGGGCGCCGGGCCCGCCCCGGCTCAGGGTCCCCTGACGGGCCTGCGGGCCCGCCCCGGTCCGTCCCGGCTCTCCTCGGTCCGCCTTGGTCCGGGGGCCCTGACGGGCCTGCGGGCTGGGGTGGGCTGGCGGTGTCTACGCGCGTAACTGTATGCTGGTTCGACCACGCCGTATAACCACCGCTAGACCACCCCAGCATCTGCCTGACGCAGAGTTGGCGCGACCGCTCGGCGGCCGCGGTCCGGCCCCCGGCCACCACGCCGGACCGACCCGGTATCTACCCCGGTCGACGCGCGAGAGGACGACTCTCGGCGCCGTCGGGGCCACACCATGCCCTGCCGCGCTACCAGGCAGCAGGAAGGACCGACCGTGACGGCGCGCCGAACGGTCGACACCGCCGCGCACCCCGCGGCCACCCCCGCAGCTCCCGCCCCCGCCCGCGTCGGGTACGGCGAGCTGCTGCGCACGCCCGGGGCCTGGACGTTCCTGTCCCCCGCCCTCGTCGCGCGACTGCCGTACGCGATGCTCAGCATGGGCATCCTGCTGCTCGTCACGCAGACCCACGGCTCGTACGGCACCGCCGGTACGGTCACCGCGGTCGCCGCCGTCGCCCAGGCCCTGATCGGGCCGCAGACCGGGCGGCTCGCCGACCGCTACGGCCAGGCCTCGGTGCTCGTCCCGACCGTGCTGGTGCACGCCGTCTCGGTCGGCGTGCTGATCGCCCTCGCGCTCGGCCACGCGCCCGCCTGGAGCCTGTTCCTGGCCGCCGTGCCGGCCGGTGCGAGCGTGCCGCAGGTCGGCGCGATGGTCCGGGCCCGCTGGGTCGCCAGGTTCACCGCCGACGGCGCCTCCGACGCCTCCGCGGCCCGGGTGAGCACCGCCTTCGCCTTCGAGTCCGTGACGGACGAGTTCACCTTCGTGATCGGCCCGATCCTGGCCTCCGGCATCGCCGCCCTCGCCAACCCGGCCACCGCCCTGGTCGCCGAGGCCGCGCTGACCCTCGTCGGCGGCCTGGCCTTCGCCGCCCAGCGGGGCACCGCCCCGGCCCGGATCGTGCCGCAGCCCGGCACCAGGCGCGCCTCGGCGCTCGCCTCCCCCGGCGTCCGGCTGCTGGCCGGGACCTTCCTCGGGGTCGGCGCGGTGTTCGGCGGCATGCAGGTCTCGGTGAACGCCTTCGCCGACTCGGTCGGGCAGCACGACGCCGGCGGCACCGTGTACGGGATCTTCGCCGGCGGCTCCATGCTGGCCGGCGTGCTGTACGGCGTGATCGCCTGGCGGCGGCCGGTGCAGCAGCGGATGCTGTTCAGCTACGCGCTGCTGGTGCTGGGCTGCTCGGTGCTGTGGGCGATGCCCAACCTGGTCGCGCTGACCGTCGCCGGGCTGGTCTGCGGGCTGGCCATCGCGCCGACCCTGATCAGCGGCTACACCCTGGTCGAGACGCTGGTCGCGGACGGGGCCAAGACCGAGGCCTTCACCTGGCTGACCGGCGCCATCGGGCTGGGGCTGGCGGTCGGCTCGATGGCGGCCGGCCGGCTGATCGACGGGCACGGGCCCTCCACCGGGTTCCTGGTGCCGGTGGTCGGGGCCGGGCTCGGACTGGTCGTGCTGGCCTCGCTGCGACACCTGCTGGTGGCGCCGCGGGGCGAGGAGACCGCCGGTGCGGGGACCGCGGAGGGCGGGCGTCCGATGCAGCTGGCGGGTGTCGCCGAGGGCTGAGCGGGGCGGCGGCCGGGGGCCGGGCCTCCGGTCGCCCGGGGCCGAGCCGACGGCGGCCGGAGGCTGCGCGGGTGTCGTCCGGGAACCGGGCCGACGGCGGCCGACGGGTGCTGCGGGGCCGATCTCACACCGGGGTCGCTGGACTGATCCCGCGGAATGCCGCATCATTGACCATCGTTAGCACTCATCAGGCGAGAGTGCCAGGAGGAAGACAAGTGCCCACGTACCAGTACCAGTGCACCGAGTGCGGCAACGGCCTGGAGGCGGTGCAGAAGTTCACCGACGAGGCGCTGACCACGTGCCCCGACTGCCAGGGACGGCTCCGCAAGGTCTTCTCGGCCGTGGGCGTCGTGTTCAAGGGCTCCGGCTTCTACCGGACCGACAGCCGTTCGTCCTCCAGCAGCTCGGTGGGCGCCGGGTCGTCGTCGACCCCCTCGACGTCGTCCACCGCGTCCACGTCCTCCTCGTCGACGTCGTCGGGCTCCGGCTCCTCGACCTCGTCCAGCCCGGCTCCGGCCGCGAGCTGATCCCGGCGCCGGGCACCATCGGCCCGGACGGCCCGTAGACCAGGGAAAGGCCCGTCGACCCCGCTTCCACGCGGGGCGGCGGGCCTTTTCGCATGCCCGCCCGGGCGCCCTGTCACCCCGGAGGGGTCGACCTCACTCCGGCGAGTGAACGAAGTTGTCCACAGGGGCGAGTTGTCCACAGGCCTGGGGAAAGGGCTTTCCGAGTTCGCCGGAAACGCCCATCGTGTGGGCATCCGGTCGGTCCGCGAGGGGCCGGCCCGCCGACACCCCGGAGGTGCGTCGATGACGACCGCGAGCTTCTCCCTCCCCCTGCCGCTGCCGCTGCCACTGCCCGCGCCCGCCGTGCCGCCCCGGCAGGAGCTGCCGAGCTTCCCGCCGATCCGGCGCGGGTGCGGCGGGTGGCACCGCTGGCGCAGTGCGGTGCGGCGGCGGGCCGCCGTGCCCGTCCTGGTGCTGCTCGCGGTGGCGTCGGCGCTGGCACTGGGGCCCGCGCGGGCCGGGCTGCCGCCGCCCCAGGGAGGCGCACTGGGCCGGACGGGTTGTCAGTCCGGGGCTGCGGAAGATCACCCGTAACCGGGAGGCGACTTCGTCGTTCGAGGCGGCATGAAAGGCTTCAAGGAATTCCTGCTGCGTGGAAATGTCGTCGAACTCGCCGTCGCCGTGGTCATCGGCGCGGCTTTCACCAACATCGTCAACGCCTTCGTCAAAGGCGTGATCAATCCGATCGTCGGAGTCTTCGGGACCAAGGACCTCGCGTCCTACAGTTCCTGCCTCAAGGGGCCCTGCGAGGTGAGCCCGACCGGTGAGGTCACGTCCGGGATCCTCATCCTGTGGGGATCGGTGCTCAGCGCCGTGCTCCAGTTCCTGATCACCGCGGCGGTCGTCTACTTCGCCCTGATCGTGCCCATGAACAGGCTGGCGGCCCACCGCAAGAGCCTCGCCGAGGAGGCGGCGGAGGCCGAGGCCAAGGAGGTCCAACTGCTGACCGAGATCCGCGACGCGCTGGTCGCGCCGCTGCGCTGACCGGCGGGCGCCGTTCCCGTCCCCGTTCCCCCGTCCCCGTTCCTCAGTCCCCGTGGTGCGGCGGGCGCTGGCTCAGGTACCAGTCCAGCCCCCGTCCACCGCTCTCCCCCGCCCCGGGGCGGCCGCCCCAGCCTGCGTCGGTGTCGTCCCCGGACTGCTGGTCCAACGGGTCCCGGAAGACCAGCCGGGCCTTCGCGGCCGCGGCCTTCCGGAGCTCCTGCTCCTGTTCCCCGCCCTGCTCCCGGTCCTTTTCCTGCCCCTGCTCGCTCACGCCGTCCACTCCGTCCGCTCGTCCCTTTCCTCCAGCCTAAGAGCCCCGTGGCACGCCTCGGGCCCCGGTGCGGGGCGCTCCGCACCAGGGCCCGATGAGGGCGGGTCCAGGCAGCCGGCCGGGAGGCTTCCCCGGCGGCCTCTCAGGCGGCTTCCTCAGGCTGCTTTCCCGGCGGCCTCTCAGGCGGCTTCGAAGCCCGCGTGGTCCGCGATCTTCTTCAGCTCGGCCAGCGCGTGCTTCTCGATCTGGCGGATCCGCTCGCGGGTGAGGCCGTGCTGCTTGCCCACCTCGGTGAGGGTGCGCTCGCGGCCGTCCTCCATCCCATAGCGGGAGCGGATGATCGAGGCGGTGCGGTCGTCCAACCGCCCGATCAGGCCGTCCAGTTCCTCCCTGCGGAGCATGACCATCACGGCGTCCTCGGGGGACGTGGCCCCGGTGTCCTCGACGAGGTCGCCGAACTGGGTCTCGCCCTCGTCGTCGACCGACATGTTGAGGCTGACCGGGTCGCGCGCCCAGTCCAGCACGTCCTTGATCCGGGCCTCGGTGGTGTCCAGCTCGGCCGCGATCTCGGCCGGCTCCGCCTCGCGGCCCAGCTCCTTGGACTTCTCCCGCTGCACCCGCCGGATCCGCCCGAGCTCCTCCACCAGGTGCACGGGCAGCCGGATGGTGCGGGACTGGTCGGCGATGGACCGGGTGATCGCCTGCCGGATCCACCACGTCGCGTACGTGGAGAACTTGAAGCCCTTGGCGTAGTCGAACTTCTCGACGGCGCGCACCAGGCCCGCGTTGCCCTCCTGGATGAGGTCCAGCAGCGGCAGGCCGCTGCGCGGGTAGCGGCGGGCGACGGCGACCACGAGCCGGAGGTTGGAGCGGATGAAGACGTCCTTGGCGCGCTCGGCGTCGGCGGCTATCGCCTCCAGCTCCTCGCGCGTGACGCCGTCGGGGAGTTCGCCCTCGTCCAGCATGTGCTGGGCGTACACGCCGGCCTCGATCCGCAGCGAGAGCTCGACCTCCTCGGCGGCATCGAGCAGGGGTGTCCTGGCGATCTCGTCGAGGTACATGCCGACCAGGTCGCGGTCGGCCTCGAGGTTGGTCGGGCGGGCCGCGCGACTCCGGTCGGCCCTGTCGCGAACGACGGCACGGGTGGCCATGCTTGCTCCCTTTGCTGCTGTTGCCGAGGTCTGCCTGCCTGCCTCGTGAGGGCAAGAAATGCGGGCCCCTCGGGGCCTCACACGTAACGATCCAACGAACAGATTCCGGACAACATTCCCAAGTCACTCAGATTCTTCCCGGCGATGCAGTATGCTGCCGGTTTTCACCCCGGTTCTGGACACTGGGTGACCGGTCGGGCACTTCCCGTGTCATCGGGTGACCGCTCCGGGAGTGTTTTCTTCACTCGACCCTCACGCGGCCACCGCCCACCCGTTGAACCCGCGAACGGCCGCCGACGTTCCCCGCGCACCCGGCAGTCCGTCCCAGCCCACACCCCGGCGCACGCAGGTCCTCCGCACAAACGATGCCGAATCGCTATCACTCCGGCCCTTGCTCGGCACGGGACACTGGGAAGGTGTCAGCCATGCACCTGACCAACAGCACGACCATCCTCACTGCGCGTAATCGCAGTCTCCTTCGGGACGCCGCGCTCGCGCTGGGCTGTGCCGCGCTGTTCGGCCTGCTGGCGGCCCTGGTCACCGGCCAATGGCGCCCGCTCGCCCGCTTCGACCAGGAGTGGATCGGCGAACTGCACACCTACGCCCGGGAGCACCGGATCTGGACCGCCTCGGTGCAGACGCTCTCCGACATCGGCGGCACCGTCACGATGCGTACGCTTCTCGGAATCGCCGCCGGGTGGCTCTGGTTGATCGGCGCCCGGGTGCTGGCCGGCTGGGTGGCCGCCCAGGCCCTCGTCGGCTGGGGCGTCCTGTGGGCGCTGAAGCTGTCCTTCGACCGCGCCCGCCCCTCCTTCACCGATCCGGTCTCGCACGCCGGCGGGCCGTCCTTCCCCTCCGGGCACGCCATGGCCTCGGCGATCACCTGCGCCGTCCTGGTCGGCCTGCTCTGGTACCGGGTCCGCCGGCGCGGCCGGACCGCCGCCTGCCTGGTGGCCGCGGCGACGGTGCTGACCATCGGCTGGACCCGGGTCGCGCTCGGCGTGCACTGGCCCAGCGACGTGCTGGCCGGCTGGCTGGCCGCCGGGATCGTGCTGGGCACCGTGACCGCCGTGATCCAGGTGTGGCGCCCCGGCGCGCTGGCCCAGGACGTACGGCGGGTCAACTGGCGTACCAGGCCCCGGGTACAGCGGGTCCTCGTGTCGGCCGGGCACCCCTCGGGCACCGCCGCCCCGCTGGACGAGGACGGACCGCACGGCGCGCGGGAAGGCGCCCCGGGCGAACCGGTGGACCCGGCCGACCCCGTCGACCCCGTCGACCGGCCGGACGAGGCCGTGCGCTGAGGCGCCGTCACCCCGCTGACCCGCCCTCGCCGCCCCGGTACTCCGACCCCGGCCGAGAGCCGTCGCGCTAGGTTGGCGGCCATGTCCGACACCCCTGCCCCCACCGCTCCCACGGCTCCCAACGCCCCCACCGCACCGGCCGGTTACCCCGGGCGCCCGCTGCGGATCGCCACCGTCCAGGCCCAGGCCGTGGCCGGTGACATACCGGCCAACGCCGCCCAGGCCGCCGGACTGATCCGCGAGGCCGCCCGGGCCGGCGCCCGGCTGGTGCTGTTCGCGGAGAAGTTCCTCTCCGGCTACGAGCCCGAGCTGATCAGCGCCGACCCCGTCAGGTACGCGGTCCAGCCCGGCGATCCGCGGCTCGCGCCGATCGCCGAGGCCTGTCGCGAGACCGGCACCGCCGCGGTCGTCGGCGCCGCCGTACGGGACGGCGCCGACCTGCGCGTCTCCGCCCTCGTCTTCGGCCCGGACGGCGGCTTCGTCACCCGCTACGACAAGCAGCACCTGTTCAAGAGCGAACGCGAGCACTACCGCCCCGGAACGGCCGGCTGCACCCTGGAACTGGACGGCTGGCGGCTCGGCCTCGGCGTCTGCTACGACTCCGGCTTCCCCGAGCACGCCCGCGCCGCAGCGCTCGACGGCTGCCACGCCTACCTGGTCGGCGCGCTGTTCAGCGTGGGCCACGGCCACCACGAGTCCCGCACCTGGTTCCCGGCCCGCGCGCTCGACAACACCCTCTACACGGTGCTCGCCAACCACATCGGCCGCACCGGCGAGTGGCACACCTGCGGCGGCAGCGCGGTCTGGGGCCCGGACGGCCGGCTGATCGCCGAGGCGGGCGAGGACCGGCGCGAACTCATCGTCGTCGACCTCGACCCGGACGTCCTGCGCACCACCCGCGAGACCGAGACCCTCCTCGCCGACCTCGCCCTCACCACGGGCCGGCCGCCCGCGCCCCGGACCCGCTTCACCCTGGCCTGAGCACCCCGCCGGGCCGACCCCCCCCCGGCAGCCGGTTGCCGGGCACCCGGCTGCCGGCCCGGTCAGGAGGCCCGCATCGCCGCCACCGCGCTCATCCGCCCGACCCGGCGGGCCGGGAGCACCGCGGCGGCCAGGCCGACCAGGACGGTCAGGCCCAGGGCGGCCAGCACCGGCAGGACCGGCGGGGTGCCGACCGTTCCCACCGTCGAGGTGATCGAGCGGGCGGCCGCCCAGCCGTAGGCGGCCCCCAGGCCCGTCCCGACCAGGGCGCCGGCCAGGGAGAGGAGCAGCGCCTCCAGGGTGAGCATCCGGCGGAGCTGTTCGCGGGACATCCCGATCGCGCGCAGCATGCCGATCTCGCGGGAGCGTTCGCTGATGCTGAGCATCAGGGTGGCGGCGACGCCGAGGCCGGCGATGGCGACGGAGAAGGACAGCAGGGCCATGCTGATGGTCTTCAGCCGGTCCAGCAGGGAGCGCAGGGTGTCCGCCTGGGCGGCCGTGTCGGCGACGGTCACCTGCGGGTGGTCGGCGAGGGCGTGGTCCAGGGCGCGGCGGGCGGTCGGCCGGTCCTCGCCGGCGGCCGGGCTGATCCAGGCCGTGGTGACGGGCGCGCCGGGGGCGAGGCGGTCCAGGGTCGCGGGCGCCACCAGCAGGGTGGCTCCGCTCTGCAGGGTGAACGGCAGGCTGCTGCGGCCGGGTTGGAGCCGCAGCTCGACGCCGCCGACCCGGCGCACCCCGGTGTCGCCGAGCCCGCTCAGTGCGCCGCCCTCGGTGAGCGCGCGGGCCCGGTCCACGTCGTCCGTCGAGGAGTTGAGCCGGGTGGCGTCGACGGCGGCGACCACGGTGGGCCGGCCGTCGAGGTCGACGGTGGCGGACCGGACCGGGGTCACGGTCAGTCCGTGCTCGGCGCCGAGCGCGCCGAGCGCCCCGGCGGGCAGGGCGCCGCCGCCGGTGGCGGCCGCCGAGAAGACCCCCGGCTGGCGCGCGGACACCACGGGCACCAGCGACTGCGAGGTGATGTCCAGCGCGGTGACCGCGCCGACCATCACGGTGACGCCGAGCAGCAGCGCCGAGCCGGTGGCCCCGGTGCGGCCCGGGTTGAGCCGCAGCTGCTGGGTGGCGAGCCGCCCGGCCGTACCGCCGAGCTTCCGGGCGGGCCGGCCGAGCACGGCGACGACGGCGGGCAGCACCCGGTGGGAGAGCCGCAGCACCCCGAAGAAGTTGGCGATGGCGCCGACGGTGACGGCGAGCAGCGACAGCGGCGGCGGGGCCACCGCCCCGGCCACCAGCAGCGCGGTGCCCGCGACCAGCAGTCCGGTGGTCCACACCGCGGCCCGCACCCGGGCGGCCCCGTCGGCCGGCGCGGGGGCGCCGCCGAGCGCGGCGATCGGCGGCACGGCCGCGGCGGCCTTCGCCGGGCCGCGGACGGCCAGCAGGGTCAGCAGCACGCCGAACAGCCCGGCCAGCAGGCAGGTCAGCGGGGAGGGCAGCAGCGACAGGTGCACCGGGCCGAGGTCGAGCCCGCCGACCACGGCGGTGCCGGCCGCGCCGAGGACGACGCCCAGCAGCACGCCCGTCGCCGAGGCGCCCACCCCGAGCAGCAGCCCCTGGCGGCGGATCAGCCGGCGCAGCTGCTGCCGGTCGGCGCCCACGCAGCGCAGCAGGGCGAGCTGGCGGGTCCGCTGGGCGAGCACCACGGTGAAGGTGTTGCCGACCACCATCCGCGCCACCGCGAGGGCGATCAGGACGAAGGAGAGCGAGGCGATCAGCACCATGCCGTACAGGGTGCTGCTCTGCCGGGTCGCCTCGTTGACCGAGGCCTCGCGGGTGTGCACCTGGACGTCGGCGCCGAGGGCGGCGCGCAGGGCTTCGACGGTCCCTGCCCGGGAGGCGCCGGGGGCGACCCTGACGTCGAGCCGGTCGATGACGGCGCCGGCCGCGTAGCCGGCGACCGCGTCCGCCGGGACGCCGATGATCGGGACCCCGGCGAGGCTCGGGGCGCCCCGCTCGTCCAGGGTGCCCACCAGCCGGGCGGTGGCGGTGGTGCCGTCGGCCCGGGCCAGGTGCACCTCGGCGCCCACGGCGGCGTCCAGCCGGTGCGCGGTCCCGGTGTCGAGCAGCACCTCGCCGGGTCCGGCGGGCCAGCGGCCGTCCTTGAGCAGCTGCCAGCGCAGCGCCGGGTCCTCGGCGACGGCGCTGACCGCGGCGGTGCGGTCGAGCGGCCGCCCGTCGGCGGCCAGCACGCCGCCCTTGCCGGTCAGCCTCGGCGCCACCGCGGCCACCCCGGCGGTCTGCCGCACCCGCTCCGTCGCCGCCGCGTCCAGGCCGCCGGCCGCGGTCTTCCCGGTCACCTGGATGTCACCGGGCCCGACCTCGGCGGCCGCGGTCTGGCTGAAGGAGTCGACCAGTGCCCCGCTGCCGCTGACGGAGGCGATCAGGAAGGCCACCCCGAGCGCGATCGCGGCCCCGCTCAGGAGCAGTTGGCGCAGCTGGCCGCGCAGTTCGGCCACGGTGTATCGGTACGTCGTCATGGTTCCCCGGCTCGTCCACCCTGGCCGGTACGGTGCTCCGGCAGGGGTCTCGACGAGCCTAGGAGCGGGGCGGGCGCGGGCCATCGGCACGAGGTCTGCTTCATGATCAATCCGTGGGCGGACGGTCTCCCGCCCCCTCCTCCTCCCGGAGAGGTACGCCGCCCCTGACACCGTCAGCCCCGGGAACGCCGAGGGCCCATGGAAATCCGAGGGCCCATGGAACGCCGACGGTCCGGGGAACGCCGACGGCCGCCCGCCCCCGGAGGGGCGGACGGCCGGTGCGCGGTGCCGCTCGGGCGTCAGATCTTGTCGTACACACCGAACACGTCGATGATCAGGTCGGTCGACTCCCAGCCCCGGTTCCAGACGTCGACGGTGTCGGCACCGCTGACGTCCGCCTGGACCAGGTTCGACACGGTGGCGCCCTTCTCCCAGTTCAGGACCGAGGAGTCCGGCGGCGTCGGCCGGACGGCCTTGCCGGTCCCGTAGGCGTCGGCCGCGTTCGGGTCCGGCGCGACCGAGAGGTGTCCGCTGCCCTGGGTGTTGGTCACCGTCGTGTTCAGGACGAGGGCCTCGGCCGACCGCCCGACGATCCCCCCGGCGTACTGCTGGTAGTAGTCCTGCCCCTTGAGCGGCAGGGACAGCGACCGGCTGTCCCACACGCGCCGGGGCTCCACCGGCCGGTAGGCGGACTTGCCGTCGGCGCTGTAGTAGCCGGTGACGTCCACGATCACGTCGGCCCCGGACCAGGAGCCGTTGCGGACGCTGACCTTGCCGTCCGCGCCGACCGGCACGATCACCGCGTTGGCCACCGTCTGCCCCGGCTCGAAGTTCAGGTTCGACGTGGCCGACGGCTGCCCGCCGCCCGGCGAGACCGTCAGGTGGCCCGAGCCCTGCGGGTTCGTCACCGTGACGTTGAGCGCCACGGCCGCCACCCCCTGGACCGGCAGCCCGCCCTGACCCGCGACCTGCAGGTCGAAGGTGCCCTGGCCGGCGACCTGCCCCTGAGCGGTGCCCTTGCCCTCACGGGTGTCGGCGATCCGCGCCGGCTTCACCGAGGTGTACCCGTTCGCCGCGGTCTTGGCGAAGTAGCCCGTCACGTCGGCGATCAGGTCCACCGTGCCACCGCTGCGGTTGGCCAGCTCGACGTACCCGTCCGCGCCGACCGGCACGATCGCCAGCGTCGGCACCGTCCTCCCCGCCGCGAAGTTCACGTTCGAGGTGGTCGGCTGCGACGTGCCGGAGGCGAACGCGATCACGTGCCCGTCCGCCACGGCGTTGGTCGCGGTGATGTTCAGCGCCACCGCCGACACCCCCGCCGGGATGCCGCCGCGGCCGGCCACCTTCACCCTGGTCGCGGCGTTCGGGCCGACGGCCCCGACGTACGGCGCCCCGGTGCCGTCCCGGGTGTCCAGCAGCCGGGTCGGCGCGTACGGGGTGAACTCGGAGCCGTTCAGCACCACCTCCGCGGTGGTGGTGGCGGTTAGCTTGCTGGTCTGGTCGGTCGCCGTGACCGTGATCGTGTGGGTGCCGGCCTTCCTGAACGTGTGCTTGAAGTGCCCGTACGCACTGGCGTTGGCCGCGTCCGTTTCGACCGGGCTGCCGTCGCCCCAGTCGAGCTGGTAGCCGATGGAGCCGTTGGGCAGGTCGGTGGTGACGCCGGTGGCGACCCCCACGCTGAGCGAGTCGGTGCTGTAGGAGCCCACTCCCACGGTGAACTTCGGCGCGGCCGACGGCGCCGAGGACGGCGCGGCGGCCGCGGTCTTCTGCTGTGCGGCCCCGACCCCCTTGGCCGCGAGGTCCTGCTCCGCGGCGGCCTGTCCGGCCTGCTCCGCGGGGGCTCCGGCGGCCGGAGCGGTGGCGGTCGCGGCCCCGCCGGGAGCGGCGGACGGGCTCGCCGCCTGCGCCACGGCGGGCACGAAGCCCACGACTGCCGCGACGACGGCGGTGGAGATGATGAAACGGTGACGGTACACCGGCCCCCCAGTGCTTGAACGAGTTCAAAAAGCCTGGGCCGGAGCCTACCTGACCAGCAGTTCGAGCCGAAACGGGAAGCCGGTCGCCCGCTCCCGGGGAGCGGACGGCCGGCGCACCACGCATGACGTCGCGTCAGCTGGTCTCGTACCGGCCGAACACGTCGATGATCAGGTTGGTCGGCGACCAGCTCCGGTTCCAGACGTCGATCGTGTCGGTGTTCTTGAGGCTCGCCTGCACGAGGTTCGACACGGTGGCGCCCTTCTCCCAGTTCAGGACCGAGGAGTCCGGCGGCGTCGGCCGGACGGCCTTGCCGGTCCCGTAGGCGTCGGACGTGTTCGGGTCCGGCGCGACCGAGAGGTGCCCGCCGCCCTGGGTGTTGGTCACCGTCACGTTCATGACGACGGAGTCGAACGAGCCGAAGAGCTGCGGCACGTAGTGCCGGTAGTAGTCCTGGCCGGCGAGCCCCAAGCCCCAGGTCCGGTCGTCGTGCGCCCGCGTGGGCTCCTCCGGCATGTAGGCGGCCTTGCCGTCGGCGCTGTAGTAGCCGGTGACGTCCACGATCACGTCGGTTCCGGACCAGGAGCCGTTGCGGACGCTGATCTTGCCGTCCGGGCCGACCGGCACGATCACCGCGTTGGCGACCGTCTGCCCCGGCTCGAAGTTCAGGTTCGACGTGGCCGACGGCTGTCCACCGCTCGGGGAAACGGTGAGGTGGCCGGAGCCCTGCGGGTTCGTCACCGTCACGTTGAGCGCCACGGCCGCCACCCCCTGGACCGGCAGGCCGCCCTGACCCGCGACCTGCACCTCGAAGGTGCTCTGGCCGGCGGCCTGTCCCTGAGCGGTGCCCTTGC
Organism: Kitasatospora sp. NPDC056273; assembly: GCF_042268845.1. Classification (NCBI taxonomy): domain Bacteria; kingdom Bacillati; phylum Actinomycetota; class Actinomycetes; order Kitasatosporales; family Streptomycetaceae; genus Kitasatospora; species Kitasatospora sp. NPDC056273. The sequence continues at coordinate 38,230 of NZ_JBHJSJ010000028.1, read as the reverse complement.
CCTCGCGGGTGTCGGCGATCCGCGCCGGGTTCATCGAGGTGTACCCGTTGGCCGCGGTCTTGGCGAAGTAGCCCGTCACGTCGGCGATCAGGTCCACCGTGCCACCGCTGCGGTTGGCCAGCTCGACGTACCCGTCCGCGCCGACCGGCACGATCGCCAGCGTCGGCACCGTCCTCCCCGCCGCGAAGTTCACGTTCGAGGTGGTCGGCTGCTTCGCGCCGGAGGCGTAGGCGATCACGTGGCCGTCCGCCACGGCGTTGGTCGCGGTGATGTTCAGCGCGACGGCCGTCACCCCGGCCGGGATGCCGCCGTTGCCGACGACCTTCACCTTGGTGGTGCCGAACGCGGCGACCGCGCCGGCGGCCGGGGCCCCGGTGCCGTCCCGGGTGTCCAGCAGCCGGGTCGGCGCGTACGGGGTGAACTCGGAGCCGTCCAGGACCACTTCGAAGGTGGTGGTGTCGGTCAGCTTGCTGACCGGCTCGGTCGCCGTGACCGTGATCCGGTGGGCACCGGCCTTGGCGTACTTGTGCTTGAGGAACACGTCCTCCGTGCCCAGGCCGTGCTCCGAGGCCGCGGGGGTGCCGTCGCCCCAGTCGACCGTGTAGTTGACGACGACGTACTTCAGGTCGGTGGAGACTCCGGCGGCCATGCCCATGCCGTGCGCGTTGGAGGTGGACGCACCCGTGAACACCTTGAAGTACGGCTCGGCGGCCGCGGCCTTCGGCGCGGTCTCGGCCTCGGCCTTGACCTCGGCCTTGGCGGCGGCGTCCTTCGCGGACCGCTCGGCGGCGGCCTCGACGGCGGCCTCCTGCTGCGCGGCCGCCTCCTTCGCGGCCCCGGCCCCGGCGGCCGGAGCGGTGGCGGTCGCGGCCCCGCCGGGAGCGGCGGACGGACTCGCCGCCTGCGCCACGGCGGGCACGAAGCCCACGACTGCCGCGACGACGGCGGTGGAGATCATGAAACGGTGACGGTACACCGGCCCCCCAGTGCTTGAACGAGTTCAAAAAAGCCTGGAACGGAGCCTACCTGAACAAAGGTTCGGACCCGGCGGAATATCCGGCCACCTCCCGGCATCGGCCGGTGAACGGCACGGAGAACGGACGGGACGACCGCACCGGACCGTGCGGCGAACCGGCGGAACCGACCCGGCCGGGCCGGCCCGGAAAGCGGCACAGGCCCCCCGCCCGACATGGGCGGAGGGCCTGTGACCTGCGTGTTCGTTGTGCCCCAGGCAGGATTCGAACCTGCGACACCGGCTTTAGGAGAGCCGTGCTCTATCCCCTGAGCTACTGAGGCGGGGCCCGCGTGCTGCCGGGCCGTTCACAGCGTACCGGATCGGGGCTGGGGCTCGGGGTGCGTCCTGTGGATCTTGTCGGATCGGGTCGCGGCGGCGCGGACCGGGCGGGATCCGCGGGAGGCGCCGCACGGCGGCGGAGGGGGTGCGGGTGGCCGACGGCGCGTCAGGGCGGGTCAAGTAGCCTGCCGGGCAGGGCGGGATCCGCCCCGGCGCGTCGCGTGAAGGAGACGAAGGACTCGATGAGACCTGCTGTGCGCCCGGTGGGCCGGCTGTTGGGGCAGGTGTGGGTGTGGCCCGCGCTGGTCATGCTGGCGGTGGGCGGGTACCGGCTGGGAACGCCGGACCTGTGGCGGGACGAGATGGCGACCTGGACGGTCTCCACCCGCTCGCTGGGCGACCTGCTGCGACTGCTCCAGCACGTGGACGCCAGCAACGGCGCGTACTACCTGCTGATGCACGGCTGGACGGCGGTGTTCGGCGACTCGACGCTCTCCCTGCGAATACCCTCCGTGCTGGCGATGGCCGGGGCGGCGGCGCTGGTGGCGCTCACCGCCCGGCGGCTGTTCGGCAGCAAGGTGGCGGCGGTCGGCGCCGGGCTGCTGCTCGCGGTGCCCCCGGAGATCTCCCGGTACGCCCAGGAGGCGCGCTCCTACGCGCTGGTGACCTGCGCGATCGCGGCGGCCTCGTACTTCCTGCTGCGGGCCCTGGAGCGGCCGACCTGGCGGCGCTGGGCGCCGTACTGCGTGGCCATGGCGCTGGCCGGCGCCGGGCACCTCGTCTCCTTCAGCACCGTCGCCGGGCAGCTGGGGCTCCTGGCGCTGCACCTGTGGCGCACCCGTCCGGCGGCGGACCGGCGGCTGCTGTGGCAGTACCCGCTGGCGGTCGCCGTGGCGGCGCTGCCGGTGCTGCCGGTGGTGCTCCTGGGCAGCCGGCAGTCGGACCGGCAGCTGGGCTGGATACCGACCCCCTCCCTGCGCGGCCTCGCCTACTTCGGCGAGCGCCTCTTCGGCTCGGACCTCGTCTTCTACGCCTTCGTCCCGCTGGCGCTGCTGGCACTGGCACTGCCCGGCCGGCGGATCCAGGCCTGGCAGGCGCTCCTGCTCGCGGAGCTGCCGGTGGTGGGCGTCTGGCTGGTGTCCCGGCTGACCGACACCTCGTACTTCCTCGGGCGGTACCTGCTGTTCACGGTGCCCGCCTGGGCGGTGCTGGCCGGCGGCGGCGCCGGGGCGGTGTACGGCGCGGTGGCGGCCCTGGCCCGACGGCGCGGCCGGGCGCCCCGGGGGGCCGTCGCGGTGGCCGGGCTGCTGACGGTCGGGCTGCTCGCGGCGCCGGCCGTGGTCGCGCTGCCGAAGCAGCCCGAGATCCGGTACGCGGACTCGCACAACGGCTCGGAGGAGCCGTTCAAGGCGGCGGCCCGGGAGATAGCGGCCGGCTACCGCACCGGGGACGGGATGGCGGCCCCGCTGGGCGACCAGTCCTGGGCGATGGCCTGGCCGGGCGTCAGCTACTACCTGCCCCGGGACGTCGTCCCCTTCCCGGTCTTCGTCGCGCAGAGCGCCGACGACGCCGAGGACCTCTCCCCGACGCCCTGCCCGCAGCCGGCGGACTGCCTGGGCGGGGTGACCCGGATATGGCTGCTGGTCCTCGGCGACACCGAGGACCCGCTGGGCGCGATGCCGACCGACCAGGCGCAGGTGCTCCGCACCCAGTACGGCGCCCCGGACCGGGTGACGCCGCTCGGCGGCCTCACGCTCGCACTGCTCGACCGGGACGTGTAGGGGGCGAAGAAGAGAAGGGAGAAGGGGAGCCGGTGCGGACCGGCTCCCCTTCTCCCTTTCCCCGTTCGGCGCCTCAGCACCTCAATGCCTCAGCGCCTCAACGCCTCGGCCGCTCGGCGCCTCACAGCGTGCGCAGCAGCCGGGACTGGATGGACGGCGGGTTCAGGTCGGACTGGAGGGCCACCGGGACCTCCGCCTTGTCCTCGCCCGCGCCCACCCGCAGCGTGCCGACCTCCGTGCCGGCCAGCGCGCGGTGGCCGATCTTCGAGGTGTCCAGGGTGACCGTGCCGGAGATGCCGGGGAAGCCCGCCACCACCAGGTCCTTGGTCGCGACGACCGCGACCTTGCCGCCGATCCCGTCGTCCACCGAGCCGACGACGTCGCCCTTCTTCACCACGGTCTGGCCGGTCACGCCGTTCTGCGCGGCCTGGATCTGCTTGCCGCTGACCTTCAGCACGGTCGGCAGGATGCCGTCGCCCGGGTTGGGCGAGGTGGCCTGCTGGCCCAGCGTGACGCCGAGGATCAGCCGCTGCACGCCGCCGATCTCCTTGTAGGCGGCCCACATCAGGCAGCCGCCGGCCGGGGTGCTGGAACCGGTCTTGACGCCGATGACGCCGGTCTTCGGGTTGATCAGGTTGTTGGTGTTGGAGATCTTCACGTTGTTGAAGTTGGTCTCCGGGGTGGAGACGATCTGCCGGAAGATCTCGTCCTGCATGACCTGCTCGGCCAGCTTCAGCTGGTCCTTGGCGGTGGACTTGGTGTCCGCGCTGAAACCCGCCGGGTCGGCGTAGATGGTGTTGGTCATGCCGAACTTGGTCGCGGTGTCGTTCATCAGCTTGACGAACGCGTCCTCGGAGCCGGAGTGGAAGCGGGCGAGCAGCCGGGCCACGTTGTTGGCCGAGGGCAGCATCAGCAGTTCCAGCGCCTGGTACTCGGTGATGACCTGGCCCTCGGTGAGGGTCACCCGGGACTCGTCGACGTTGCCGGACTCCTGCGCGGCCTGCTTGTCGACGGTGATCTTCGGACCGCTCTCCCCCTTCTTCAGGGGGAACTTCTGGAGGATCAGGTAGGCGTTCATCACCTTGGTGACGCTGGCGATCGAGGACGGCGTCTCCTGGCCCGAGCTGCCGAGGCTGCCGACGCCGACCACCTCGGCGGCGGACTGGCCCTTGGCCGGCCAGGCGAGGTCGAGCACGTCGCCGGAGAAGCTGTAGCTGCCCGCGGCGGTCATCTTCAGCTTGGGGTCCGGCAGCGGGCGCAGCAGCTGGGCCACCGCGAGCGCGCCGAGCACCACGGCGAGGAAGACCGTCCAGATGGTCACCCGCTTGAGGGCGCGCCGCAGCGGCGAGACCGGGCGGGCGTTGAGGGAGGCCAGGACCTCCATCGCCTCGGCGGTGTTCTCCGGCGACGGCAGCGGCTCCGGGGCGGGCAGCGGCTCGGGCTTGGGCAGCGGCGGGACCGGCGGCACCGGCCGCGGGTCGGGCTCCGGCAGCGGCTTCGGCGCCGGTACGGGGGCGGGCTCGGGGGTCGGCTTCGGCAGCGGCGCCGGACCGGGGGTCGGCTCGGGCTCGGGAAGCGGCTTGGGCTCGGGCTTGGGCTCGGGCTTCGGCTCCGGCACGGTGCCGGTCCCGGGGACGGCGGCGGCCGCGGAGGCGCGCAGCGGCGCGGGCTTCTCCAACTTCTCGGCCTGCCCCGGCCGCTGACCCGACTGACCGGGCTGGCCGGGCTGAGCGGGCTTGGTCAGTGCGAGGGTCACGGAGCCGATGGCGGGAGCGGCCTCGTCGTCGCCGGTGTCGCCGGTCTCCTCCGGGGCCTCCTCGGCCTTCCCTGCCTTCTCGCTCTTCTCCGCCTTCTCCGTCTTCGCGGCCTTCGCAGCCTTCTCGACCGGCTCCGCCGTGACGGCTTCGTCGGCCTTGTCGGCCGCTTCGTCGGCCGGCTCGTCGAGCTTCTCCGCCGCCTTCTCCACCGGTGCGGCGGCAGGCTCGGAGCCGCCCTCGGAACCGGTCTCCCCCGACGGCTCGGCCGTCTTCTCCCCGGCCTTCCCCGCCACCGCGGCACCTGTCCGCATGGCGAGACGCGGGTCGGCGGCGACCGGACGCCCGGCGGGCTCCGTCACCTCCGCGGTCTCCGACGAGGACTCCTTCTCCTCGCCCCCACCTTCGGAACTCCCCTTGCCGGCGGCCTTCACCAGCTCCTCGGGCAGCCGCAGCGCGGTGGTCCGGTTGTCCACCGGCAGTCGCAGCATCGTCGTCCGGCTGTCCACATCCCGGACGCGGAGCTGCACGGTCGAGCCGCCCTTGGGCGCCGTCGCCGGGGCGTCGTCGGACGCCTCCGGGGCGGCCTCGGCGGAGGTCTCCGCGGGGCTGTCCGAGGCGGTGCCGGAGTCGGCGGCCGAGGAGGCGTCGGAGGTGGCCTCGGCGGAGGTCTCCGCGGTCGCCCCGGTCTCAGCCGCGGCTGACGCCCGGTCGGCCGCCGCACCGGAGCCGCCCCCGGCCGGCCCGGCGGCGCCGGCCGCCGCACCGGTCCGTTCGGGTTCGCGGTCCCGCTGCCGCTCGTCGCCGTCCCTCAGCACCCTGTCGGGGGACTCGCCCACGTATCCCAGCCTCCTCAACGCCCGGCGGGGCACCGGCGAACCCGATTTCGGGAAGCCGACGCCCCGCCCCGTGTACCTGTACAGTCTCCGCCACCGGCGGCCGTTCCGGCCGCGCACACCCCGCCCGACCGGCGCTTATTGTCGTCGCCCGGCCGCGCCGCGGTCTGTTCACCGCTCAGACGCAGGGCCCGCCGCCGCCGGTTCCGCGCCTTCACCGCAAGGTCACGATTCGGAGGCGTACTCGACAAGCCCGTGTGAGAGGCGTCACCCTGTCTCTCATCCACGCGGGGAGGCTTGGATGGGCAAGAGCCGCAGAACTGTTCCCGAGGAACTCTTGCTGCTCGCTTTGGACCCGACCACGGGTACCACGGCGCAGCCGCAGACCCTCGACCTCGGACTTGCCGGGGCCCAGCTCGTCGAGCTGTCCCTGGCCGGACGGATCGTACCGGAGGGAGACCGGATCGCCGTCGTGCTCGCACGGCCGACCGGCGACCCGACCCTCGACCATGCACTGGAACTGCTGCGCCGACGCGGCAGTCCGGTCCGCGCGGCGCACTGGATCGGCGGGCCCCGGCTGGGGCTGCGGCAGACGTATCTGGCGCACCTGGAGCGCTGCGGCATGGTTACGGCCGTACCGGGCCAGGTGTGCGGCGTGCTGCCGACGACCCGGTACCAGGCGTCCGACGACTGCACCAACGCCGCGATCAAGCAGCGGCTGGACACCGCGATCCGCACCGGCGTCCCGCCGGATCCGCGGACGGCGGCGCTCGCGGCGCTGGCCCACTCGGTCGGTCTGGGCAAGCACCTGTACCCGGGCAACGAGGGCCGGTCCTCGCGGTCGCGGCTGCGCGACCTGATCCGGTACGACCCGCTGGGCGGGATGGTCGCGCACGCCGTGATGGACGTGCAGAACGGCCTACCGGCTCAGCAGAACCGTTCTTCCCAGGGTTCCGGGGCCGCTTCCGGCCGTCCTGGTGCCCGTACGGCGGGCCGGGGTTCGGGCGGGCGGGTCCCCGCCTCCCGGGTCGGCGTGCGCTGATCACAGCGGCGTGCACTGATCTCGGCGGAGCGCACTGACCGCGGCGGTCCGCGCGGCCCGGCGGGCAGCCATCACGGCGCCCGACACCACCGGCCGCACGCCCGCCGGCGCCGGTCGCGCGTCCGACGCCAACGACCGCGCACCCGGCGGCGCACGCCGCCCCGCTCGCACCGCCCGAGGGCGCCGAGCGACCCGACGCACGACCGGTACCACCGGCGCCAGGAGCACGACGCGCACCGGCCGCACCGGACGCAACACCGGCACCACCAGCACCGAGGGGCGGTCGCCCCGCGACGCGAGTCGCCCGGCGACCGCCCCTTCGCCGTCCCCGGACGCCCGGCAACCGCCCGCCCCCCGCACGCGCCGGGGCAGGTGCGGGCCGGTCCGGGGACGGCCTCCGCAGTACCTGTCCGAGTCGTCCGAGCCGCATTACCACCTGGGGGCTTTCGCTGTCTCGCGGAAGTGCTTTTCCGATGATCTGTTCTACCGCGCTGCTGTGATTCCCCGGCGCCGACCTGGCCCAAGGTGACATGCTGCTCCAAGTCAGGGGGGTTGGTCCCAATGTCCGAAGTGTTCCGAGGACTGCCGTTCCAACGAGCACCAGAGGTCCGGCCGGAGGTCGAAGTGTCCGCCAACGTCAATCCCACCGTGCGCCGTCGGCGCCTCGGTTCGGAGCTGCGCAAACTCCGTGAGGGCCTCGGCATGACGGCGGAGGAGGTCGCCGGCCGGCTGATGGTCTCCCAGTCGAAGATCAGCCGGTTGGAGAACGGCCGGCGCAGCATCAGCCAGCGCGACGTGCGCGACCTCTGCGACGTCTACAAGGTGCCCGACGACCAGTTGCGCGCCAGCCTGATGGAGATGGCCAAGGAGTCCCGCCAGCGCGGCTGGTGGCACGACTTCAACGACATGCCGACCCCGTACAGCGTCTACATCGGGCTGGAGGCCGAGGCCTCCTCGATCCGCGCGTACGAGTCCTCCTTCGTCCCCGGCCTGCTGCAGACCGAGCACTACGCCCAGGCCGTGGTCGAGGGCACCCAGCCGGACACCGACGCGGTCGCCGTGCAGCGCCGGGTACAGGTCCGGATGAAGCGCCAGGAGCGCGTCCACGGCGAGAACCAGCTGGGCAGCCTGTGGACCGTCATAGACGAGGCGGTGCTGCGCCGCGAGGTCGGCAGCAAGGCGGTGATGGCCCAGCAGCTGCGGCAGATGCTGGAACTCAGCCAGCGCCCGAACATCACCATCCAGGTGATCCCGTTCTCGCACGGCGCCCATCCCGGAATGACCGGGACATTCTCGCTGCTGGAGTTCCCCGAGTCAGCCGATTCCACAGTTGTCTACTTCGAAGGTGTGACGAGCGATCTCTACCTGGAGAAGGAGGCGGACGTGCGCCGCTATACCGGTCTGTACGACTACCTGAGAGCGGCCGCACTCGGTGTCTCGGAGAGCCGGTCGCTGATAGCCGACATCGAGAAGGAATTCCACGAATGATCACCCCGTCCGAGTACGGAACCCCTTGGCACAAGAGCAGTCACAGCGGGGGCCAAGGCGCCTGTGTGGAGATCGCCGTCCCCGGCGCGGGGGAGGTGGCCGTCCGGGACTCCAAGGACCCCCGGGGCCCCCAACTGCGCTTCTCGACCGAGGCGTGGAACACCTTCGCCTCGGCGGCGGCGGGCGGCGCCTTCGGCGAGCTCCCGGGCTGACCCCCTCCGGTTCCGCACTCGGACCAGTTGCCCGTAGCGGTGTCCGTCGCCCGTCGGCGGCCGGCGCTACGGGCAACTCCCGTTCCGGGGGCCGCCCCGGCCCGGCGCCGGTCCCGGGGGCCGGTCCCGAGGACCGGTCCCGGTGCAACTCCGGCACACAAGGCCCCGGTTCAGCCCGCCACCGGGTAGCGGGTGGTCCAGTTGGCGCCCTCCGGGGTCCGCCGGTCGTGCAGTTCGGTGCCGTGCACCAGCTCCATCACGAAGTCGTCGGCGAGTTCGAGGATCGCCCCGCGCCCTTCGAGCCCGGCCAGCAGGCCCGGCGGCAGCGCGGTGTCCCCGTGCAGCGCCCCGAGCAGGTTGCCGCAGATCGCGCCGGTGGAGTCGCTGTCCCCGGAGTGGTTGACGGCGAGCAGCAGGCCCGAGCGGACGTCGTGCGCGACGAGGGCGCAGTAGACCCCGATCGCCAGCGCCTCCTCGGCGACCCAGCCCTCCCCCAGCGCCTCGACCCGCTCGGCGGACGGCTCGCCGGCCCGCACCGCGTCCAGGGCGGCCCGCAGCGCCGCGGTGGTCTCCTCGTGCGCCGACCGCTCGGAGAGCAGGGCGAGCGCGAGGTGGACGCCCTCCTCCAGGGTGCCGCCGCGGGCGACGGACTGGACGATCACCGCGAGCGCGCCCGCCGCGAGGTAGCCGGTGGGGTGGCCGTGGGTGAGCACCGAGCACTCCACCGCGAGCTGGAACACCAGGCCCGGCTCCCAGGTGGTGAGCAGTCCGAAGGGCGCCGCCCGCACCACCGTGCCGCAGCCCTTGGAGTGCGGGTTCTTGGGGGCCTCCAGGGTGCCGAGCCGCTCGGCGTGGGCCCCGCTGAGGCCGGACAGGCAGCCCTGGCCGGGGGCGCGCTGGGCGTACAGCCACTCCTCGCGGCCGAGCCAGCCGAGGTCGGGGCGGCGCTCGTCCGGGCCCCAGTCGCGCTGGGTGGCGGCCCAGCGCAGGTAGGCCAGGTGCAGGTCGGTGGGCGGGTGCCAGCTGCCGGTGTCCCGTCGGATGTGGGCGCGTATCAGTCCGTCGACGGTGAAGAGGCTGAGCTGGGTGTCGTCGGTGACGGCGCCGGTGCGCCCGTACGCGGGGACGTAGCCGGTGACGCCCTGCGGGCCGTGCTGGGCCCGGATCTTCTCCAGCGACTCGAACTCGACGCCGGCTCCGAGCGCGTCGCCGATGGCACCGCCGAGCAGACAGCCCCGCACCCGGCTGCGGTAGTCCTGCTGCTGGGCGCGTGACCACAGTGGCATCACGACGGGGCGCCTTTCCTCGGGCGTGTGGGGGTCCGCGCGACGCTCGGCCGGGCGCGCGCCCTCGCACTGTATTCGAAGAGCCGGTCGGACCGGCCCCGTCCCCCGGACTTCGGCGCACCCGTCCCCGGGAGTTCACCGCCCCGTCCCGGCCGCCGCCCGTACGGCGGCCGGGACGGCGACCGGAACCGTCGCGGGCCTCAGTCCAGCACCGGCAGCAGCTCCGGCAGGTGCCCGTCCGAGGCCAGCGCCGCGGCCCGCCGTTCGGCCGGCACCTCGCCGTAGGTGGTGGTGCGCTGGCGGTGCGGGCGGCCCGCCGCCTCGGCGATCGCCTGGAGGTCGCGCACCGACTTGTAGCTCCCGTACGCCGAGCCGGCCATCCGCGAGATGGTCTCCTCCATCAGCGTGCCGCCGAGGTCGTTGGCGCCCGAGCGGAGCATCTCGGCCGCGCCCTCGGCGCCCAGCTTGACCCAGCTGGTCTGGATGTTGGGGATGTGCGGGTGCAGCAGCAGCCGGGCCATCGCGACCACCGCGCGGTTGTCCCGGGCGCTCGGGCCGGGCCGGGCGATGCCGGCCAGGTAGACCGGGGCGTTGGTGTGGATGAACGGCAGGGTCACGAACTCGGTGAAGCCGCCCGTCCGTTGCTGGATCCCGGCGAGCAGCCGCAGGTGGCCGAGCCAGTGCTCCGGGGTGTCCACGTGCCCGTACATCATCGTGGACGAGGAGCGGATGCCCAGCTCGTGCGCGGTGGTGACCACCTCGACCCAGGTGGCGGCCGGCAGCTTGCCCTTGGTGAGCACCCAGCGGACCTCGTCGTCGAGGATCTCGGCGGCGGTGCCCGGGATGGTGTCCAGGCCCGACTCCTTGGCGCGCTGCAGCCAGTCCCGGATCGACAGCCCGGTGCGGGTCGCGCCGTTGACCACCTCCATCGGCGAGAAGGCGTGCACGTGGATGCCGGGCACCCGCTCCTTCACCGCGCGGGCGATGTCGAAGTAGGCGGTGCCGGGCAGGTCCGGGTGGATGCCGCCCTGCATGCAGACCTCGGTGGCGCCCACCTCCCAGGCCTGCGCGGCCCGGTCGGCGACCTGCTCCAGGGAGAGGGTGTAGGCGTCCGCGTCGGTGCGCCGCTGGGCGAAGGCGCAGAAGCGGCAGCCGGTGTAGCAGACGTTGGTGAAGTTGATGTTCCTGGTGACGCAGTAGGTGACGTCGTCCCCGACGGCGTCCCGGCGGACGTCGTCGGCGATCCGGCAGAGCGCGTCCAGGGCCGGGCCGTCCGCGTGGAACAGGGCCAGCGCCTGGTCGTCGGTCAGCCGCGCCGGGTCGTCCGCGGCCACCGCCAGGGCCTCCCGGAGGTCCCCGGCGAGGCGCTCGGGTGCGCCCTTGGCGAGCACCTGCTCGCGCAGCACCTCCCAGTCGCCGTACACGTCCTCGAAGTCGGCCCGGCGGTCGCCGGTGCGGCCCTCGGTGTCGACGGCGGTGTGCAGGTCGGTGCGCCCGTACGACTCCGGCAGGTCCTCGGGCTCCTGCCAGGGCAGGCCGCGGACGACGGCGTCCGGGTTCGCCAGGCCGGTGGCCGGGTCGGCCAGGGCGCGCACGTGCGGCAGCACCCGCGGGTCCAGCCAGGGCTCGCCGCGCAGCACGTACTCGGGGTAGACGGCGAGGCGCTCGCGCAGCTCGAAGCCGGCCGCCGCCGAGCGCTCGGCGAGGCGCTCGATCTGCGGCCAGGGGCGCTCGGGGTTGACGTGGTCGGGGGTGAGCGGGGAGACCCCGCCCCAGTCGTCGACGCCGGCCGCGATCAGCCGCTCGTACTCGCCGTCCACCAGGTTCGGCGGGGCCTGGAGGCAGGCGGCCGGGCCCATCAGGTGCCGGGCGACGGCCACCGTGGCCACCAGCTCGTCCAGTTCGGCGTCCGGCATGCCGCGCATCGCGGTGTCCGGCTTGGCGCGGAAGTTCTGCAGGATCAGCTCCTGGACGCCGTGGTAGGCGCGGGAGACCCTGCGCAGCGCGAACAGCGACTCGGCGCGCTCCTGGTGCGTCTCGCCGATGCCGATCAGCAGGCCGCTGGTGAACGGGACGGAGCTGCGCCCGGCGTCCTCCAGCACCCGCAGCCGGACGGCGGGCTCCTTGTCCGGGGAGCCGAAGTGCGGGCCGCCGGGCTCGCTCCACAGCCGGGTGGCGGTGGTCTCCAGCATCATGCCCATCGAGGCGGAGACCGGCTTGAGCCGCTGGAAGTCCGTCCAGCCCAGCACCCCGGGGTTGAGGTGCGGCAGCAGGCCGGTCTCCTCCAGGATGCGGATCGACATGGCGCGCACGTAGGCGATGGTGTCGTCGTAGCCGTGCGCGTCCAGCCACTCGCGGGCCTCGGGCCAGCGGTCCTCGGGCTTGTCGCCGAGCGTGATCAGGGCTTCCTTGCAGCCGAGTTCGGCGCCGCGGCGGGCCACCTCCAGCACCTCGTCCGGGGACATGAACATCCCGTGCCCGTCCCGGCGCAGCTTCCCGGGGACGGTGGCGAAGGTGCAGTAGTGGCACTTGTCGCGGCAGAGCCGGGTGAGCGGGATGAAGACGCTCTTGGAGTAGGTGATGACGCCGGGGCGGCCGGCCGCTTCGAGTCCGGCGTCGCGGACCCTCGCGGCGCTCGCGCAGAGGTCCAGCAGGTCCTCGCCTCTGGCCTGCAACAGCACGGCGGCCTCGGTCACGTCGAGGGCGACGCCGTCCCGGGCGCGGCGCAGGGCGCGGCGCATCGCGTTCGCGGTCGGCGGGGTGCTGGAGTCCGTGGCGGTTCCGTCCATGGCGCGACCCTACGCCAGGGGTGGTACCGCGGGTGGATGCAACCCTGAGGCGGCATCAGGGTCGGCGTACCCACGAAGGTCAACCCGATCTGGCCCCACAGGGCGATGACGGCGGCGGCGCGGCGGCCTCTAATGGAAGGGCAAGGCCAACCACACGTGTTCGCGGAGGAGTTGAGGACGCCATGACCAATGAGAAGGCGGCGGGGGACGATCTGGACGCCGGTACGCCGTACCGCTCCCGACGGCGCGTACTGATGCGCGCCGGGGTGCCGGTGGCGGTGGTCGCCGCGATCGCCGCGGGGGTGGGACTGGTCCCGGCACTGGCCGCCGACAGCGCGCCCGACCTGCCGGCGGTGAGCGCGGAGCAGCTGGTCGCCAAGGTGCTCGGCTCCGAGACCCAGGCGCTGTCCGGGTCGGTCGCCATCTCGACCGACCTCGGCGTGCCCGGCCAGCTGCTGAGCGGCGCCGCCGGCCTCGGCGGGGCGGTCGGCGGGCACGGCGGTGACGGCGGGGGCTCCACCGCCGACCCGCAGTCCAAGCTGCTCGGCCTGCTCGGCGGGGACCAGACGCTGCGGATCGCGGTGGACGGCCCGGACCGCCAACGGGTGGACGTGCTGGAGAAGATGGCCGGCTACTCCATGGTCCGCAACGGCGACCAGGCCTGGGCCTGGGACAGCTCGTCCAACTCCGCGGTGCACATGACCGGTCGGGCCGCCGGCCGGGAGCACGCCAAGACGCCGCTGTCCGACCTGCCGACCACCCCGCAGGAGGCCGCCAAGCAGTTCCTGGCCGCGAGCGCCGGCACCACCTCGGTGACCGTCGCCGGGACGGCCAAGGTGGCCGGGCAGAACGCCTACCAGCTGAGCGTGAAGCCCACCCAGTCCGGTTCGACCCTCGCCGAGGTGCGGATCGCGGTGGCCGCCGACAACGGGGTGCCGCTGTCGGTGGCGGTGAAGTCCATCGACGGCAGCACCGTGCTGAACGTCCGCTTCACCCAGGTGTCCTTCGCCCGGCCGGACGCCAAGACCTTCGACTTCACCGCCCCCAAGGGCGCCAAGGTGACGGAGCAGAAGGCGCAGGACGCGGCCAAGGGCGCGCCGGGCGACGCCCGGGAGCACCTGGACGCCGGGGCGCCCGCGGGCCTCGACGTGATCGGCGAGGGCTGGACGACGGTCCTCGCCACCCGGCTGCCCGCCGCGGTGGACGGGGCCGCGGACGGCGCGCCGAAGGGCGACGCCAAGGGCGGCAAGCACGGCGGCCACGGGGCGGGGGCCGGTCAGTCGCTGAACCCGCAGTCGATGGTGAAGTCGCTCGGCAAGCCGGTCGCCGGCGGCACCCTGGTGAGCACCAAGGTGCTCAACGTCCTGCTCACCGACGACGGCCGGGTCCTGGCCGGCGCGGTGACCCTGCCGGTCCTCCAGCACGCCGCCGGGGTGAACTGACGGATGACCCAGGCTCCCGTAACGGGGGACGTTACGGAGCCGGCCGGGGGTCCGGGCGCCGCGTCGCGCCCGGCCCCCGCGCCCGTGCCCGCTCCTACCGCTCCTTCGACTTCCACTCCTTCGGCTTCCGCTTCTGCTCCGGCTTCCGACGACGTCATCCGGACCCGCGGCCTGACCAAGCGCTTCCGCGGCGGCCAGCTCGCCGTGGACGGCCTGGACCTCGCCGTGCCGCGCGGCTCCGTCTTCGGCTTCCTGGGCCCCAACGGCTCCGGCAAGACCACCACCATCCGGATGCTGATGGGCCTGATCGCCCCCACCTCGGGCGCGGCCACCGTCCTCGGCGAGTCGATGCCGCAGTCCGTCGCCACCGTGCTGCCCCGGGTGGGCGCGCTGATCGAGGGCCCGGCCCTGTACGGCTTCCTCACCGGACGGGACAACCTGGTGCGCTTCGACGCCGCCGACCCGACCGCCGACCCGCGCACCCGCCGCCGGCGCGTCGACACGGCCCTGGACCGGGTCGGTCTGAGCGCCGCGGCGGGCAAGAAGGCCCGCGCGTACTCGCTGGGCATGAAGCAGCGCCTGGGCCTGGCCTCCGCGCTGCTCCAGCCGCGCGAGCTGCTGGTGCTGGACGAGCCGACCAACGGGCTGGACCCGCAGGGCATGCGGGAGATCCGGACGCTGGTCCGGGAGGTCGCGGCGGAGGGCACCACGGTGTTCCTCTCCTCGCACCTGCTGGACGAGATCGAGCAGGTCTGCACCCATGCCGCGGTGATGTCCCGGGGCCGGCTGGTGGTGCAGGGCACCGTCGCCGAGCTGGCCGCCCGGGCGCAGGGCCGGCTGGTGGTCCGCACCCCGGACGTGGCGCGGGCCGCGGAGGTGCTGGCGGCCCACCGGGTCACCGCCCTGGTGCCCGGCGAGGACCGGGTGGACGGCGAGCCGGGCGTCCTGGACGAGGAGGCGCTGCCCAGGCTGTGCGCGGCGCTGGTCGGCGCCGGGGTGCGGGTGCACGGCTTCGGGCTGGAGCGGGGCACGTTGGAGGACGCCTTCGTGGCGCTGACCGGGGAGGGCTTCGATGTCGCGGGCTGAGGCACCGGCCGAGGGCGGGGCGCTGCCGTTGACGACCGGCCGGCGGCCGCAGACGGCGGCCGGGTTCCTGGCGCTGTTCCGCAGCGAACTGCACCTGACCTTCCGCCGGATGCGCACCAAGGTGCTGCTGGGCATCCTGGCGGCGCTGCCGATCCTGATCGGGGTGGTGGTCAAGCTCAACACGGACAGTCCGCACCAGGGCGGCGGCGGTCCGAGCTTCATCGCGCAGACCACGCAGAACGGGCTGTTCCTGGTCTTCACGGCGCTCGCGGTCGCGCTGCCGGTCTTCCTGCCGATGACGGTCGGTGTGGTCGCCGGGGACTCGGTGGCGGGCGAGTCGGCCGCCGGGACGCTGCGCTACCTGCTGGTCGCCCCGGCCGGGCGGACCAGGCTGCTGGCCGCCAAGTTCACCGCCGGGCTGGTGTTCTGCCTGGCGGCCACGGCGGCGGTCGCGGTGACGGCGCTGGCCGCGGGTGCCCTGCTCTTCCCGCTCGGCCGGGTCACGCTGATCTCCGGGGACACCATCGGCCTCGGCGACGCGCTGCTGCGCGCGCTGCTGGTGGCGCTGGTGGTCGCGGCCTCACTGGCCGGGCTGGTGGCGATCGGGCTGTTCGTCTCCACGCTCACCGGCAGCGGCATCGCGGCGATGGCCGCCACCGTCGGGCTGGTGGTCACCGTCCAGATCCTGGACGTCTTCCCGCAGCTGCACGCCGTCAGCCCGTTCCTGTTCTCCCACTACTGGCTGAGCTTCGCGGACCTGCTGCGGGCGCCGATGTACTGGGACGGGGTGCTGAAGGACCTCGGCCTCCAGGCCGCCTACGTCGCCGTGTTCGGCTCGGCGGCCTGGTCCCGCTTCACCAGCCGGGACATCAGCGCGTGACGGCCTCCGGGGCGGCCGCGGGAGCGGGGGCGGGCTGCGGCACCGCCGCGGCGGCCCGCACCGCGCGGTCGGCCCGCACCTGGCGCAGCGCGTCCCAGGTGAGCAGCGCGAGCGCGACCCAGACCAGGCCGAAGCCGGCCCAGCGGGCGGGCGGCATGGACTCGTGGAACACCGCGACGCCGATCAGGAACTGGAACACCGGCGCCAGGTACTGCAGCAGGCCGAGCACCGTCAGCGGCACCCGGACGGCGGCCGCGCCGAAGAACAGCAGCGGGATCGCGGTGATCACCCCGCTGAGCATCAGCAGCCCGGAGTGCCCCCAGCCGTACGAGCCGGCCACCGTGTGCCCGAAGGTGCCGCGCCCGCTGACCTCCAGGTAGACCAGGTAGCCGAGGGCGAACGGGAACATGAAGGCGCTCTCGGCCGCCAGGCTCTCCAGGCCGCTCAGCCCGACCTGCTTCTTCAGCAGGCCGTAGGTGGCGAAGGAGAGCGCCAGGGTGAGCGCGATCCAGGGCAGCTGCCCGTACGCGACGGACAGCACCGCGACGGCGGCGGCGCCGATGCCCACCGCCGTCCACTGGGCGCCGCGCAGCCGCTCCTTGAGCACCAGGACGCCGAAGCCGATGGTGACCAGGGGGTTGATGAAGTAGCCGAGGCTGGTCTCGACCACGTGGCCGGCGTTGACGGCCCAGATGTAGACGCCCCAGTTGACCGAGATCACGGTGGCCGCGCCGGCCAGCATGGCGAGCCGGCGGGGCTGGCGCAGCAGCGGGCGTATCCAGCCCCAGTGCCGCTGGGCGACCAGCAGCAGGACGACCGCGACCAGGGACCAGACCATCCGGTTGGCCAGGATGTCGTCCGCGGCTCCCGGCTCCAGCAGCGGCCAGAACAGGGGGAAGAGGCCCCAGATGCCGTACGCGGCGACGCCGTACCAGAGGCCCCGGCCATTGTCCTGCTGGTCTGTTCCCGCCATGGCCGAGTGCCCTCCCGCGCGCGTGTGTCGATGGCGACGGTAGCGGGCGGGAGGGGCGACTGTCATCTCCGTTTCCGGATTTTGGTCATGACATTGCCTGCATGCCGGACCCGTCCGGCGTTCCGGGAGCTCAGGGCGGGTGCCCCGGGGGCCGGGAGCCGTCGTCTCAGGCGTCGAGGGCCGTACGGACGGACTCGGCCAGCGGGACGGTCGGGCGGCCGATCAGCCGGGCCAGGTCGCCCGGGGTGCCGGCCAGCTCGCCGCGCGCGATGCCCGCGTCCACGTCCACCAGGGCCTCGGCGAAGCCCTGCGGCAGGCCCGCGCCGACCAGCGCGTCCAGGTGCTCGGCCGGGGTGACGTCCCGGTGCCCGACCGGATTGCCGGAGGCCTTCGCCAGCTCGGCGGCCAGCTCGGGCAGGCTCCACGCGGCGTCGCCGCTCAGCTCGTACACCCGGCCCTCGTGGCCCTCGCCGACCAGGACGGCGACCGCCGCGTCCGCGTAGTCCCGGCGCGGGGCGGTGGCGACCCGCCCGTCCCCGGCGCTGCCGAGCACCACGCCGCGCGCCACCGTGCCGGCCGCGTCGCCCAGGTAGTTCTCGGTGTACCAGCCGTTGCGCAGGAACGCGTGCGGCAGCCCGGAGGCGAGGATCAGCTCCTCGGTCGCCTTGTGCTCGTCGGCCAGCCGGAAGGTGGCCGCGCCGGGGATGCTGGTGTAGGCGAGCAGCGCGACCCCGGCGGCCTTGGCGGCCTCCACCACGGCCCGGTGCTGCGGGATCCGGCGGCCGACCTCGCTGCCCGAGATCAGCAGCACCCGGTCGCCCTCGGCGAAGGCGCCGGCCAGGGTCTCCGGCTTGTCGTAGTCGACGACGCGGACGGCGACGCCGCGCGCGGCCAGGTCGGCGGCCTTCTCGGCGGAGCGGACGGCGACGGCCACCTCGCTCGCGGGGACCTGGGCCAGCAGGCCCTCGACGACGAGACGGCCGAGCTGGCCGGTGGCACCGGTGACGACGTACATGGTGAAGCTCCTCGGGGTTACGTTTTGCGGTTCTGGCCTCGGAACTCACCCTAGGGGTGGCACTAACCTTTCGAAAGTACGCACTTCAAAGTAGGGTACTGACATGAAGGTAAGCGAGATGAAGGCCGGCGGGCTGCCACCCGCCGACGTCTTCGACCGGATGTGCCCGTCCCGGGGCGTGCTGGAGCACGTCACCAGCCGCTGGGGCGTGCTGGTCCTGGGCGCGCTGAACGAGCGCGGCTACCGGTTCAGCGAGCTGCGCCGCAAGGTCACCGGGGTCAGCGAGAAGATGCTCGCCCAGACCCTCCAGACGCTGGAGCGGGACGGCTTCGTGCTGCGCGAGGCGCACCCGGTGATCCCGCCGCGGGTCGACTACAGCCTCACCCCGCTGGGGCGCGAGGCGGCGGAGCTGGTCGCGGCGCTGGCGCACTGGTCGGAGCGGCGGGTGCCGGAGGTCGAGGCGGCGCGCCAGGGGTACGACGGACGGGCCGCCGCCCTGCGGTGAGGCCGCCTCCCCGCGGTGATCGGGCGGGCCGCCGGCCTCGGCTACCGCTCCGCGACGAGGGCGGCGAGCCCGTCCAGGACCCGGGCCAGGCCGAAGGCGTAGGCGTGGTCCGGGCTGTACGCGCCGCCGTGCGCCTCGCCGGCCGCGGCCCCGACCCGGGCGGCGACCGGGTAGCGCTCGGCGTCGAAGACCCGGGCGAGCAGGTCGGCGTTGGCGGCCCACCACTGCTCGTCGGTCATCGCGCTGTCCTGCCGGGCGGCGCGCTCGTCGGCGGCCATCCGGGCACAGGTCTGGACGAAGCCGAGCAGGTGGGTCAGCGCGGCGTCCAGGTCGACGTCGGGCAGACCGGTGCCCTCGAAGGCGCGCAGCTCGTACTCGTACTTGGCCATCAGGCCGGGCCCGAGCGGCGGGCGGCTGGTGGAGACGGCGGCGACCCACGGGTGGGCGCGGTGCAGCTCCCGGTTGTCGTCCGCGACGGCGGTGACCCGGGCGCGCCAGCCCTCCCCGGCCGGGGTGCTGCGGGGCATCGTGGCGTAGACGGTGTCCAGCATCAGGTCGAGCAGCTCGGCCTTGCCCGGCACGTAGGTGTAGAGCGCCATCGGGGAGAGGCCCAGCTCCTGCGCGACCCGGCGCATGGTGACGGCGTCCACGCCCTCGGCGTCGGCGAGGGCGATCGCGACGGCGGCGATCTCGCCGGTCGAGCGCGCCTGCCGGGGCCCGCGCCGGCCGGGCTTCTCCTCGGCGGTGAGCCCCCAGAGCAGGGCCAGGGTGCGGGCCGGGTCTCCTGCGCTGCTGCGGTCGGTGGCCATGGGGCCATCGTTTCACGCACCGGCCGGGGGCCCTGACGGCGCGGACGGCTACCGTCTCACCATGACCAGCCCGACCACCCCTCCCGGCCGTCCCGGCCCTTCCGGACCGGCCGAGCCCGAGACGCTCCCCGGGACGGACACCGCGCAGACCCTCCGCCCGCGGGTGACCTGCCGCCGCTGCCACCGGCCGCTGCACGACCCGGAGTCGCGGATGCTGCGGCTGGGCCCGGAGTGCCGGGACCCGGCGGAGCGGGTCGCCCGGTACGACGTCGACCAGGAGCCGCTGCCCGGGGTGGGTTAGCCGCGCCCCACTGAGCCTCAGCCCCGGCCGAAGAGGCGGCGCAACCGGCCGCGCCGGGGCTCCTCCTCCGCGGCCGCCGCTGCCGGGGCCTGCGGCTCCGCGGCCTGTGGCTCCGCGGCCTGTGGCTCCGACTCCTGCGGCTCCGGCTCCGCCCCCGCGTCGGCGGCGTCCTCCCGGGCCGTCAGGTGGCGGGCGAGCGCGCGGTCCTCGGCGGACGTCCAGGGCGCGGCGAGCACCAGCGCGGACAGCGAGCGCAGGATCGTCACCGCCCGGGTGCGGCGGGCCCGGGCGCCGTGGTGCAGCCGCTGCCGGAGCAGCTCGGCGATGTCGGCCCTGGTCCGCGGCTGCGTCCAGCCGATCGCGACCAGCGCGAAGCCGGCCGCCTCGACCACCCAGTCCTCCGGCCCGAGCAGCAGGTCGCGCAGCACCCGGCGGCGCTCGGAGCCCTCCCAGGGCTGGTCGGCCCGGTGGTGGGCGATGCCGAGGCAGGCAAAGACCTGGACAGCCCGCACCCAGAGTTCGGGCTGGTGGGCGAGCAGGGCGCGGCCGAGGTCGTCCTCGCGCGGCACCGGCGGGTGGACCAGGACGCCGAGCAGGTCGTCCAGCGGCAGTCCGGCCAGCCGGACGGCGTGGTCGTAGGCGGCGGGGACGGTCGGCCAGAAGATCTCGGCGGTGGCCCGGACGAGTTCGGCGCTCTGCGGCGCGGGCGGGTCGACGGCCGGGCGCGGGTCGGTGCCGTCCCAGGCCCAGATCCGGGTGGTGGGCTCGGTCAGCGGCAGCCGGGGGTCGGGCTCGCCGACGGCCTGGTAGCGGACGGTGGAGCGCGGCAGCGCGAGCCGGACGGCCAGCACCGAGCTGGGCGGCTCCACGGTGGAGGCCGTGCACTCGATCTCGGTGTCGCGGCTGGTGTCGGCGGCGGCGAGCACCTGGTGCAGCACGTTGACGGTGGCCTCGGTGGCGCCGGAGACCAGGCCGAGCCAAGGCTCCCGGTGGCTCAGCCGCTCCAGCAGCTCCTGGGCGTACCCGTGCTCGGGGTGGGCGCGGTGGTGGTCGGCCAGGGCGAGCAGGTGGGCAGGGTCGCCGTCGAGGGCGTGGCGCAGCCCGTACCGGGCCGGGCCGGCCTTGGGGTGGTCGGGCACGGCGGCGAGCACCCGGTCCAGCCAGGGCAGGCCCTCGGCGGGGCGGCCGAGCGCGCCGTACAACTCGGCGACGTCGACGGCGAGGTAGCTGTTGGAGTCGTCGAGGTCCGGTGCGACCCGCTCCAGTTCGGCCTCCCAGACGGCGAGCGCCTGCTCCGGGCGGCTGGCCGAGCGCAGGGCGTTGCCGAGCATCACGGCGGGCAGGTAGCCGGGGGCCGACCGGTGCGCCCGGTCGGCGAGTTCGACGGCGCGGGCGGTGTCGCCGAGCCGGCGGGTCAGGCCGGAGGCCATGGCCAGCAGCAGGACGTGGTCGCCGTGGCGGTCCAGCACGGCCTGCACGAAGTCGTGGAACGGCCGTACGGCTTCGGCCGGTTCGGCCGGGAGCGGGTCGGGCAGCGCGCCGGTCGCGCGGGCCACCGCCTGGGCGACGGCGTCCGGGTCGACCAGGCCGGGCAGGTCCTCGCGGGCGAGCCAGGCGGCGTGCGCCCAGGGGCGGGCCGGCTCGGCCTGGATGGCGGAGGCGAGCAGTCCGACCGCGGCGTTCCAGTCCCCCGCCGCGGCCTCCACGTGGGCCCGGCAGACCGCCGTGCCGAGGTACACCCGGCCGTCCAGCGGGAACAGCTCGCGGGCCGCCGCCGGTCCGCCCGCCGCGGCGCACAACTCGGCCAGCGCCTCGTGCAGTTCGGGCAGTTGGGGGGCGGCGAGGATCGCGTCGCCGAGGTGCTCGGCGGCGTGCGTCAGGTCCCCGGAGTCGATCGCCAGCCGGGCGACCGCGACCTCCCCCTCGGCGGCCAGGCGCTCGGCGCCCTCGTCGTCGGTGTGACCGCTCATGCGCCCCTGCTCCCCCGGTTGTGCCGTCCCACTCGGAAGGAGGCTATCCGGTACGACCGACAGCCCGACGATCACCCCGAGGGCGGCCGGCGTCCAACGACCGGATCGGATACGACCCGTACGAGTGGTTTAGACCTCCGTTGGACATATTTGACGCTTTCCGCCCGCCAGGATGGCGGAGGCCCTTCGCGAACCTTCGCGAGCTGTCGAGACCCTTCGCGACTCTTCGCGGATCTTTGCGACCTTTTGCGCGAATCTGCGCGTCCCCGCGAACCGTCCCGAGCCGTCGCGAGCCCTCGCGAGCGAAGTGCCGCCCCCGCCAAGGAAACCCGAGGAACGAGGAAACCGATGAAGCTTTCCCGCACCCTGTCGCTGGCGGCCTCCGCCGCCGTGCTCAGCACCCTCGCCGTCGCCGGCCAGACCGCCCCGGCCTCCGCCGCCGGCTCCTTCGTGGTGAGCGAGGCCCAGTTCAACAAGATGTTCCCGAACCGGAACGCCTTCTACACGTACAAGGGCCTGACCGACGCCCTGGGCGCCTACCCGAAGTTCACCACCACCGGCGACACCGCCACCCGCAAGCGCGAGGCGGCGGCCATCCTGGCCAACGTCAGCCACGAGACCGGCGGGCTGAAGTACATCGTCGAGCAGAACACTGCCAACTACCCGCACTACTGCGACACTTCGCAGCCGTACGGCTGTCCGGCCGGGCAGTCCGCGTACTACGGGCGCGGGCCGCTCCAGCTGAGCTGGAACTTCAACTACAAGGCGGCCGGCGACGCCCTGGGCATCGACCTGCTGCACGACCCGTACCAGGTCGAGAAGAACCCGGCGACGTCCTGGAAGACCGCGCTCTGGTTCTGGAACACCCAGAACGGCGCCGGACGGATGACGGCGCACGACGCCATCGTCAACAACAAGGGCTTCGGCGAGACCATCCGCACCATCAACGGCGCGCTGGAGTGCGACGGCAAGAACCCGGACCAGCGCAACGACCGGATCAACCTCTTCAAGCAGTTCGTCGGCGTCCTGGGTACCGACGTGGGCGGCGGCAACCTCTCCTGCTGACGGGCGCCTCGGCCGCCCGGTGCACGGGGTCCCGGTGCGGCCGATCAGCCCGTTCATCGAACGTCGACCGCCCGTCGACCGCTTGTCCACGCCCCACCCCGACCGTGATCACCTGCCGGCCACCGGGGCCGGCCCCCTCCGAGGAGCTGAAAATGATCACGAAGCGGATCGCACGGGCGTCGACACTGGCCCTGGCAACCGCCGCACTGGCCGGCACGTTCACCGTCGGCGGCGCGGGCAACGCGTTCGCGGCGTCGGGCGGCGGCTGCAACGGCAGCACCCAGCAGGCGTGCGTCAGCGTCAACGGGAGCACCCTGGTCGCCGACGCGTACACCAACTTCGCGAACTCCAACTGCACGGTCGACCTGGTCCTGTACGACCGGAGCACCGGCTACCGGTGGGACACGATGGCGGGCTGCGGGCTCGGCTGGTCCCACTACGTCGGCACGCAGGTCCCCAACCCCACCCCGGGCCACGTCTACCAGACCCAGCTCATCGTCAACTGGGGCGCCGGGAACGTGGGCGTCACGTGGAGCCCCGAGCTGACCGCCTGACGCCTCCGGGCCGTCGCGGAGCGGGAAGTCGGCCGGGCCGACTTCCCGCTCCGTGTTCGGCGGCTCAGCGGGGCACCGGGGTGGCGCCGGTCGCGGCCAGCGAGAGCTCCCAGAGGCGGGCCGCCCCGTCCGGGTCGACGGCGTACGGGCGGACGCCGCCGTCGTCCATCGGGGTGTCCGGGCCGGCGGGGCGCGCGACCTCGCAGTCCTCCAGGTAGAGCCCGCCCAGGCCGTCGAGCAGCGGCGAGGTGGCCGCCCACAGGCCCGTGGCGGCGCCCTGGGAAGGGGACTTGAAGTCCGCGCCGATCACGGTGCCCCGCTCGTCCACCCAGCCGCGCTCGACCTGCTCCTGCCGGGTCATCTCCCGCTGGAGCCCGGTGATGATCTTCCCGGGGTGGAGCGCGAACGCCCGGACGCCGTCCGCCCGTCCGAGCGCGTCGAGGTGCACCGCGAACAGGGCGTTGGCGGTCTTGGACTGGCCGTACGCCAGCCACTTGTCGTAGCCGGTGCGGAAGTGCGGGTCGTGCCGCCGGATGTCCGTCAGGAAGTGCCCGGCCGAGCTGTTGACGACGACGCGGGCACCGTCGGGGGCGGCGGCCAGCAGCGGGTACAGCTCGCAGGCGAGCAGGAAGTGCCCGAGGTGGTTGACGGCGAACTGCCCCTCCCAGCCCGGCCCGACGCGCCGCTCGGGGGTGGCCATGACGCCGGCCACGGCGAACAGCAGGTCGAGGCGGTCCGTGGTCTCGCGGACCAGCCCGGCGGCGGCGCGGACGCTCGCGGGGTCGGCGAGGTCCATCGGGACGATCCGGCTCCCGGTTCCGGCGAGCGCGGCGCGGGCGGTGTCCGGGCGGCGGGCCGGGACGATCACCTCGGCCCCGGCGGCGGCCAGCGCCCGGGTGGTCTCCAGGCCGAGGCCGGAGTAGCCGCCGGTGACGACGGCGGTACGGCCGGAGAGGTCGAGGCCCGCCAGGACCTCCTCGGCGGTGGTGGCGGCGGAGAAGGGCGAGCCGATCGGCTGCTGCTGGGACGGGAGCTGAGTGGTGGTCATGGCGCTGACCGTAGGAAGTGGAGCGCGGTCTAGATCAAGTCCCGCCCTGGTGTTCTTCCTATGCTCTGACGCCATGACGGAACTCAGCATCGGCCAGGTGGCCGAACGCACCGGGCTCAGCGTGCACGCCCTGCGCTTCTACGAGCGCGAGGGGCTGCTGGTCGGCCCGGTGCGGCGCACGGCGGGCGGGCGGCGGCGGTACGCCGTGCTGGACGTGCAGTGGCTGGAGATCTGCGTCAGGCTCCGCGAGTCCGGCATGCCGCTCGCCGACCTGCGCCGCTTCGCCGAACTGGTCCGGCAGGGCCCGGGCAACGAGGCCGAACGGCTGCGGCTGCTCGACGCCCACCGGCAGCGGGTCGACGAGCGGATCCGGGAGCTGGAGGAGTGCCGCTCGCTGATCGCCTGGAAGACCGCCGTCTACGCCGACCACCTGGAGCGCGGCGAGGCCGCCGGGCTCTGGGACCCGACGGCGGAGAACCGGTCGGCCCGGGCCTGATCCGCCCGGCACCACGGCCCGGCGCTACCATCGGCCCGGCTCATGGGGCCCTCGGGTGCCCGGGGCGGGCCACTCGAACGGGGGGATCCAGGAATGGCGTCCGACGCGGCCGACACCACCGACGCCGCAACCACAGCCGACATCGCCGACATCGCCGGAACGACCGACGGCGACGCGACGACCGGCACCACCGACGGCACCGGCACCGGCGCCGGCGCCCGGAAGCGCGGCGGCCGACCGGGCCTCCGGACGGCGGCCGCGGCGGCCCTGGCCGTCGCCCTCCTGGGCGGCCTGTGGGGGCTGGGGTTCCTCCACCTCCCGAAGCCGGGGCACGAGCCGGGCGGCCCCGGAAAGCCGGCCGAGTGCGCCGCGCCCCGCCCCACCGACAAGCCGGGCTACCCGGCGCTCTGCGCGGCGCTCAACCGCCCCGACCTCCCGGCCCTGCTGGGCACGCCCGAGGACCGCGTCACCGTCGCGCAGCCGGCGCCGATCACCTTCGGCACGGACGTCATGGCGGAGGTGCGGCTCACCCACACCGTCGTGAGCCTGCTGGACAGCAGCACCTCGCTCGAGGACACGCGCGACATGCGGCGGGTCTACACCTGGCCGGCCACCGTCCTCGGCCACCCCGCCGCGACCTACTGGTCCAACGCGACATCGGTCATCCCCGGCGGGAAGCTCGGCCCCGCCACGCGGAACATCGTCGTCGCCCAGGACCCGGCGGCACCCGGCGGACGGGCCTTCGAGGTCATCGTCTTCCGCGACGACGGCCTGACGCCCGACGAGGCGACCCTGACCCGGCTCGCCGAGACGGTGCTGCCCACCGTCCCGGGCTGGGTCCCGGCCCCGTAGCCGGACACGGCGGGCCTCCTCCCTCAGGCGTCTCCCTCGTCCTCGTCCTCGCCGTAGGGCGGGATGGTCCAGCGCAGGACCGTCCCGCCCGCCCCGTCGGCTTCGAGGGTGACCGGGAAGGCCTGGCCCCAGTCCCGCCCGCCGTGGTGCCGGACGGCGTGGTCGCCCTGGCACCAGTCGATCCCGAGCACCTGGCAGCCGCCGACCTCGATCGCGCCAACGCGCAGCGGGTGGTGCAGGCCGACCCGCCGGAAGGTGAAGTAGTCGACGTGCTTCTCCACCATGGTGGCCACTCCCCTGCCGGGCAGGCCGCCCCGCCAAGCGCTGATCTCGGCCTCCAGCGCGACCGCCTCCGCCACCGGGAGGTCGAGCCACCCGTACCGGCCCCCGTCACCCTCGTACGAGCGCATCCGCGCGCCGCCGAACCGCTCGTGCGCCTCCTGCTCGTACCGGCCCCAGTAGGAGAGGTCGGCGAGCCCGTCGGCCGGTTCGTCGTCCAGGCTCGTCCACGCGTCCAGCCCGACGGCGTCGCCGACCACCATGCCGCTCCGGTCGACCGGCAGGTCCCCGAGCAGCACCGGGCCCTCCGCACCCTCCGGCCAGGGCAGGCCGAGGGCGATCTCCAGCGTCGCGATCGTCGGCTCCTCGTCGAAGGCCGAGGGCTCGGTGGTGGCCCGCACCGCCAGCGGCCGGTCGGCGGCGGCCGGGACGGCGACCGCCTCGCACTCCTCGTCCCGCAGGTGACCGCCTCCCGTCTTCGCCGCCGCCGCGGCCCGCACCGGCAACGGATCCCCCAGCTCCCGCCAGTAGTCGATCCAGGTGGCCATGCCGAGCACCACCACCCCGGAGGGCGCGGTGACGAATCCCAGGTCAACGAAGGTTTCGGGCATCCGTCGATTATCTCCGGGCAGGACGTCGCCCCGTCGCCTAGCCTGGCCCGGTGAATCTTGACGATCTCGCCTGGCAGCGGCAGTTCGACGGCGGGATAGAGCCCGCCATGGCGGAATACCTGGCCCGACAGGGGCAGTTGGAGTTGCTGATCGAGACCGCACGGGACCGCGGTGAGTGGTTCTGCGCCGACGTGGCGGTCGGTGAGCTGTGCGAGGCGGGGGAGTTCGAACGGGCCCTGACGGTCCTGGAGCCATTCGTCGCGGTCGGCTGGCCGTTCGCCGTACGGGAGTCCGCCACGATCCTGGTCCGGCAGGGCCGGATCGAGGAGGGGCTGGCGCTGGTGCGTCCGGACGCGGCCGGCCTGGAGTCGGCGTTCGACTGCCGCTGGTTCGCCGGGGCGCTGGTGGAGGCCGGGCGGGTGGACGAGGCCATCGAGGTGCTCACGCCCCACCTCGGGGAGCCCTGGATCCTGGAGTCCCTGGTCGATCTGACCAGGGGGGAGAACCGTGACGCCCGCGTCCTGGAGCTGCTCGCCCCGTGCGCCGAACGGGCCCTGGGCGGCGCGGCGGACTGCCGGTGCTCCGCGGCCGGGGGTCGGCGCGAGTGCCGGCACCAGCCGTCGGAGGTGCTGGTGAAGTACAGCCGGGTCCTGGAGCGCATGGGCCGGGCGGACGAGGCGATCCGGCGGCTGGGCCCGGTCCTGCCCGCCGTCCCGGGCGTCGCCTGGCGGTACGCGGAACTCCTCGCCGACCAGGGCCGGTTCGAGCAGCTGCGCGAGCTGGCCACCGGCGAGCACGCGGGGCTCGCCCTGAACCAGTACGCGAAGGCGCTGGAGGAGCAGGGCGAGCTCCGGGAGGCCGAAGCCGTCCTGCACGAGGCCCTGGCAACAGACGCCGAGTACACTCGCCGACGCCTCATGGCCTTCCTGGCCCGCCAGGGGCGCCTCGACGAGGTCGTCGACGTCGGACGGCCCACGTACGAGGACGCCGAAGGGAGCCTCCTCCACGAGGCGATCGACCTGCTGATCAGGGCGGGCAGCCCGGAGCGGGCGCTGGAGCTCGTGGACGGCCTCGGCGCCGCGTACGTCGAGGCGCATGCCGACGTCCTGGGCTACACCCGGCTGCGCCTGCTCGCGAAGGCCGGGCGCTACGCCGAGGGCATCGCGGGGGCGCGGGCCCTGAGCGAGCGGGAGCCCGGCCAGTGGGACACCACGCTGGCCTGGCTGCTGGATCTGGACGGCCGGCCGGACGAGGCCCTCGACCTGCTCCGGTCGTCCACCGAGCGCGAGGCCCACCGGGCGATCGCCCAGATCCTGACCAGGCACGGCCACTACGCCGAGGCCGTCGCCGTCATCCCCACGGTGCCCGCCCAGCGCGAGGCCTGGGACCGGCGCTGAGGCAGGAGGCCGCCGACCGGCTGGCCCGAATAGTTCAGTGAGAGAAATATTCAGGTGGACGGAGGCGTTCCGGCAGGAGCAGGCGCGGGAGGTCCCCGCGAGGCTGGAAGGAGTGCGGCGCCGTGCGCGTGGAGATCTGGACCGACATCAACTGCCCCTGGTGCTACATCGGCAAGGCCCGGTTCGAGCAGGCGCTGGCGGCGTTCCCGCACCGCGAGGAGGTGGAGGTCGTCCACCGCTCCTTCGAGCTGGACCCGAGGGCGCCGCACGAGGCCCGTCCGGTCGTACCGCTGCTCGCCGCCAAGTACGGGATGAGCCTGGAGCAGGCCGAGGCGACGGAGGCCCGGATCGCCGAGAACGCGCACGCCGAGGGCCTGCCGTACCTGCGCGAGGGGCGCGACGCGGCGAACTCCTTCGACATGCACCGGCTGCTGCACTTCGCCGAGGAGCACGGCCGGCAGGGGCAGCTGCTGGACGCGCTGTACCGGGCGAACTTCGCCGAGGAGCGGTCGGCCTTCGAGGAGGGCCGGCTGGTCGAGCTGGCGGTCGAGGCCGGACTGGACGGCGAGGCGGCCGCGGCCGTCCTGGCCGACCCGGAGGCCTACGCGGAGGCGGTGCGCGAGGACGAGACCACGGCGAGCGCCATGGGGGCGACGGGCGTGCCGTTCTTCGTCCTGGACCGGCGCCTCGGCGTCTCGGGCGCCCAGCCCGCGGAAACGTTCACCCGCGCACTGGAGCAGGCCTGGGACAGCCGGGTCGCCCTGCCGCTGGCCCCGCTCGCGCCCAAGGAGTGAGGCGGGGCGGAGCAGGAAGTCGGCCGGGCCGACTTCCTGCTCACCCGGCTTGCCAGCGGTGGGCGTAGACGATGTGCAGGCTCGCCGGAACGCCCTTGGCCGCCCGCCCGGAGCCCCAGCCCTCGTGGTCGAGCTCGATGCAGTAGTGCTCGTCGGGGCGCCACCCGAAGCGCCACCCGGGCGCCTCGCGGGTGAACTCGTGGAGCTGGGAGCCCGACCAGCGGAAGGCCGTGGGACTGCCGGTGACCACCAGCGTGTGGGCGGCCCCGGAGAAGCGGAGCCGGTCCCGCCAGCCGGCGAAGCGGTGGCGTTCGTAGTCGATCTCCTCGTCGGACGGGAAGTCCGTCACCGGCAGGTCGACGGTGTGCGGCGTCCCGGCGCCGAGCCGCGCCCGGACCTCCTTCCAGCGCGACGCGGGGAAGCCCAGGCTGTGGTGGACCAGCAGGAGATCCAGCCGGTCCTCGGACGGGACGTGACCCAGCCCGGCCGGACCGGCGTTGGCCCGCAGCGGCAGGTGCACCAGGGAGCGCCGGGAGCGGGCCGCCAGGGCCCAGGCGGTGGCCAGGTCCTCGGCGCCCTGCCGGTCGAGGTGCAGGTGCATGTACGTGCTGCCCGGGCCGGCGTGGAGGAAGGCCCCGGTGGCCGGCCGGGCCGGGGTGACCACCCGGTACTCGTCCCGGCCGAGCCGCACCCGGTGGATCTTCGTTCGCAGTCTCACCAGGCCTTCGTACCGGAGACCGGCCCGGGCTGTCCTTCGGTTTTCCTCCGGCCGGGGCCGCGCGGCGCTGCTCCGCCACGAGCCAGGCACCCCGGGGTGTCCTTGCGGGATCCGGCTCCCTGCCCGGCCGGAGCCGCCCCGCGCGACAGTTCCGAAACATTCAACCCCCGTGTGTAAAAAGACCATTGAGGCCACCTCGTCGCCTGGCACACACTGTGCACCGACGCCCTTCCGGGGGCGGGGTCATGACACACCAGGGGGTAGGGGCATGATCGACAAGGACACCGTCCTCAACCACCGGTACCGGCTGCTGGAGCAGCTCGGCCGTGGCGGGATGGGGACGGTCTGGCGCGCCCGGGACGCCGTCACGGAACAGGACATCGCCGTCAAGGTGCTCAACCCGGGCCTGCTGGAGGATCCGACCGCCACCGAGCGTTTCCGCCGGGAGGCGAAGGCCGTCACCGGAATCGGCCACCCGGGCGTCGTGGGCGTCCACGACTACGGGGAGAGCGGTGCGGAGGGCACCGACGGCACGGAGAGCACCGACAGTACGGACGGCGCCGACGGCCCGAAGGGCGCCGGCACCGGCCCGCGCTACGCCTACATCGTGATGGACCTGGTCGAGGGCCGGCCGCTCAGCGCGGTGCAGAAGGACGAAGGGCCGATGCCGCCCGAGCGGGCCCTGGCCATGGTGGCCACCGCACTGGACGCCCTCCAGGCCGTCCACCAGTCCGCCATCGTCCACCGCGACGTCAAACCGTCCAACCTGCTGGTGCGCGAGGACGGCGCCGTGCTCGTCGCCGACTTCGGCCTCGCCCTCGCAATCGCCGACTCCAAACTCACCACGTCGAACGGATTCATCGGCACCGCCTCCTACGCCTCCCCCGAACAGGTCGACCCTTCTCCCGACAACCCCGTCACACCCGCCGCCGACCTCTACTCGATGGGGGTCGTCTGTTACGAACTGCTGGTCGGGAAGCTGCCGTTCGAGGGCGGCCGCGCCATGCAGGTCGCGTACAAGCACGTCAACGAGCCGGCGCCGGAGCTGCCGGACACCTTCCCGCCGGCCGTCCGGGCGCTGGTCGCCAAGGCGCTGTCGAAGGCGCCGGAGGACCGGTACGAGAGCGCCGCCGAGATGGCGGCAGCGGCACGGGCGGCGGTCGGGCTGCCGGTCGGGGACGCCGCACAGCGGCCGGTCAGGCTGTGGAAGAGCGCCCCGAGGGCGGGCGGTGCGGGCCCCGCTCCGCGGAGCGAGCCGGTCCCCTCAGCCGAACTGGTCGTGAAGGTGTCCCCGGTCGTCCAGGTGGACCCTCAGCAAACGGCCGAGCAGAGCCGCCGCTCGCGGCGGCGCCGCCTGCTGGTGCCGGTGATCATCCCGGTCGTCGTCTCGTTGGGCACGGCGGGCGCCCTGCTGGTC
The DNA here is from genome assembly GCF_042268845.1 of Kitasatospora sp. NPDC056273. NCBI lineage: Bacteria > Bacillati > Actinomycetota > Actinomycetes > Kitasatosporales > Streptomycetaceae > Kitasatospora > Kitasatospora sp. NPDC056273. Next base: position 7,536 of record NZ_JBHJSJ010000028.1, on the reverse strand, counting down.
GACCGCAACCCGTTCAGCGCCGACGCCGCGCCCGGAAGCCGGTCGACCACCGCCGTGACCGCCCCGCCGCCCGGGGGCACCGGTGTCCCGGACAGCACCGCGCCCGTCGACACCCCGGCCGCCACCCCGCCGGGCGACCAGCCGCCGGGGACCACCCCCGACCAGCAGACGCCGCAGCAGCAACGGCCCGTGCCGCCGGCCTCCTCCGGCGGCAACGGGGGTACGAACGCGGGCAACGGCGGAGGCGCGAACAGCGGCGGCACGACCGCCGGACAGAACGGAGGCACCCAGCCCCGCCAGTCACCGGCCAACACCCCCGCCCCGCAACCCCCGGTGACCAACAACCCCGCCCCACAGCCTCCGCCGCAGAACTCCCCCGGCGGGACCACCGCACAGCCCGGCGGCGGCAGCGCCCCGCCACCGGAGTCCCCGGCCCGCCCCGCGGAGTGCGGCGGAACCAACTGGACGCGCATCATCGGCGTCCAGTCCGGCCTGCCGATCGGGCTGGCCAACGACAACCTGAACGCGAGCAACCCGGTCGTCCTGGGCGGCGCCACGCAGTACGGCTGGGTCGTCAGCTACGACAACTGGAACGAGTACCACGCCTGCAACTCCGCAGGCTACCGCCTGGTCACGGGCGTCCCCTTCAACAACGCGGTGACCCTCGGCAACGGCCTCGACTTCGCGTACCGGTGGACCGTACAGCCCGCCGCCTCGGGCGGGTACACCATGCGTGACGGCACCAACTGCATGACCGCCGGCGCGCGGGGCAAGCCCATCACCATGACCACCTGCACCGACGACCTCGCGAGCCAGCTGTGGAAGTTCCAATGACCGCAGGGGTGTCCACGCGCCCGCACGGCCTCACATCCGGAATTCGTGGTCCGCACCCGGGAGCCCGGCTGTCCGTCACCTCGCCGTCAGCGAACGGGAGGGCCTTCTGCGCGGGCGGCGAGCCAGGCGGCGGCACGCTCTCGTTCCTCGCGGTTGGAGAAACGACCGTCGTGACGCGCGATCCACGCCAGGTGTCGCAGGACATTCTCCGAGCGGTCCGGGTCGCGCACCGCGAGCACGTCGATGCCGGTCTCGCCCGTCGAGGCGCCGACGTACACGCTGCCGTCCAGGGCCATCATGCCGAAGCCCGGGTGGCCCGAGCGCACGCCGAGGAACGCCGATGCCGCGGCTCGGCCCATGATGTCCCAGCGGTCCAGGAGCCGGACCCGGGTCCACTGCGCCGGTGCACGGGTGCGGCCGTGCCGGGTGGCTCCGGGGTGCTCCGGGCCCTCAGTCGTAGAAGAACTGGCGGAGGTCCTCCGCCGAGCCCGGGCCGAACAGGAAGGTCTCGCACCCGGCGAGCGCCCGGGGCGGTGGCGGCCCGTCGGCGGGTAGCCGCCGCAGCCAGGCCTCGCCCTGCTCCCCCACCGCGTGGACGGCGGAGAGCAGTTCGGCCATCCCCGCCGGGCGGGGCGGGGTCGCTCCGGTGACGGGGGCGAGCTCCCACCCGCCGACCCGGGCGGCGAGCCGCACCGCGCCCGCCCAGGTGGCGATGCGGCAGAGGCGGTTGCGCAGGGGGAGTTCGACGGACGGGTCCAGGTACCCGAGTCCGACGGTCGCGGCGGCGAGGTCGTCCATCACCTGGCGCTCGACGGGGGTACGGATCCAGTGGCCCTCCTGGGCGTCCTCGATGGCGGCGCTCCACCACTCCCAGGCGCTGTCGAGGCGGGCCGCCGCCTCGGACTCGGCCTCGGCCGCTGTCCGCGAGGGAGGACCCGGCCGGGACGCCTGCGGCCGGTACAGGTGGAACAGTTCCGGATCACCCTCGTCGAGGCCCTGGACGAGGCCGACCGGCTGCCAACCGGCCCGGTGCAGGAGCCGTCGCATCGGCTGGTTGGAGACGTTGGTCGAGGTGAACAGCTTCGGGGTCTCGCAGGAGGCCGCCGCGGCGTCCAGCAGCCGGCGGCCGACGCCCCTGCCGCGCGCGGCGGGCGAGACCATCAGCATCGTGACGAAGCCCTGCTCGAAGAACGTGTACTCGGTGACGCAGTAGCCGAGGAGCCCGGACGCGTCTTCGGCCACGAGCACCGGGCCCGGGGCCTGCCGGCACCACCGCCGGATGCCCGCCGCCCGCTCCTCGTCGCCTTCGAGGGCGACCGAGTCGATACCGGTCAGCCCGTCCGCGTCCGCGTCGGTGCCGCGCCGAACGACGAAGTCGCCGAAGTCGCCGAAGTCCACTGTGTCCATGGGGACATGCTGCCAGGTGGCTCCGGTACGAACCTCTACTGCGGCCCCGCTCCTCCGTAAACGACCCGGGGGTGCAACCGGGTCGCCTGCCAGGGCGAGTTACGGCCGGCGGCCTCGCGGTAGGCGACGCGCTGGACGGCGAAGAGCAGCCGGTAGAGGTTGAGGGCGGTGTCGGAGTCGTCGGCGGCGAAGCCGAGGTCGTGGACGAAGGTCTCGAGCTTGGGCCAGTCGAAGTCGTCGGGGACGGGCGGGGCGACGGCGACGCCGAAGAGCGCGTTGAAGGCCGCGGCCACGGCGTAGTGGGTGGCGGCGAGGGCGTTGAGGACGTCGGGGTCGGCGGCCGGGTCGAGGACGGGGTCGGGCACGTCAGGTCTCCTCTTGGTCGGGCCTTGCAAGCTTGAGCGTGGTGACGACGCCCGGGGCGACGGTGGCGAACGCCAGGGCGAGGAGGGAGAGGAAGGCGGCGGCGATCAGGAACCGCACGAGCGCTCGCGGTCGGCGTCGAAGAGGAGGGTGAGGAGGTTCATCAGCGTCGAGGCCGGCGCCGTGTTGAAGGCGACCAGGACGCGGCCGTCCATGGTCGTGTCCGTGGTGGCGGAGGGGAAGATCAGGCCGAACGCGCGGCCGCGCTCTTGGAGTTCGGCGAGGAGGATGCGGACCTGGTCCTCGGTGTAGCCCCGGATGCGGGGGTCGGTGGGCTGCATGGGGAAGCGGCGACGGTTCACGCGGAGGCCTCCAGTTCGAACCAGACGACCTTGCCCGTCTTGCGGGGTTCGGCGCCGAGGCGGTGGGTGAGGGCACGGACGAGGAAGAGGCCCCGGCCGGAGGGGGCGAGCGGGTCCGTGGGGAGGTGGACGGTGGGGAAGATCGGGTTGTTGTCCGCGACCGAGACCCGCAGACGGGGGCCGGTGAGGGCCAGCACGACCATGGGCGCAGGGGTGCCCCCGTGCCGCCAGGCGTTGACGAAGACTTCGTGGAGGGCGAGTTCGGCGTCGGCGATGACGGACGGTCGCCACCCGGCCGAGGCGAGGAGGTCGGAGAGCTCGCTACGAGCGGTGGAGCAGTCCGGAAGGTTGCAGGCACGCATGAGAGACCCCAAGGGAGGAAGAGGGGAATCGACGAAGGTGACGCTTCACCGTGTGATCGGTGCAACACTGACGGTAGGGGATCGGATGCCATCCATGCAATCGAACTAGCAACGATGCATACAATCGCGCTGGCAAGCCACCCACCCCATGCGAAACACTTCACCGACGAGGAGGGACCGCCAGTGGCATACAAGGGGCCGATCAGCCAGCGTCAACGGCGTTTCGGCGAGGAACTGCAACGCCTGCGCACGGCAGCCGGGTTGTCCGCGCCGGAGGCCGGCGCGCTTGTGGGGATGAAGGGTCCGGCGGTGAGCCACACCGAAGCCGGGCGGATCACCCTCAACTCCGAACGCCTTGAGACCTGGCTCGATGCGTACGGCTGCACAGACCCGGCCTACCGCGCAAAGCTCGCCGATATGGGGCGGAGCAGTGGGAAGGGCTGGTGGACCAACTTCGCCGACCGGGTTCCGACCCTGCTACTTGATCTCGCAGAAGCCGATCACAGCGCAGCCTCGATGGACAACTTCGAGACGTTCTACGTCCCTGGTCTTCTCCAGGTGCCTGCCTACATCGAAGCGATCTTCGAAGATGCCGACCAGCATCGCAAGTTGGATGTCGAAGCCGAGATCGAGTTCCGAAAGCAACGGCAGCGCATTCTCACAGACTTGCCACGCCATGAGTTCCGATTCGTCATCCATGAGACAGCGTTGCGAATGCGATTCCCTGGCGATGCAGTCATGAGGCAGCAGCTTGTGCACCTGCTGGAAATCTCTGAGCTGCCGAACATCAGCATTCAAGTCTTGCCGTTCACCGCCGCGCAGAAGCCGCCCTCCACCGGCCCGTTCGTGCTATTCGATCCCGGAGCCCAGGCGCTCTCCACGGTCGTCGTGGATCACCCAAGCCACACCGAGTATCTTGGCGACCAGCATTCGATCGAGATCTACCGTAGGACCTTCAACCAGCTGAGCGAGCTGGCCTTGCCGCCTGTCGACCAGTCCCTGACGACGCCCTCCTCACGCGACTCGTGGGGACTCATTCGACATCTTCTCTACTTGTTGCAAGCTTGAAAGGCGCCCAATGTCCGAACTCCGTTGGCAAAAGTCATCGTTCAGTGGATCGAACGAGGGCGGCAACTGCGTTCAACTCGCAGTCGGAGCCGACGAACTCCGTTACCTCCGGGAGTCGGACGACCCTTCCACCATCATCACCACCTCGACCACCAAGCTCCGGCTTTTCCTTCTCAGCGCCAAGGCCGGCGAGTTCGACCACCTCATCTGAACCACGCGACGGGGGCGGGACGGCGATACCGCCATCCCGCCCCCTGTCTCTGCCGCAGGAAGTCACCGTGACCCCGAACGATCCCTACTCCCCGACCTCCGTGAGGCCGTCCTGGGATGAACTCCCCCTCCTGGCACAGGAGTCCGTCGAGACCCACCTCGGCGCACCGGTCACCGGCGCCCGGACCCAGGCCGGCGGGTTCAGCCCTGGCCTCGCGGTCCGCGCGACCCTCGCCGACGGCCGGGCCGTGTTCCTCAAGGGCGCCGCCACCGACCACCCCGTCCACGGGAGGTACGCCGCCGAGGCAGCCATCAACCGAAGCCTGACCCGGCAGGTCCCCGTGCCGAGGATGCTCGTCTCCTGGGAGGCCGGCGGATGGCTGCTGATGGCCTTCGAGGACATCGACGGCGGCCACCCCGACCTCGGCCCCGGGTCGGCCGACCTCCCCGCCGTCGTCCGGCTGCTCGACCGACTCCCCAGGGCGGTCAGCCCGTCGCCGATCCCCGACGCCCCGTCCATCGTCTCCGTCCTCGGGGGCGGCTCCCGCAGCTGGCGGGCTCTCGCCGACCAGCAGGCCGAGCTCGACCCGTGGTCCACCCGGCACATCGAGCAGCTCGCGGCCGTCGAGCACGACTGGCACGCCGCATCCGCCGGGGTCTGCCTCCTCCACGCGGACCTGCGCGCCGACAACATGCTCATGCGCGGTGACGACGCCCTCGCCATCGACTGGGCCTACCTCCACCAGGGCGCCGCCTGGATCGACCCGGCCTTCCTCGTCACCCAGCTGATCCGCGCCGGCCACACCCCGGCCCAGGCCGAAGCCCTGCTCGCACCCGTGGCCTCGTGGGCCGCCGCCCCGCCGGACGCGATCACCTCCTTCGCGGTGGCCCAGGCCGGCTACTGGGAGCTGAACTCCAGGCTCCCGGCCCCGCCGGGGGTGCCGTACCTGCGCGGCTACCAGGCCTCCATGGCCGCCATCGGCCGGACATGGATCGCGCACCGGACCGGCTGGCACTGACCGAACTCGCAGCACCCGCAGCGCTGTTCGCGGAGCCCACCAGCAAGCACGAGCCCTGCCGCTGATCCCCGCCCGCTCGTTGGCCCCCAACGAGCGGGCAGGGCCGTGTCCGCTTCCCGCCGCCGCTCAGGCGACGGCGCGACCGAGGTGGGCGGCCAGGCGGTCCAGGGCGGTCGCGTCGCGGGGCGCGGGCCGGGGCGGGGCGAAGGAGCCGCCTTCCGTCCGCGGCAGGCCCGCGTAGATCTCCCGCACCACGGGCATGGCCACCGTCGCAATGTCCGGGACCAGGTCGCGCGGGTGTCCGATGGCTTCGGCCAAGTCCCAACCGTGGACCAGCATTTCGATGACCAGCTGCTCGACGAGACGTCGACCCGGCGCCGGCCCGTACCGCCGGTCGAGCATGCCGGGCCGGCGAAAGGCCGTGAGCGTCCGCTGGGCGGCGGTCCGGAACGCCGCGACATGATCACCGCCCAGGTGATCCGCGGCGGCATCGGACCGGGGCCTCCCGTCCGCCAGGCCGGCCCACATCAGGTTCTCCCAGACCAGGTGGTCCAGCAAGGCGCGGACGTCCCAGTCGGCGCACGGTGTCGGCCCGTCGAGGCGGCTCGGGTCGACGGCGCTGACGAGGTCACCCACGGCCTGGAGGACTCGCTCGCAGGCGGCGATCAGACCCACCGGCTCCCAGGCCTCGGCTCCGGAGTCGTACAGCGCGTCGAGATCGGCGGCGCGGCGTCCGGGTTCGGGGTTGGCACGCAGGGCGGTCTTCAGCCAGTTGCCCGCCGTCTCCAGACTCGGCCGCGCCGGTTGGCCGTTGATGAGGCAGAGCAGCTGCCAGTACCGCTCGACGCACGGGACGGAGACGATGCCGAGTTGTTCGAGCAGCAGGCTCCGGGCCGGCGCGCCGTCGGTGCGGACCCCGTCGACGGTCCGCGCCTGGGTGGGGAGCCACTTCTCGACGACGGCCGCGACAACGGGTTCCGCCGCGGGCGAGTCCGGCGCGATCCCGTCCCGGACGGCCTCGTCCACCCGCCCAGTCCAGTAGTCGGTGACCCGCCGTGCCTCCTGGAGTGTGGCGTCATCGTGCTCGCCGGGGGCGTGTTCGGCCGCGTACTGCGCCATGCGCCGCATCGCGGCCCGCAGTTCGGGATCGGCCACCAGCTCGCCCAGTTCGATCCAGGCGTCGACCTGCGCGTCCGTGGGGTCGTCGGGCAGCTCCGGGGTGGCGGCCAGCAGGCCGCTGCGGTAGGTCGGTACGTCCAGGCCGGCGAGCGTCCCGGTCACGAACTCGTGGATGGTCTTCCGGCGTTCGGCAGCGGACAGTCGGGCGGTGCGGTTCATGAAGGCGAGTCCTTCGGCAGTGGTTTCGCGACGGGCGGCGGAGCGCAGGACCGCCTGTTGCGCGCGCAGCAGGCGGATCCTCGTCTCCAGCACGTCGACGTGGACCGCGGCCACCTCCGCCAAGGTGTGCTCCCGGTCGAGGACTTCGCGGATAGCCGGCAGGCCGAGCCCGAGGTCCCGCAGCGTCCGTGCCAGCTCCAGGCGGGCCACGGACTCCGCGTCGTAGACCCGGTACCCGGCGGCCGTGCGTCGGGCCGGTGGCACGAGGCCCAGATCGGACCAGTGCCGGATGAGCTTCACCGACAGCCCGGTCTTCCCCGCGACTTCTCCGATGCTCCACAGCACCCTGTCGTCGACGTGCATGTGCCCCACCCTCGGCTCTCCCACGATGGGAGAGTCAACCAGCCGGGAGCTCTGGCCTACCGCGCGCGTTGACCGTCGCTCCGCCCCGCAGCCGGCCCGGAAACGCGAAGAGTCCCTGAAAACGCGAAGAACCCCCATCCGGGACCCGGATGGGGGTTCTTCTGAAGAATTGTTCGGCGGCGTCCTACTCTCCCACAGGGTCCCCCCTGC
>NZ_JBHJSJ010000027.1:0-110083 GCF_042268845.1 Kitasatospora sp. NPDC056273 | reverse complement strand
TGCGCGATGTACTGGCCGACCGCCAGGAAGTCGCGCACGTCCTCGATCGACCCGTTCAGCGCCGCACGCGCCGCCGCCTGGGTGTTCGTGCCGCCCGCGCTGAGGATCTGCACCAGCTTGAGCCGGTCGTCGGAATCCTTTGCCGGGAACTGTCCCTCGGTCAGGAACCGCTGCAGGTCGTCGCTGGTATTGCTGCGCAGCGCCGCGTCACCGGCAGCCTGCAGGTTGCTGCCCGCGCCCATCGCGGGGTCGGTGAGCCGGGTGATCGTCAGCCGCCGGTCGGCGTCGAGAGCCGACTTCCAGCCGCTCTGCAGGAAGGCGCGCAACCCCGCGGGAGTGCCCTCGATCGCCTTGTCCGCCGCCTCGCGGACCTTCGGCCCGCCCACGCTGGAGATCTGCGTGGCCGCGAGCAGGTCGTCCAGGCGCTGGGCGCCGGCGAGGTCGTTGTCGACGAACTGCTTCACGTCCTGGTCGGAGCCCGCGAGCGCGGCCTCGGCGAGCTCGTGGACACGAGGACCGCCGCCGAGCCATGCCTGCACGGCACGCTCGCGGGCGCTCGGCTGGGCCTGCCCGCCGGTCGGCTCGACGGCCGAAGCCGTCTGGATGCCCGACCCCACCAGCCCCGCCGTCAGAGCCAGCGGCAGCAGGCCCAGGGAGAGCCTGCCCAGCAGCGGCGGCCTTCCCCTCCCCCGCCCCCGTGACCGGGATATCGAATGGTGCATCAGAAAACCTCCACTGTCGGCATCGGCCGGATTCACGGCCGCAGCGGAGCCTACGTCAGATGACGGTACGACAGAACGTTCACGAAGTCAGAAAGTTGCTCGAAAAGCAGCCAATGAAACACCTGCCAAAGGGCAAAGCCAAGCAAATACAACCGCATCACCGATAGGCACCCAACCACTGGGAAAGCATGACATTCTGCCTGGCCAGAGCCTAGAAAGTGCTTGTCGAGCCGCCAGCCCATCTGGTTCGATGGCCCGGATTCCGGCTGCGGCACCGAAGGCGTCGATGCGGCAACTTCGGCTACTTCCACCGGCAATGACGTCTCGTCATTGCCGGTTGGTTCGCCCACCATTCAGGCCGGTCACCCGATTCCGCAGATCCGCCCGTCAGGGCAACACCAGATGAACGAAAAGGATTAGGCATGGCAAAGCGCTTGTCCCGCTTGCTCGTTGGCGCTGCGGTCGCCGTGGCCGCCACGCTCGGCGCCACCGCACTGGCCTCCGCCGACGGCACTCCGGCGGACAACTCGGCCGCGCCGGTGGCGGTCGAGGACTTCAACTACCCCGGCCCGGCGCCGTACCCCAACGTCAAGCTGCTGCGCGGCGACGGCCACATCGTGCTGTCCGACTGCGCCGTCGACAGCCAGATCAGCGTGTTCAGCTTCGACCTGCCCAACGCCGGCGGCAACCAGATCTGCTTCCGCGCCACCAGCACCACCGGCTACCTCGCCCTGGAGGTGCCCAACGTGTTCCGCATCCGCACCGACGCCTACTCGCTCAACGCCAAGCTCACCAGCGTCGACGGCGCGCAGAGCGTCGACATCGCCAAGGGCACCGCCCTCCCCGTCGGGATCGGCAGCGGCTCCGGCAACGGCAAGCCGGCCGCCCTGCTCGAACTGCGCGTCACCGGCTGACCAGCACCGGCCCGTACCGCTCCCCGCTCACCTTCCCGATGGAGCCCCAGGTGACCCACACCCCCCTCCGCACGGCCGGAAGGACCGGCCGCGCCACCGCAGGCCGGTGGCTGGCCGCCGCCGCCGTGACCGCCACGGCCCTCGCCGGCGCCACCACACTCGCCGCAGCCGACACCACCCCCGCCGACAACTCCGCCGCACCGCCCGCGGTCGAGGACTTCGCCTACCCCGGCGCCGCCGCCATCACCAAGGTGAAGCTGCTGCGCGGCGACGGCCACATCCTGCTCGGCGAATGCTCCAAGCCCAACCAGATCCAGGTCTGGACCATGGCCCCGGGCAACCCGGACAACCAGATCTGCTTCACCGTCTCCGGCACCACCGGGTCGCTCACCCTCGAGCTGCCCCAGGTCTTCGCCATCCAGACCTCCGGCGGCCACGCGGTCCGGGCCGGCCTCACCGACGGCACCACCCAGCAGACCCTCGACGTCCCCAAGGACGGCTTCCAGCCGGTCGGCAAGGGCAGCAACGGCAACGCGACCAGCCTCCTCGAACTGACCGTCACCGGCTGACAGCCACCCGCGCATCCACCTCCCACCTCTCACCTCCGGGAATCCCCCTATGCCTCGCAACTCCTCGACCCGCAACCTGCGGGCCGGCGCCCTGGCCACCGTCCTCGCCGCCGGCGCCCTGACCACCCTCGCCACGCCCCCGGCCGGCGCCGTGGTCGGCGACGCGGCCGCCAACGACACCTACGCCTACACCGCGCACCTGGCGATCGGCGACAACCTGCGGGCCTGCACCGGCACGCTGGTCGACCGCAGCTGGGTGCTCACCGCCGCCTCCTGCTTCTCCGACGACCCGGCGCAGCCGCAGGCCCTGGCGGCCGGCAAGCCGAAGTGGAAGACCACCGCGACCATCGGCCGCACCGATCTGACCACCGGCGCCGGCAAGACCGCCGAGATCGCCGAGCTGGTGCCGCGCGCCGACCGCGACCTGGTGATGGCCCGTCTGGCCACGCCCGTGGACGGCATAGCCCCGCTGCGGATCGCCACCGCCGCGCCCGCCACCGGGCAGTCGCTGCGCGTGCCCGGGTACGGGCGCACCAAGGACGAGTGGGCGCCGCTGAAGCTCCACACCGGCGCGTTCACCCTCGACACCGTGAGCGCGACCGGCATCGGCACCACCGGTACCGGCGGTGCGGCGGTCTGCAAGGGCGACACCGGCGCCCCCGTGGTCCGTACGACCAACGGCAAGGCCGAGCTGCTCGCGGTCGCCTCCCGCTCCTGGCAGGGCGGTTGCCTGGGCGTGCCCGCCACCGAGACCCGCACCGGCGTCTTCAGCTCCCGGGTCGACGACATCGCCGGCTGGGTGCAGCAGACCCGCGCCAAGGCCATCGGCTGGAAGACCCAGGCCCTGGTGCGCAGCGACACCAACCTCTACGCCGCGACCCGCCTGTACGACGGTTCGTGGACCCCGTACCAGGACGTCCAGGCCGCGGCCGGGAACATCGGCGGCGTCCGCGCCGTCACCTCGGCCGGCATCGACACCAACACCCACGTCCTGGCCCTGGGCGGCGACGGGCACCTGCACCACGCCATCCGCAGCCTCGACGGCAGCTGGGGCCAGAAGTTCATCGACGTCAACGCCAACGTCGCCGACCTCGGCAACATCACCCAGATCGCCGCCACCCCCGTCGGCGCCGATCTGCACATCGTGGTCGTCGCGAACGGCATCCTGTTCCACACCGTCCGCTACGGCAACGGCCAGTGGAGCGGGTTCAAGGTGGTCACCGACAACACCGGGCCGCTCAACGGCATCACCGCCATCTCCGCCGGCGGAACCGCCTCCGGGGACCTGCACATCGCCGCCGTGTCGGGCGGGAAGGTCTACCACACCCGGCGCAACGCCAGCGGCGCCTGGTCCCTCTGGGGATCGGTCTCCGACGTCGCCGGCGCCACCGGGCCGGTGACCTCCGTCGCCGTCACCCGCCAGAACAACGACCTCGACCTCGCCACCGTCGCGAGCGACGGCCAGTACCACACCCTGCGTTACGCCTCCGGCGACTGGTCGCGGATGAACTCCCTCGTCGACGTCATCGGGAAGGTCACGGGCACCGGCATCAGCGCCGCCACCGTCGACACCGACGCCCAGTTCGCCGTCACCACCAACGACAACAAGGTCATCCTGACCGCCCGCCACCTCGATGGCACCTGGGCCGACCCCGAGTACCTCGACCTCACCGCGATCCCCGGCAACCACACCGGCACCGTGATCACCAGCTCCATCTGATCCACGGCCTGTCGGCGGGCGTCCTGGTGCGGGAGCGGACCACCGTCCCGCACCGGGGCGCCCGCGTGCCGGTGTCCGACGGACCGTCACACCTCGGTCAGCTGAGGGTGGTCGGGCAGTCCGATTTCCGGACAATCCTCCTCGGCCCGTTCACGTGCGGACTTCTTCGAGTACGGTGGCATCCCGGCAGCTCGGCGGCCGAATGCTCCGGCGGCGCCGGCACGCGGGCGGCGCCGTGACCGCTTCCGGGCGCCACCCCGCCGTCGGTGTGCGGCAGTTCGCGTCCGGGGCCGGCCGTCTCCGCCGGAGTCCGACAGGGCAGCGCCGCCAGGACGTCGTCCCGGGGCCCGGTGAACCTGCCCAAGGACGGAGCGCGATGACCGACGGACCGGACCTGCCCACGGGTACCCGCCGGGTCCCGTACACCGACCCCGGAACGCCCGACCACCGGAGCCCGCTGCGGTACCTCTGGTGGCTCGTGTCGATGCAGCGCAGGCGGGTGCTGCTCGGCGCGACCTGGGGGAGCCTGTGGATGTGCGCGCTGATGCTGCCGCCGTACCTGATGTCGCGGACGATCGACGACGGGCTGCGCGCGCGGGACACCGGGGCGCTGGTCGGCTGGGTGGCGGTGGTCCTCGCGGTCGGGGCGCTCATCGCGGTCCTCGGCATGCTGCGGCACCGCACGATGACGTTCATCCGGGCCGACGCCGCCTTCCGGACGGTCCAGGCCGTCACCCGCCACGTGAACCGGCTGGGGACGACGCTGCCGCGCCAGGTGTCGGCCGGCGAGCTGACGCACCTCCAGGCCGGTGACACCGGCCGGATCGCCCAGACGCTGACCATCACCGGGCCCGGCGTCGGCGCGGTGCTCGCGTACCTCGCCGCCGCCGTCCTGCTGGTCCGGATCTCCCCCGTCCTGGCCGCGGTGGTCCTGCTCGGCGTCCCGCTGCTGGCCGTGGTCATCGGTCCGCTGATGGGGAGGCTGCACGGCGCCGAGGGCCGCTACCGCGAGGAGCAGGGGGCGCTGACCGCCCTGGCCGGCGACCTGGTGGCCGGGCTCGGGGTACTGAACGGCATCGGCGGCAAGCCGATGTTCGCCGGGCGCTACCGGCAGCGCTCCCGGGCGCTGGTGCCGCTCGGCTACCGGGTGGCCTCGCTCACCAGCTGGGTGCAGGCGGTGGGCGCCTGCCTGCCCGTCGTCTTCCTGGCCGTGGTGACCTGGCTCGGCGCGCGGATGGCGGCGGCCGGAGACATCACGGTCGGCGAACTGGTCGCCGTCTACGGGTACGTGGCGGCCCTCCTGGCACCGGTCTCGTTCTTCGTCGAGGGCGCCGACGACCTCCCGCGCGGCCTCGTCGCCGCCCGCCGCGTCATCGACATCCTGGCGCTGCGGCCCGAGTCCTCCGGCGAGCGCACCCGCACGGCGCCGCCCGACGGTCCGGCGGAGCTGCACGACCCGGAGTCGGGCCTGGTGCTGCGCCCCGGGCAGGTCACGGCCCTGGTCTCCGCACGGGCCGACGAGGCCCGCGCCGTGGTGGACCGGCTGGCCGGCTACACCCCGTCCGGCGCCACCTGGGGCGGGGTCGAGGTCTCCGCGTGGGAGACGGCCGCGCTGCGCCGGCACGTCCTGGTGTCCGACAACGAGTCCTACGTGTTCGGCGGCACCCTGGGCTCCGCGGTGGCGGTCCACGGCGGGCGCACGGCCGCGGAGATCGGGCGCGCGCTGCACGCGGCGGCGGCCGAGGACCTCGTCGGCCTCCTGCCCGGCGGCCTGGACGCACCGCTCCAGGACCGCGGCCGCAACGTCTCGGGCGGCCAGCTCCAGCGGCTGCGGCTGGCCCGGGCCCTGCTCGCCGACCCCGAGGTGCTGCTGCTCGTCGAGCCCACCTCGGCCCTGGACGCGCTCACCGAGGCCGCCGTCGCCGCCCGGCTCGGCGCCTTCCGCGCCGGCCGCACCACCCTGGTCGTCGGCACCTCCCCGCTGGTCCTCGGCCGGGCCGACCGGGTCTGCCACCTCGTGGACGGCAGGGTCCGCGCCACGGGCACCCACGGCGAACTCCTCGCCACCGAGCCCGCCTACGCGGCACTGGTCCTCCGCGGCGACCCCGACGCCCGCCCGGACCCCGACGCCCGCCCCGACGCCGAAGCCCGCCCCGAGGCCGACGCCACCGCAGAGCCCCGGGAAGGAGCATCCCGATGAGCCACGACCACGACGACCCCCACCGGCTCCCCGTCGCCGACCGGGCGACCGTACGGCGGGCCGTCCGGCGCCTGCTCGTCGACGACGGCCGGGCGATGTGCGGGGTCCTCCTCCTCACCTGCCTCGCCGCCCTGGCCGGGGTCGCCGCGCCGTGGTACCTCGGCCGCATCGTCACCCGGGTCGAGAACGGCGAGCTGACGGTCGGCCAGGTCGACGTGCTGGCGGCGGCGGTGCTCGGCTTCGCCCTCGCCCAGCTGCTGCTGACCCGCTTCGCGCGCTACTTCTCGCACCGGTTCGGGGAGCGCGCCCTGGCCCGGCTGCGGGAGGAGGTCGTCGACCGGACGCTGGCGCTGCCCGGCCGGTACGCGGAGCGGGTGGGCACCGGCGACCTGGTGACCCGCTCCTCCCTCGACGTGGGCACGGTGGCCGCCACCCTGCGCAACGCGGCCCCGGACGTCTTCATCGCCGCGGTCCAGGTGCTGTTCGTCCTCGGCGCCGCGCTCCTGCTCGACCCGCTGATCGGGCTGTGCGCGCTGGTGAGCCTGCCGGTCGTCTGGGCGGTGGGCCGCTGGTACCTGCGCCGGGCCCGGGACGCCTACCTCGCCGAGGGCGCCGCCTACGGCGGTGTCGCCGAGGCGCTCAACGCGACCGCCCACGGCGCCCGCACCGTCGAGGCGTTCGGGCTCGGCCCCCGCCAGGACCTCGCCGTGGACCGGGCGATCGACACCGCCTACCGGGCCGGCGTGCGCACCCTGTTCCTGCGCACCGTACTGTTCCCCGTCACCGAGTTCGCCCACGCGCTGCCCACGGCGCTCGTCCTGCTGGTCGGCGGCCTCGGCTACCTCGACGGCGCGGTGGGCCTGGGCACGGTGGTGGCCGGCAGCCTGTACATGTGGCAGCTGGTCGACCCGCTCGACCGCGCCCTCAACTGGATGGAGCAACTGCAGCGCAGCGGCGCCTCGTTCGCCCGTATCAAGGGCGTCGGCCTGGTGTCGGAGGATCCGCCGGTGCTCGACCGGCGGCCGTCCGACGACCGGATCGAGGTCCGCGGCGTCCGGTACGCCTACCCGGGCTCGCCGGACGTGCTCAAGGGCATCGACCTGGTGGTCCGCCCGGGCGAGCGGCTCGCGGTCGTCGGCCCGTCCGGCGCCGGGAAGTCCACCCTCGGCAGGCTGCTGTCCGGGGTCGACGCCCCGGACGCGGGACACGTCCGGGTCGGCGGCGTGCCGGTCGCCGACCTGGCGGCGGCGGGCGGCCTGGGCGACCGCATCGTCCTCATCACCCAGCAGCACCACGTGTTCATGGGCACCCTCCGGGACAACATGACCATGGCGGCCCCGGACGCCGGTGACGAGGAGATCCTCGCCGCGCTCGCCCTGGTCGAGGCCGGCTGGGTGCACGACCTGCCGGGCCGGCTGGACTGCGCGCTCGGGGCCGGCGGCGTCGAACTCGACGCGGCGCAGGCCCAGCAGCTCACCCTCGCCCGGGTCCACCTGGCCGACCCCCACACCCTGATCCTCGACGAGGCGACCTCCCTGCTGGACCCGACCACGGCGCGGCAGGCCGAGCGGGCGATGGCCGCCGTGCGCTCGGACCGGACGGTCGTCTCCATCGCCCACCGGCTGCAGACCGCCCACGACGCGGACCGCGTCGCCGTCATGGAGTCCGGCCGCATCGTCGAGCTGGGCACCCATGACGAACTGGTCGCCGCCGGCGGGTCCTACGCGGCGCTGTGGCGGTCGTGGAACGGCGAGGGCTGACCTCCCCCCGGCGGTAACAGGAGGACGGTTCACGGGGGTTCCGCCGGACCGGCCCGCGTGGCACCCTGGAGGATCCGGCGCCCGGGCCCGCTGAGCAGCAGCGGGCCCCGCCGCAGGCCCCGCTGAGCAGCCATCAACCGATCGGTTGATGCCGGGCATCCACCGCCGCCCGCCCCAGGTCTGGCCGTCCAGTCGATCCGGCGGACCGGGGCCGACTGCCAGGCTGATGCCATGGCAATCATCGAGGTGGACAGCCTCGTCAAGCGCTACGGCGACAACTCCGTGCTGAACGGGGTCAGCTTCGCCGTCGAGCAGGGCGAGATCTTCGGCATCCTGGGGCCCAACGGGGCCGGCAAGACCACGACCGTCGAGTGCATCGAGGGGCTGCGCACCCCGGACGGCGGCACCATCAGCGTCTGCGGCATCGACCCGCAGCGCGACACCGGCGAGCTGCGGCAGCTGCTCGGCGCGCAGCTGCAGGAGAGCGAGCTGCCCGACAAGCTCAAGGTCGGCGAGGCGCTGGAGCTGTACAGCTCCTTCTACCGCCAGCCGGCCGACTGGCGCGAGCTGGCCGAGATCCTGAACCTCACCGGCAAGCTCGGCACCCAGTTCCGGCGGCTGTCCGGCGGGCAGAAGCAGCGGCTGTCGATCGCGCTCGCGCTGCTCGGCACCCCGAAGGTGGCGGTGCTCGACGAGCTCACCACCGGCCTCGACCCGCAGGCGCGCCGCGACGTGTGGGGCCTGATCGAGCGCATCCGCGACCGGGGCGTGACGATCCTGCTGGTCACGCACTTCATGGAGGAGGCGGAGCGGCTCTGCGACCGGCTCGCCGTGATCGACACCGGGCGGGTCATCGCGATCGACACCCCGGGCGGCCTGGTGTCGCGGGTCGACAAGGGCCAGCGGATCCGGTTCCGGCCGTCCGGGCCGCTGGACGAGACCCGGCTGACCGCGCTGGACGAGGTCACCTCCGTCGAGTGGGCCGGCCCGCAGATCGTCGTGACCGGCAGGGGGGACCTGCTGCTCGCGGTGACCACCCTGCTCGCCGGCCAGCGGATCACCGCACTCGACCTGCGGGTCGAGCAGAACTCGCTGGAGGACGCGTTCGTCGCGCTCACCGGCCGCCCCGTCGAATCCTGAGGAGTCCCACCGTGTCCCCCCTGCTCCGGCTCACCGCCACCGAGACCAAGCTGTTCCTCCGCGAGCCGATCGTCGTGTTCTTCGCGCTCGCGTTCGCCCCGATCCTGCTCGTCGTGCTCGGCCTGATCCCCTCGATGCGGGCGAACAGCCCCGAGCTCGGCAACGTGCGGCCGATCACCCTGTACCTGCCGATCGTCGTGTCGATGGGCATCGCCCTGTTCGCGCTCAGCGGCCTGTCCCAACTGTTCGCCTCGTACCGGGAGAAGGGTGTGCTGCGGCGCATGCGGACCACCCCGGTCAAGCCGGGTGTGATGCTCGGCGCGCAGCTGCTGATGGCCACCGTGCTGTCCGTGGTGACGATGCTGGTCATGCTGACCATCGGCAAGCTGGCGTTCGACGTCGACCTGCCCCGCAAGCTGCCCGCCTACCTGCTCAGCTACCTGCTGGTGGCACTGGCGATGTTCGCGGTCGGCCTGCTCGTCGCCGCGCTCGCGCCGACCGGCCGGAGCGCCAGCGCGATGGGTTCGCTGGTCTTCTTCCCGCTGGTGTTCTTCGCCGGCCTGTGGCTGCCGCGCGCCAAGATGAACGATGTCCTGCTGACCATCAGCGACTTGACTCCGCTCGGCGCCGGCGTGCAATCATTGCAGGACACCACCGCCGGGCACTGGCCGCAGCTGATCCACCTCGCCGCCATGCTGGGGTGGACGATCGTGGCCGGCGGACTGGCCGCGCGATACTTCCGCTGGGAGTAGAGGGTTGAGCATCGAGGCCGAGCTGCGCGCCGAGTTCGATCACTGGGAGCGTACGGAGACCGCGGCCTTCAAGGCACTCCCGTACGTCCTCCTGGCGATCAGCACCGTGATCACGCTGCTGCAGCTGGTCTGGCGGGTGCCGATGCACTTCACGCTGGTGCTCGGGCTCTCCGCCGCCGCCGCGCTCTGGATGCTCTGCTTCCGCACGCTGCGCCCGGAACGGCGGCAGAACCGCCGGCTGATGGGCGTGTACTACACCGGGCTGATGCTGCTGGCCGCCGCCCTGGTGGGCGTCGCGCCCTGGTACGGGCTCTTCACCTTCGTCGGCTACCCCCAGGCCTTCAAGTACCTGCGGGGTCGCCGGCGGTACGTCGGCGCCGCCGTCACCGCGATGATCTCGGCGGCGGCGTTCATGGGGGGCGTGGCCGGCATCAACGACGCCCACATGTGGTGGGCGTGGCTGGCCGTCGGCCTGATCTCCGCGGTGCTGGCCGGGGCGCTGTTCTACTTCGTCGAGATGGCCGACCATCGCAACGACAAGCAGAAGCAGGCCCTCGTCGAACTGCACGAGGCCAACGCCAAGCTGGAGGCCGCGCTGGCGGAGAACGCCGCCCTCCACGCCCGGCTGATGGTCCAGGCCCGCGAGGCGGGCGTCCTGGACGAACGCCAGCGGATGGCGCGGGAGATCCACGACACCCTGGCCCAGGGGCTGGCCGGCATACTGACCCAGCTCCAGGCCGCCGAGCAGACCCTGGACGAGCCCCCGACGCTGCGCCAGCACCTGGCGAACGCGACGAACCTGGCCCGCGAGAGCCTCGTCGAGGCCCGCCGGACGGTCCACGCGGTGGAGCCGGCGGTGCTCGCCGAGGCCCGGCTCCCGGACGCGATCGGCGACGTGGCCCGGCGCTGGTCGGAGATCAACCACATCGACGCGGTGCTGACCACCACCGGCGACGCCCGGCCGATGCACACCGAGGTCGAGGTGACGCTGCTGCGCACCGCGCAGGAGGCGCTGGCCAACGTGGCCAAGCACGCGCGGGCCGGCCGGGTCGGCCTGACCCTGTCGTACATGGAGGACCTGGTCACCCTCGACGTGCGGGACGACGGCGTGGGCTTCGATCCGAGCGCCAAGCGGGTCAACGGGTCCGCCAGCGGCGGGTTCGGGCTCCTCGGCATGCGCCAGCGGGTGCAGCGGCTCGCCGGGCGGCTGGCCATCGAGTCGGAACCGGGGGGCGGGACGGCGATCTCGGCGGCCGTCCCCGCCATCCCCGCGGGAGGTGCGGAATGATCACCCTGCTGATCGTCGACGATCATCCGGTGGTGCGGGACGGGCTGCGGGGCATGTTCCGGGCCGACCCCCGCTTCGAGGTGCTCGGCGAGGCCGGTGACGGCGCGGAGGCCATCGCCGCCGCGGAGGAGCTGCGGCCCGACGTGGTCCTGATGGACCTGCGGATGCCGAGGACCGACGGGGTCACCGCCATCAAGGAGCTGACCAAGCGCGGTGTGCCCTCGCGGGTGCTGGTGCTCACCACGTACGACACGGACAGCGACGTGGTGCCCGCCATCGAGGCCGGCGCCACCGGCTACCTGCTGAAGGACGCGCCGCGGGAGGAGCTGTTCCGCGCGGTGGAGGCGGCCGCGCAGGGGCAGGCGGTGCTCTCCCCCTCGATCGCGACCCGGCTCATGGGCCAGGTCCGACGGCCGGCGCCCGCGCCGCTGTCGGCGCGCGAGTTGGAGATCCTCGAACTGGTCGCCCAGGGGACGACGAACCGCGAGGCCGCGCGGAAGCTCTTCATCAGCGAGGCGACGGTCAAGACCCACCTCCTGCACATGTACGCCAAGCTCGGGGTCAGCGACCGGGCGGCGGCGGTGGCCGCCGGGTTCTCGCACGGCTACCTGACGCCCTGACCTGCGCCCCTGCCGGAGTGCTCCGCGGGTGCCGCCCGGACGGTTCGACCCGTCCGGGCGGCACCCGCGCCCGTGTCACCGTCCGCCGGAGGACGCGCGCGGGGCGTCGACGGCCTCGGCCAGGTGGCCGTCCAGCAGCCCGATGACCCGCGGCATCTCCTCGGTGAGAAAGAAGTGCCCGCCGGGGAAGACCTGGAGGTCGAACCCGCCGGTGGTGTGGGCCCGCCAGTCCTCCGCCTCGGCGACCGAGGTCTTGGGGTCGCGGTCGCCCGTCAGGGAGGTGATCGGGCAGCTGACGACGGCGTCCGCGCCGGCCCGGTAGGTCTCGATGGCGCGGTAGTCGGCGCGCAGCGCCGGCATCGCGGCCGCCATCAGGTCCGGGTCGTCGAGGACGACGGACGAGGACCCGTCCAGGCGGCGGATCTCGTCGGTGATCGCGTCGTCGCCGAGCAGGTGCACCCCCTCGGTCGGGCCCAGCCCGATCGCCGGGCCGCGCCGGCCGGAGACGACCAGGCGGGCGGCGGGCCGGCCGGCGGCCTCGCAGCGGCGGGCCACCTCGAAGGCGACGACGGCGCCCATGCTGTGGCCGAACAGCACCAGGGGCAGCTCGGGCTGCCGGGCCAGCACCTCGTGGATCCGGTCGGCCAGGACGTTCAGGTCGGCGATCGGCTCCTCCCGGCGGCGGTCCTGACGGCCCGGGTACTGGACGGCCAGGACCTCGACGCGGTCGGCGGCGGCCAGCGCGTACGGCACCGGGCGGTAGAACGGGGCGGTGCCCCCCGCGTGCGGGAAGCACACCAGGCGGGCGGCGGGCGCCTCCGTCCTCCGGTAGCAGCGCAGCCAGAGGTCGTCGTCGGCGGTGGGGTCGGGTCGGGCGGACATGGTTCTCCGTTCAGTGATCACGGTCGGGGCCGAGCTCGGCCTCGATGAGGGCGAGGAGTTCGTCGTCGGTGGTGTCGGACAGCGCGTCCGCGCCGGTCCCCCGGCCGGGCCCGGCAGCGGACCCGCCGCCGGTCCGGCCGACCAGCGACTCCAGCCGGGCCAACGCCCGTTCCCGGGCCGCCGGATCCTCGGCGGCGGCGAGCAGTGCTTCGAGGGCGTCGAGCGCGGCGGGCAGCGGATCGGGGTTCAGGGCGGTGTGCAGGTGGGACGCCAGGACGGCGGGTGACGGGTGGTCGTACACCAGGCCCGGCGGGAGCACGAGGCCGGTGGCGGACGCGAGGCGGTTGCGCAGCTCGACGGCCAGGACGGAACCGAGGCCCTGGGACTTGAAGGTGCGGGTCGGGTGCACGCCCCCGGCGCCGTCGTGGCCGAGGACGGCCGCGGCGTGGGCGCGGACCAGGTCCAGTACGGCGCGTTGGGTGCCCAGGGCCGCGGGGGCCGTGGTGGCCGGGGCCGGAGCGCCGGCGTCCGGGTCGGGACGTGCCGGGGCCTGCTGCCCGGCGGCCAGCCAGTGGCGGGTGCGCTGGAAGGCGTACGTCGGCAGGTCCACGGTGCGGCCGGCCGCCGGCAGCACCGTGTCCCAGTCGACGGGCACCCCCCGGACATGGGCCTCGGCCAGCGAGGCCAGCAGGCGGTCCGGGCCGCCGTCCTCGCGCCGCAGGGTGCCGACGGCCGCCTCGGCGGCGATGCCGCCGACCAGCAGCGGGTGCGGGGACACCTCGACGAAGGCGCCGTGGCCGGCGGCGGTGAGCACCCCGACGGCCCGGTCGAACTCGACGGTCTCGCGCAGGCTCGCGTACCAGTACTCCGGGCCCGCCTCGGGGCCGGCCAGCCACTCCCCGGTCAGCGCGGAGACCATCGGGACCAGGGCCGGGCCCGGCTCGATCCCCTTCAGGACGGCGAGCACCTCCTCGCGCAGCTCGTCCACGTGGGCGCTGTGCGAGGCGTAGTCGACGGGGATCAGCCGGGTGCGCACCGCCTCACCGTACGCGTCCGCCAACTCCCGCAGGGCGTCGGGCTCACCGGAGACCACCGTCGCCGAGGGGCCGTTGACGGCCGCGACCGAAAGCCGCTCCCCGAACGGCGCGATCCGCTCCCGGACGGCGTCCACCGCGTCGGCGACGGAGAGCATCCCGCCTCGCCCGGCCAGCGCCGTCAGCGCCCGGCTGCGCAGGGCCACCACCTGGGCGGCGTCGTCGAGGGAGAGGATTCCCGCGACGGCGGCCGCCGCGATCTCGCCCTGGGAGTGGCCCACCACCGCGTCGGGAGCGACACCGGCCGCCTGCCACACGGCGGCCAGCGAGACCATCACCGCCCAGAGCGCCGGCTGCACGACGTCGGCGGCCTCGAAACCGTGAAGGCCCGCCAGGACATCGTCCAACTGCCAGTCCACGTACGGCGCGAGGGCCTCGGCGCACTCCGCCAGCCGCGCCGCGAACACCGGCGAGGCCTCCGCCAGCTCACGGCCCATCCCCACCCACTGGCCGCCCTGGCCGGGGAAGACGAACACCGTCCGCCCGGGGCCCTCGGGGCCGACCGCGCCGGTGACGACGGCGGCGGAGGGACGGCCGGCCGCGAGGTCCGCCAGGGCGTCCAGCGGCCGCGGGCCGAGCAGGACGGCGCGGTGGTCGAGCGCCGCCCGCGTCGTGGCGAGGGACCGGGCGACCTCCCCGGCCGACGCCTCCGGCCGGGCCGCCAGGTGCTCCCGCAACCGCTCGGCCTGCGCGGCCAGTGCGGCGGGCGTCCGGGCGGAGAGCAGCCAGACGGGGTCGGCGCCCTCCGTCACGGGCGCCACGGGCGCGGCGGTTATGGCGGGGGCCGGTTCGGCGGGGGCGGCCTCCAGGACGACATGGGCGTTGGTGCCGCCGATGCCGAAGCCCGACACTCCCGCGCGGGGCGGGTGCGCGGTCTCCGGCCACGGGGTCGGCTCCGTCAGCAGCCGCACCGCGCCGTCCCCCCAGTCGACGGCCGGCGTGGGCTCGGTGATGTGCAGCGACTCGGGGAGCGTGCGGTGCCGCAGGGCGAGGACCGTCTTGATGATGCCCGCGACGCCCGCCGCCGCGAGGGTGTGGCCGAGGTTGGACTTCACCGAGCCGACCAGCAGCGGGCGTCCGTGCGCCCGGTCCGCGCCGTAGGCGGCGAGCAGGGCCCCCGCCTCGACGCGGTCGCCCAGCCGGGTGCCGGTGCCGTGCGCCTCGACGGCGTCGATCTCCGCGGGGGCCAGCTCCGCGTCGGCGAGCGCGGCGTGGATGACCGCGCGCTGGGCCTCGCCGTTCGGGGCCGTCAGGCTGTGGCTGGCGCCGTCGGAGTTGACGGCCGAGCCGCGGATCACCGCCAGCACCCGGTGGCCCAGGCGCCGCGCCCGCTCCAGCCGTTCCAGCACGAGCACGCCGGCCCCCTCGGACCAGGCCACGCCGTCCGCGTCCGCGGAGAAGGGCTTGCAGCGGGCGTCCGGGGCCAGACCGCCCAGCGCGCTGAACGCGACGTGGTAGCCGGGCGTCGTCATCACCGTCACCCCGCCCGCCAGCGCCAGTTCGCACTCACCGCCGCGCAGCCCCTCGACGGCGAGGTGCAGCGCCACCAGCGAGCTGGAGGCCGAGGTGTCGACGGTGAGGACGGGGCCGTTGAGGCCGAGGGTGTGGGCCAGCCGCCCGCTGATGACGCTCGGGGCGGTGCCGGTGAACAGCACGCCGGCGAGGTCGGCGGGCGCCTCGTGCAGCGCGGGCCCGTACGGCCGGGCCTCGGCACCGAGGAACACCCCGGTGCGGGAGCCCCGCAGGGTGGTCGGGTCGATGCGGGCGTGCTCCAGGGCCTCCCAGCCCACCTCCAGGGCGAGCCGCTGCTGCGGGTCCATGGCGTCGGCCTCGCGCGGGGAGAGGTCGAAGAAGGCGGCGTCGAAGCGGGTCGCGCCGTCGAGGAACCCGCCGCGGTCGGTGGCGCAGCGCCCGTCGCGGCGCAGCGCGTCGAGGTCCCAGCCGCGGTCGGTGGGGAAGGGGCCCGCGACGGTGCGGCGGTCGACGAGGGCCTGCCACAGGTCCTCGGGCGAGTCGATGCCGCCGGGGTAGCGGCAGGCCATGCCGATGACGGCCAGGGGCTCGGCGGTCATGCGCCGGCTCCGCCCGTGGAACCCGCGGACCCCGTGGAGGCCACGGGGCCGAGGGCGGGGGCGTCGACGCGCACGGTGGTGGGGGCCGGGCGGCGGTCCGCCACCAGGTGCCGGAACTCGATGCCCGCACGCCCGGAGCCGGCCGCCCCAGCCCCGGCGTCGGCATCGGCGTCGACATCGGCAGAGCGCAGTTCGGCGAGGCAGTCGCACGCCGCGTCGGTGAACCCGGCGAACCGGTAGGCGATCTCCATCATCCGGTTGCGGTCGGTGCGGCGGAAGTCGGCGGCCAGGTGGACCCCGGCCGCCGCCGCCTCGCCGATCAGCCAGTCCAGCAGGACGGCGCCCGCGCCGAAGGACACCACCCGGCAGGAGGTGGCCAGCAGCTTCAGGTGCCAGACCCGCTCGTGGTAGCCGACGAGCAGCACGCCGACGGCGCCGTGCGGGCCGAAGCGGTCGGTGAGGGAGACGGTGAGGACCTCGTGCTCCGGATCGGCGATCAGGGCCCGCAGGTCGGCGTCGGAGTAGTAGACGCCGGTGGCGTTCATCTGGCTGGTGCGGAGGGTGAGTTCCTCGACCCGGGAGAGGTCGGCGTCGTCGGCCCGCTTGATCTCCATGACCAGGTCCAGCGAGCGGAGGAAGGCCTCGTCGGGGCCGGTGAACTCCTCGCGCTCGGCGGTCCGGCGGAAGCCCGCCTGGTACATGCTGCGGCGGCGGGCGGCGTCGACGGTGACGACGGCCGGGCTGAACTCGGGGAGGCCGGTCAGCTCCGCGGCCAGCGCCGCGTCGAAGCAGCGGACCTCGGGGTGGTGGTGGGCGACCTCGGCGCGCTCGGCCGGCTGGTCGTCGATGAAGGCGACCGTCTTCAGGGCGAAGTTCAGCCCGTCCGCGATCTCCTTGACCGACCGGGACTTGGGATGCCAGCCGATCTGCGGCAGGACGAAGTACTCGGCGACGCCGAGGGCCTCCAGCTGCTGCCAGGCGTGGTCGTGGTCGTTCTTGCTGGCCACGGCCTGGAGGATGCCCCGGGCGTCGAGTTCGACGATGGTGCGGCGGATCTCCTCGGGCAGCACCACCTCGTGGTCCTCCAGGAGGGTGCCCCGCCACAGGGTGTTGTCCAGGTCCCAGACCAGGCACTTGACGAGGGTGGGTGCGTCGGACACGGGGCGCTCCTTCGATTTCCGTTCGTTGCCGTGTTCGTGGTGCGTGTGGTGCGTGTCGTGCTGATGGTGCGTCGTGCCCGTGCGGGGCGGCGGGCGGCTCAGAGCCGGTCGAGGGCGTGCCGGGCGAGGATCAACTGCGAGATCTCGGTGCTGCCTTCGATCAGTTCCATCGCCTTGGCGTCCCGGTAGGCCCGGGCCACCACGTGGCCGTCGGTGAAGCCCCGCGAGGCGAGCACCTGGACGGCCGTCGCGGCGCCGCGGGTCGCGTGGGTGGCGGCGACCTGCTTGGCCAGCACCGCCGTCACCGCCGCGTCCGGGGCGGTGCGGTCCCACTGCTCGGCGGCGTGCCGGCAGACCTGGGTGGCGATCCGCTCCGAGGTGTAGAGCTCGGCGATGTGCCGGGCCACCAGCTGGTGCTCGCCGATCGGGCCGCCGCCCTGCTCGCGGGTGCGGGCGTCCCCGACGGCGGCCGTGAGGCAGGCGCGCAGGATGCCGACGCAGCCCCAGGCCACCGACATCCGGCCGTAGGACAGGCCGACCGTGAACAGCAGCGCGAGCGGCTGGCGCCCGCCACCGAGCACGGCGTCGGCCGGGATCCGGACGTCGTCGAGCACGATGCGGCAGTGCGTGGCGGCGCGGCAGCCGAGCGGGGCCGCGACGGGCTCGATGCGGACGCCGGGGGCGTCCGTCGGCACCATCGCGGCGGCGCCGTCCGGACCGTCGCCGTAGCGGCCGACGACCATGACGAGGTCGGCGTAGGCGGCCCCGGTGATCCACATCTTCTCGCCGGAGACGATCAGGTCGCCGCTGCCGTCCTCGGCCGGACGGATGCGGGTGGTCATGCCGCTGAGGTCGGAGCCCGCGCCCGGCTCGCTGAAGCCCACGCAGGCGAGCCGGCCGCTCGTCAGCTGCCCGAGGTAGCGCCGGCGCTGCTCGCGGTCGCCGAAGCGGCGGACGACCGCCGCGGCGATCCCCTGGACCGTCATCACGCTGCGCAGCGAGCTGCACAGGGCGCCGACGTGGGCGGTGAGTTCGCCGTTCTCCTGGCCGGTGCGGCCGGGCCCGCCGAAGCGGGCCGGCACCTCGGCGCACAGCACGCCCATCGCGCCGAGCTCGCGCAGCAGCTCGACGGGGATCCGGCCGGCCGCGTCCCAGGCGGCCGGCCCGTCGCCGACCAGGGCGTCGATCGCGGCGGTGTCGAAGCCCGTCCCGCCCGTACCCGTGGCGGCCGTACCCGTGGCCCCGCCGCTCATGCGTCCCCGGTCTCGCGCAGGCGCAGCACCATGGCCGCCATGGCGCGGATGCTGCGGAAGTTGTCCCGGTTCAGCTCGGCGCCGACGATCTCGATGTCGTACTCGTCCTCCAGGAACACCACCAGTTCCATGGCGAACATCGAGGAGATCGCGCCGGTGGCGAAGAGGTCCTGCTCGACCTCGGGTTCGGCGCCGGTGTGTCCGACGAGGAAGGCGCTCAGCGCCTGCTCGACGGCGGTCGTCCCGGCAGCGGCGTTCGCGGTGGTCATGTGTCCGTACCTTTCGTTGTTCGGTGCTGGCCGTTCGGGGCCGGCCGTTTCGGGGAGGGCCGGTGCTCAGCCGTACGTGTAGAAGCCCCGGCCGGACTTGCGGCCGTGGTGCCCGTCGCGGACCTTCCGGAGCATCAGCTCGCAGGGGTCGCACTCGGGGTCGCCGGTGCGCTCGTGCAGGACCCGCAGGGAGTCGACGAGGTTGTCGATGCCGATCAGGTCGGCGGTGCGCAGCGGTCCGGTGGTGTGGCCGAGGCAGCCTTCCAGCAGCCCGTCCACCGTCTCGGCGGAGGCGACGCCCTCCTGGACGAGCATCGCCGCCCGGTTGATCAGCGGGTGCAGCAGCCGGTTGACGACGAAGCCCGGTGCGTCGTTGACCACCAGCGCCGTACGGCCGAGCGCGGTCAGCAGCGAGGTGACGGCGGTCATCGTGGCGTCGCCGGTGGCCCGGCCGCGGATCACCTCGACCATGGTGATCAGGTAGGCGGGGTTCATGAAGTGCACGCCGACGAGTTCGTCGCCGCGCGCCACCCAGCCCGCCATCTCGTCGATGGGGATGCACGAGGTGTTGGAGATCAGCAGGGTGCCGGGGGCGACCAGCCCGGAGACCTCGGTCAGCACCTCGCGCTTGACCTCGGCGACCTCCACGACGGCCTCGACGACGGCGGTCGCGTCGGCGATGTCGGCCGGCGCGGTGGTGGTGGCCAGCGTGCCGTGGGCGCGGCCCGCGGGGAGGGCCTCCAGCAGCTGGGCGTGCTTCAGCTTGCGGCGGATCGCCGTCCGGGCCGTGGCCAGGGTCGGCTCGTCGACGTCGACGAGGGTGACGTCCACGCCGTGGCCGAGGGCGAGGGCGGCGATGTTGGTGCCCATGACGCCGCCGCCGATGACGGCGAGGCGGTGCTGTTCGTGACGGTCAGTCATCGTGTCCCTCCCGGGTGGTGGTGAAGTGCTCGTCGAGCCAGGAGTCGACGGCCCGCGCGGTGGTCCCGGCGTGGGCGCCGATCATGGTGAAGTGGTCGCCCGGAACGGTCACCGGGGTGAGGTCGCCGGAGAGGTCCCACGGGAGGCGGACGGCGCCGTCCCCGCCCTCGGGGCCGCCCGGCTCGCCGCCGTGGCGGAGCAGCAGGGTCGGCAGGTCCGCGGTGTACGGGACGTGGCCGCGCCAGTCCTGGACGTAGTAGTGGGCGAGCGCGGTCAGCCAGTCGTCCCCGCCGATGCCGCCCGCGTCGACGCCCCCGGGGTTGCCCAGGAGCACGGCGGCCGGCAGGGTGCCGATGATCTCGTCGGGGGCACCGGCCGACTGCGGGGCGAAGCTGTCCAGCAGCACCAGCGCGGCGGGGCCCCGGCCCAGTTCGGCGAGGCGGGCGGCGAGGGCCTGCGCGACCAGCCCGCCGGAGGAGTAGCCGACGAGGACGAACGGGCCGGCCTCCGGGGCGGTCTCCGGGGCGGCGAGCACCGTCCGGACGCACAGGTCGAGCAGCGCGTCCGGGTCGGCGGCCAGCGGCTCCCCCGCCGTGTAGCCGGGGATCACCGCGGAGAGGACGTGCCGGGGGCGGCACAGGCCCTGCACCACCCGGACGAACTCCTGGGCGTCGCCCGCGCCGAACGACGGCAGGCAGACGAGCGTCGGCCCGACCGTGTCCGCGGACCGGCGGGTGAGCGGGACCAGGGGCGGGACGCCCGCCAGCTCGTCCGCACCGGCGAAGCGGGGCCGGAACCGGGCCAGCCCGGCGACCATCCGTACGGCGTCGGCCCCCTGGCCGAGGCTGTTCGCCCGCAGGTACAGGGCGGCCAGCGTCTCGGCGGCCGGTGTCCCGGCGGCTCCGGCCTGCCCCACGCCGTCCGTGGATTCCGGCGCGGCGGCCAGCGCGAAGCGGGGCGCGGCCCGCTCCGGTCCGCCGTCCTGGCGCACCGGTCCGTCGGCGAGCCGCTCCCGCAGGTACGCGGCCGTCAGGGCGGGGGTGGGGTGGTCGAAGACCAGCGGACCGCTCAGCCGCAGACCGGTGGCCCCGGCGAGTCGCTTGCGCAGCTCCAGCGCGCTCAGCGAGGTGAACCCCTGCTCCAGGAACGTGGCGTCCGGGTCGACGGCCGCCGCGTCCGGGTGGCCGAGCGCGGCGGCGGCGTGCTCCCGGACCAGCTCCAGCAGGACCGCCTCCCGCTCCCGCGCCGACCGCGCCCCGCCGAGCCGGGCGGACAGCCGGACGGCGGCGGACGACCGCCGCGCACCGGCGCCGTCGTCGCCCGCGAACCCGTCCCCGTCCTCGTCCCCCTGCTCCAGGACCCGGAGGGCGTCGGGAAGCGCGGACAGCAGCGGACTCGGCCGGTGCAGCGTGTACAGCGGCACGAACCGCGCCCAGTCGACGTCGGCGACGACGAGCAGCGTCTCGTCGTCGTCCAGCGCCTGGGCGAGGCCCTCGATGCCGCGCTCGGGAGCCATCGTCCGCAGCCCGTAGGCGCTCAGCTGCTCACCCGCCTCCCCCGCGCCCATGCCGCCGCCGCCCCACAGGCCCCAGGCCACCGAGGTGGCCGCCAGTCCGGCCGCGCGCCGCCGCTCGGCCAGGGCGTCCAGCGCCGCGTTGGCGGCGCCGTACCCGGCCAGCAGCCCGCTGCCCCAGGTGGCGGCGCCGGAGGAGAACAGCACGAAGGCGTCCAGCTCCAGTCCGCGCTCGACCGACAGCTCGTGCAGGTGCAGGGCGC
This sequence comes from Kitasatospora sp. NPDC056273, assembly GCF_042268845.1. NCBI lineage: Bacteria > Bacillati > Actinomycetota > Actinomycetes > Kitasatosporales > Streptomycetaceae > Kitasatospora > Kitasatospora sp. NPDC056273. The sequence continues at coordinate 88,971 of NZ_JBHJSJ010000027.1, read as the reverse complement.
CGCCGACCTTCACCTCGGAGACCTCCTGCAGCCCGGCGTCGGTCAGCGCGGCGACCGGCGCCCCGTGGCCGGTGCCCGCCGAGTGCACCACCGCCGACAGCGCGGGGCCGGTGGCGGCGACGCGGTCCAGCAGCGCGCCGACCGCGGGCCGCTCGGCGACGTCACAGGCGACCACCTCGACGGCGCTGCCGAGGGCCGCCAGTCCGGCCGCCAGCTCGGGCACCCCGGGCGCGGCCGGGCCGGAGCGGCCGGCCAGCACCACGCGCGGGGTGCCGCGCTCGGCCAGCAGCCGCGCCGTCCGGCCGCCGATCAGGCCGGTACCGCCGGTGACCAGCGCCGTCCCGGCGGTCCGCCACGGCTCGGCGGCTCCAGCTTCCGGGCGCGGGGCGCGCACCAGGCGGCGCGCGAACGCCCCCGTGCCGCGCAACGCGACCTGGTCCTCGCCCTCCGGTCCCGCGGCGAGCAGCCCGGCCAGGCGGTCCCCGACCGAGGCGTCGGACCCGGCCGACGCGTCCGACCCGGCCGGGAGGTCGACCAGGCCGCCCCACTGCTTGGCCTGCTCCAGCCCCGCCGTCTGCCCCCACGCCCACACCTGGGCCTGCGCCAGACTGGGCACCTCGCCCGGCAGCGCCGCCACCGCGCCACGGGTCAGCACCCACAGCGGCACCACCGACCCCGCGTCGAGCAGCGCCTGCAGCAGCGCGCTGGAGGCCGCCAGACCGGCGGGCACCCGGGGCCGACCGGGCAGCGGCGTCTCGTCCAGCGCCAGCAGGGACACCACACCGGCGAACTCGCCGACGCCGCGCAGGACATCGCCGAGGGTCCCGCGATCGGCGGCGCCGGTCTCCAGCACCCGGACCTCGACGCCGCCGGCCCGCAGCGCGCCGGCCACCTCGGCGGCCGTCCCGGCCCCGGCCGGGCCGGCGACCACGAGCCACGTGCCGGACGGCACCGAGGCCGCCGGTGCCGAGCCCGACAGCGCCGAGCCCGCCGGTGCCGCACCCGACGGCCCGTCGAGGGGCTGCCACTCGACGCGGTACCGCCAGCCGGCCACCGCGTCCCGGGCCGCCGGCTCCGGGAACACCGGCCAGTAGCGGCGGTACTGGAAGGCGTAGGTCGGCAGGTCGACGGTGCCGCTCCCGGTCCCGGCGGGCAGCAGGGCGGTCCAGTCCACGGGCAGGCCGCGGACGTACGCCTGGGCCAGCGAGAGCAGGAGGCGCCCGGCGCCGCCGTCGTCGCGGCGCAGGGTGTCGGCCACGACCGGGCCGTACGACTCCAGGCTGTCCGCGATGGCCGGGGCCAGCACCGGGTGCGGGGACACCTCGACGAAGGCGCCGTGGCCGGTTCCGGCGAGGGTGTGCACGGCCCGGTCGAACTCGACGGTCTCGCGCAGGCTGGCGTACCAGTAGTCCGGCACCAGTTCCGGCCCGGAGACCGTGGCGCCGGTGCTGGAGGAGACCATCGGAATCCGCGCCTCGCGGGGGGCGATGCCCTGGAGGGCCGCGAGGATCTCCTCGCGCAGCTCGTCCACGTGCGCGCTGTGCGAGGCGTAGTCGACCGGAATCATCCGGGCACGCGGCGAATCCCCGCAGGAGTCCGCCAGTTCACGCAGCGCGTCGGCGTCACCGGAAACCACCGTCGCCGACGGACCGTTCACCGCCGCGACGGAAAGGCGGGAACCGTACGGAGCGATCCGCGCCCGCACACCCGCCACCGGCTCGGCGATCGACAGCATCCCGCCACGACCCGCCAGCGCCTTCAGGGTCCGGCTGCGCAGAGCGACCACCTTCGCCGCGTCCTCCAGCGAGAGGATCCCGGCCACCGCCGCCGCCGCGATCTCACCCTGGGAGTGGCCCACCACGGCGTCGGGAACGACACCGGCCGCCTCCCACACCGCCGCCAGCGAGACCATCACCGCCCACAGCGCCGGCTGCACCACATCGGCGGCCTCGAAACCGTGCCGACCGGCCAGCACCTCGTCCAACTGCCAGTCCACATACGGCGCCAGAGCCTCGGCACACTCGGCCAGCCGCGCCGCGAACACCGGCGAAACCTCCGCCAGCTCACGCCCCATACCGACCCACTGACTGCCCTGCCCCGGGAAGACGAACACCGTCCGCCCCACCCCGGCCGACGGCACCTCGCCCATCAGCACCCCGGCCCCGGGCCGGTCCGCGGCCACGGCCTCCAGTTTCGCCGCCAGCTCGGCACGGTCGGTGCCCAGCACCACCGCGCGCCGCTTGAACGCCGTCCGCGTGGTGGCGAGCGACCGGGCCACCTCCGGCAGCGGCAGCTCGGGTCGGGCCAGGAGGTGGTCCCGCAGCCGCCGCGCCTGGTCCGCCAAGGCCTCCTCGGACCGTCCGGAGACGGTGACCGGGAGCACGGCGGGCTCCGCGACCAGCACCGGCGGCGCGGCGGGCGCCGACACCGCGGCCGGCTCCGGCGTCCCGTCCGGCTCCGGCGCGGCCGGCCCTCCGGCGGGCGCCTCCTCCAGGATCACGTGCGCGTTGGTGCCGCTGATCCCGAACGCCGAGACGCCCGCCCGACGCGGCTGTTCGCCCGCCGGCCACGCCACGCGCTCCTGGAGCAGGCTCACGTGCCCCGCCGACCAGTCGACGTGCGGGGTCGGCTCCGCCGCGTGCAGCGTCGCCGGCAGCTCCTCGTGCCGCAGCGCCAGCACCATCTTGATCACACCGGCGATGCCGGCCGCCTGCTGGGCGTGCCCGATGTTCGACTTCACCGACCCCAGCCAGAGCGGCCGTTCGGCCGGATGCCCCTGCCCGTACGTCGCCAGCACCGCCTGCGCCTCGATCGGGTCGCCCAGCGTGGTGCCGGTGCCGTGCGCCTCGACGACGTCCACGTCCCCCGTCGCCAGCCGGGCGTTGGCCAGCGCCGCGCGGATCACCCGCTGCTGAGCGGGGCCGTTGGGCGCGGACAGGCCGTTGGAGGCGCCGTCCTGGTTGACGGCGCTCCCCCGGACCACGGCCAGCACCCGGTGCCCGTTGCGCCGGGCGTCCGACAGCCGCTCCAGCACCACCACACCCGCACCCTCGGCGAGGCCCATGCCGTCCGCGCCCGCCCCGAAGGCCTTGCAACGGCCGTCCCGGGCAAGGGCGTTCTGCTGCGAGAAGCCCACGAACTCGCCCGGGCTGACGATCACGGTCACCCCGCCGGCCAGCGCCAGCGTGCACTCCCCCGCCCGCAGCGACTGCACGGCGAGGTGCAGCGCGACCAGCGAGGAGGAGCAGGCGGTGTCCACCGACACCGCCGGCCCCGTCAGGCCCAGCGTGTACGACACCCGGCCGGACAGCACGCTCATCGCCGTACCGGTGATCAGGTGCGCCTCCGAGCCCGAGAGGTCGCCGCCGGCGGTCGCGTACCCGGAGGGCGCGGCGCCCGCGAACACGCCGGTGGCCGACTCGCGCAGGCTCGCCGGGTCGATCCCGGCCCGCTCGACCGCCTCCCAGGCCGTCTCCAGCAGCAGCCGCTGCTGCGGGTCCATCGCCAGGGCCTCGCGCGGACTGATCCCGAAGAACCCGCCGTCGAAGTCCGCGGCCCCGGAGACGAACCCGGCCTGGACGGTGCTGCTCGTGCCGTCCGCGCCCGGGGCGGCGTCGAAGAGCGCGCCGAGGTCCCAGCCCCGGTCGGTGGGGAACCCGCCGACCGCGTCCCCGCCCGCCACCAGGAGGTCCCACAGGTCCTCGGGGGTGCGCACGCCGCCCGGGTAGCGGCAGGCCATCCCGACGATCGCGATCGGCTCCCGCTCCCGCTCGGTCGCCTCGCGCAGCCGGGCCCGCGTGGTGCGGAGCTTGGCGGTGGTCTGCTTGAGGAAATCGAGCAGTTTCTCTTCGTTCTGCATGGTGCTGTCGCTCACATTCGACCTCGTTCGGGAGGAGTTGGCGCCGACGGTCCCGGCATGGTCAGTCGAAGTCCGGGTCGTCGAGCTCGTCCTCCAGGAGGGCGAACAGCTCGTCGGCGGTGGCCTCCTGCAGAGCGCGCTCGTCGGCCTCGCCCGTCCCGTCCGCCCCGGTCTCGCGGACGGCGCGGAAACGCTGGGTCAGCGCCTCCAGGCGGGCGACGATCTCCGCGCGGGTCTCGTCGTCCGACGGGGTGAGCCCGGCGGCCAGCCGCTCGAACTCGTCCAGCACGGCCGTGTGGCCGACCAGTTCCCTCCCGGTCAGCTCGGTGATCAGGAAGTCCGCCACCGCCTCCGGGGTCGGGTGGTCGAAGACCAGCGTCGACGGCACCCGCACCCCGCACGCGCTGTTCAGCCGGTTGCGGAGCTCGACGGCGGTCAGCGAGTCGAAGCCCAGCTCGCGGAACGCCCGGCTCGCCATGATCTCGTCCGCCGAGTCGTGGCCGAGGACCGCGGCGGCGTGCGTCCGCACCAGCTCCACGACGGTCCGGCGCCGCTCGGCGGCCGACAGGCCCGCCAGCCGGGCGGCGAACTCGTTGCGCTGGTCGTCCTCCGGACGGCCGGAGGAGGTGTCCTCCTGCGCCTCCGGAATGGTGTCCAGCAGCGGGCGCGGGCGGGCGGCCGTGAAGACCGGCGCGAACTTCTCCCACTCGACGTCCGCCAGGGCGATGAACGTCTCGTCGTCGGCCAGGATCTCGCCGAGCGCCGTCAACGCCCGGTCGGTGTCCAGGAAGTTCATGCCCTGCCGCAGCAGCCGGTGCGGGGTCACCCGGCCGGGCGCCTGGTCCATCGCCGCGTCGACCGCGTTCCAGTCGCGGGTGTTCCAGACACCCCAGGCGATCGACGTCCCGGGCAGGCCCCGGCCGCGACGGTCCTCGGCGAGGCCGTCCAGGAAGGAGTTGCCCGCCGCGTAGGCGCCGTGGTCGTTGCTGCCCCAGGTCGCCGAGATCGACGAGAACATCACGAACTCGTCGATGCCCAGGTGCGCCGTCGCCTCGTCCAGGTGGACGGCGCCGGCCGCCTTCGCGCCCAGTGCCGCCGCCAGACCCTCCCGGCTGGTGTCCTCGAGTCGGGCCAGGTACGGCGTGTTCGCCGAGTGCAGGACGGTGGACAGGCCGGGGCCGGAGTCCTCGATCCACGCGACCATGGCCGTGACCTGCGCACGCTCCGTCAGGTCGCACGACACGACCTCGACGGCGGTGCCCGCAGCCGCGACGGTGGCGGCCAGCGCCGCCACCCCGGGCGCCGCCGGACCCGAACGGGAGGTCAGAACGACCCTCGGCGTGCCGTGCTCGGCAAGCCACGGGCCGACACAGACACCGATCGAGCCCGTACCGCCGGTCAGCAGGACCGTCCCCTTCGGGCTCCAGGCCCCGGCCTTGGGCCGGTGCTCCTCGGCGCGCACCAGGCGGCGCAGGAACACACCCGACGGCCGCACCGCGACCTGGTCCTCCCGGCCGTGGGCGAGCACGCCGGCCAGCCGGGCGGCCGCCTCGACGTCCACCACCGGCGGCAGGTCGACCAGACCGCCCCAGCGGTCCGCGTGCTCCAGGCCCACGGCCCGGCCCAGACCCCAGACCTGCGTCTGGATCGGACTGGTCGTCACCTCGCCGGCGGCCACCTGCACCGCGCCGCGGGTCAGCACCCAGAGGGGAGCGGCGATCCCGGCCCGGCCCAGCTTCTGCACCAGGTCGAGGGTGTCGGCGCTGCCGCGCGGGACCCACCCGAACTCGGCGTCCGGCGTCTCGTCCAGGGCCAGGAGGGACACCACGCCCTGGATATCCGCACCGGCACCGGCGATGGCCGCGTCGAGGCCCGCCAGCGTCGTCCGCACGACCTCGGCGCCACGACCCGCCAGCCCGTCGGCCACCGCACCGGCGTCCGGCGCGTCCCCGACCAGCAGCCAGGGCCCAGACAGGACCGCCGAGCCGCTGATGGCGGACGGCTGCCAGGTGATGCGGTAGCGCCAGTCGTCCACCGACAGCTTCGTACGCTCCACCGCCGGGGCCTCGGGCCAGTAGCGGCGCCGCTGAAAGGCGTAGGTCGGCAGCGCGACGGTCGTCCCGTCGCCGAGCACCGCCGCCCAGTCGACGGGGGCGCCCTGGACATAGGCCTCGGCGAGCGAGGTCAGCAGGCGCTGAGCGCCGCCCTCGTCGCGCCGCAGGGTGCCTGCGACCACCGGAGAGCGGTCCTCCAGGCTGTCGCCGATCGCCGACGTCAGCACCGGGTGCGGCGAGACCTCCAGGAACACACCGTGGCCCGCGTCGCCGAGGATCCGCACGGCGCGGTCGAACTCCACGGTCTCGCGCAGGGACGCGTACCAGTAGTCGGGGTCCAGCTCCGGGCCCGAGAGCCAGGCGCCGGACAGCGCGGACACCATGGGGATCCGGGCCTCACTCGGCGTGATGCCCTGGAGAACCGAGAGGATCTCCTCGCGCAGCTCGTCCACGTGCGCGCTGTGCGACGCATAGTCGACCGGGATCATCCGGGCGCGCGGGGACTCCCCGCAGGAGTCGGCGAGTTCGCGCAGCGCGTCCGCGTCACCGGAGACGACCGTCGCCGACGGGCCGTTCACCGCCGCGACCGACAGGCGGGAGCCGTACGGAGCGATCCGCGCGCGCACGCCGTCCACGGGCTCGGCGATCGACAGCATCCCGCCACGACCAGCAAGGGCCTTCAGGGTCTTGCTCCGCAGAGCCACCACCTTGGCGGCGTCATCGAGGGACAGGATCCCCGCGACGGCGGCCGCCGCGATCTCACCCTGCGAGTGACCAACCACCGCGTCCGGAGCAACACCCGCCGCCTCCCACACAGCAGCCAGCGACACCATCACCGCCCACAGCGCCGGCTGCACCACATCAGCGGCCTCAAAGCCGTGAAGGCCAGCCAGCACATCGTCCAACTGCCAATCCAAGTACGGCGCGAGAGCCTCGGCGCACTCCGCCAGCTTGGCCGCGAAGACCGGCGACGACTCGGCCAACTCGCGCCCCATCCCGACCCACTGGCTCCCCTGGCCGGGGAAGACGAACACCGTCCGCCCCACCCCGCCAGGAGCCACCGAACCGGTCACCACACCGGACGCGGGCTGCTTCGTCGCCACCGCCGCGAGACGCTCAGCGAGCTCGCCCCGCTCGCCGCCGAGCACGACGGCCCGGTGCTCCAGCGCCGCACGCGTCGTCGCGAGCGACCACGCGACGTCGCCGACCGGCAACTCCGGCCGCGCCAGCACGTGTTCACGCAGCCGACCCGCCTGACCCGCGAGCGCCGCAGCGCTCTGGCCGGAGACCGGCCAGGCCGACGTCCCACCGGCGAGCACCGGAAGCACCTCGGCTTCCAGCTCCTCGGCTTCGGCGTCGGGCGCCTCCTCCAGGATGAGGTGGACGTTGGTGCCGCTCACACCGAAGGCCGACACCCCCGCACGGCGCGGCCGCTCGCCCGCCGGCCACCGCACCGCGTCCTGGAGCAGACGGACGTTGCCCGTCTCCCAGTCCACGTGGGTCGACGGCTGGTCCGCGTGCAGGGTCTTCGGCAGCATGCCGTTTCGCAGCGCCATCACCATCTTGATCACGCCGGTGACGCCGGCGGCGCACTGGGTGTGGCCGATGTTGGACTTCACCGAGCCCAGCCACAACGGCCGGTCCTCGTAACGCTCCTGGCCGTACGTCGCCAGCAGTGCGCCCGCCTCGATCGGGTCACCGAGCGAGGTGCCGGTGCCGTGGGCCTCCACCGCGTCGACGTCGGAGGGCGACAGCTGGGCGTTGGCCAGCGCCGCGCGGATCACCCGCCGCTGCGAGGGGCCGTTGGGCGCCGCCAGACCGTTGGACGCGCCGTCCTGGTTCGCCGCGCTCCCGCGGATCACCGCCAGCACCTGGTGGCCGTTGCGCCGGGCGTCCGACAGGCGCTCCAGCAGCACCATGCCCGCACCCTCGCCCCAGCCGATGCCGTCGGCCTCGTCCGAGAACGCCTTCGACCGGCCGCTGGAGGCCATGCCGCCCTGCTGGGCGAACTCCATGAACGCGCCGGGCGAGACCATCACCGCGACACCGCCGGCCAGCGCCATCGAGCACTCGCCCGACCGCAGGGCGAGCATCGCCTGGTGCATCGCCACCAGGGAGGACGAGCAGGCCGTGTCCACCGTGATGGCGGGGCCGGTCAGGCCCAGGCAGTACGAGATCCGGCCCGAGGCCACGGCGGACACCGTGCCGATCAGCCGGTAGCCGTCCAGGCTCCGGTCGTCGGCCGGCAGGCTCGCGTCGTAACCGGCGTGGCTCGCACCGACGAAGACGCCGGTCGCCGAGCCGTGCAGCGACTTCGGGTCGATCCCCGCGCGCTCGATCGCCTCCCAGGACGTCTCCAGCAGCAGCCGCTGCTGCGGGTCCATCGCCAGCGCCTCACGCGGGCTGATCCCGAAGAACCCCGCGTCGAAGTCGGCCACGTCGTAGATGAATCCGCCCTGTCGGCGGTACGCCTGCCGCTGGCCGAAGCCCTCCTCGACGGCCTCCCAGCCTCGGTCGGTCGGGAATTCGCTGATCGTGTCGGTCCCCGCGACGAGCAGGTCCCAGAACTGGTCGGGCCCCGTCACACCGCCCGGGTACCGGCAGCCCATGCCGACGATCGCGATCGGCTCGCCGATCGCCGCGGCCACGACCTGGACCGCGCCGTCGGCCTGGGCCGTCTGGCCGCCGGTGCCGACGAGTTCGCCCCGCAGGTAGTCCGCGAGGGCGGTGGCGTTCGGGTGGTCGAAGACCATCGTGGAGGCCAGCTTGACACCGACCTCCTTGGAGAGGCGGTTCCGCAGCTCGACGGCTCCGACGGAGTCGAAGCCCAGCTCCTTGAACGCGCGTTGCGGCAGCACGTCGTCCGCCGACTCGTAGCCGAGGACCGCGGCCGCGTGGCCCCGGACCAGGTCGGTCAGGACCTGGCGCTGCTCAGCGACCGGCATTCCGGCCAACCGGCCCGCCCACTCGCTGACTTCCTCGGTCGTGGTGGTGCCGGCCTCGGCGGCCAGCACCTCCCGAACCTCGGGCAGATCCGCCAGCAGACGGCTCGGCCGGTGCAGGGTGTAGGTCGGCACGAACTGCGGCCAGTCGAAGCCGGCCACCACCATCGCACCCTCGCCCGCGTCCAGGACCTGGCCCAACGCCAGCATGCCCCGACGCCCGTCGATGCCCTCCATACCGAACTCGCGCAACCGGTCGCCCCCCGAGCCGGCCGCCATGCCGACGCCGACCCACAGGCCCCACGCGACCGAAGAAGCCACCAGACCACGGGAACGACGATCCTCCACCAACGCGTCCAGGTGCGCGTTCGCCGCCGCATAGCCAGCCAGAGCGCCGCTGCCCCACACGCCCGCGCCCGACGAGAACAGCACGAACGCGTCGAGATCCCGACCCGCCGTCAACTCGTCCAGCACCGTGGCGCCGCCGACCTTCGCCGACAGCAGCCGCGACAGCTCGGCCACCGACAGCTGCTCCACCGGTGTCCGCCCGCCCGTTCCGGCCGAGTGAACCACCGACGACAGCGCCGGACCCGTCGCGTCGATACGGTCCAGTATCTCCGCCACGGAGGCGCGGTCGGCGATGTCACACGACACCACCTCGACTGCCGCACCGCGAGCCGCGACCGAGGCCGCCAGCTCCGCCACACCGGCGGCACCCGGGCCCGAACGGGACGTCAGCACGACCTGCGCCGCGCCACGATCCGCCACCCACTGGGCGGTGATCGCACCCACGCCGCTCGTACCGCCCGTCACCAGGACCGAGCCACGCGGCGACCACGCCTCGCGGACGGCCGGACGGCCTGCGCGCACCAACCGCCGCGCCACCACCCCGCCCGCACGCACCGCGACCTGGTCCTCATCCCCGACCAGGACGGACGCCAGCCGCGCACCCGTACGCGCGTCCACCGTTGTCGGCAGGTCGATCAGGCCGCCCCAGCGGCCCGCCAACTCCAGTGCCGCGACAGCGCCCAGACCCCACAGCTGCGCCTGGACCGGCCGCACCGCATCACCCGCGACCGCCCGCACCGCGCCCTGCGTGACCACCCACAGCGGGGCGGACACACCGAGACGGCCAAGCTCCTGAACCAGCGCGAGCGTGTCAGCGCCACCACGCGACACCCACGGACCCGCCTCCTCCTGCGACTCGTCCAGCGCCAGCAGCGACACCACACCCCGCAGATCGGAGCACGCGGCCACCGCAGCGGCGACGCCGTCCGGAGCCGAGCGGACCACGGTTGCCCCGTGGTGCTCCAGCGACTCCGCGACGGCAGCGGCATCCGGGGACTCCCCCACCAGCAGCCACGTCCCGGCCAGGACCCCGTTGGACTCGCTCACCGGCGCCCACGACACCCGGTACCGCCAATCGGCAACCGCCGAGCCGGCCCGCTCACGGCGCCGCCAATCGGTCAGCGCACCCAGCGCGGCATCCGCCGGGTCCACCCCGAGCAGATCGGCGAGCGCGGTGACATCACCACTCTCCACGGCGGTCCAGAAGCCCGCCTCCGCACCGGTGGCCTCGCCCGCTTCGGAACGGCGGCCGTCCAAGGCGGGCCAGTAGTGGCGGTGCTGGAACGCGTAGGTCGGCAGCGCGACGGTCGTACCGCCGGCCGTCACCGCCGCCCAGTCGACGGGGGCGCCCTGGACATAGGCCTCGGCGAGCGAGGTCAACAGGCGCTGCGCGCCGCCCTCGTCGCGGCGCAGGGTGCCGACCACGACCGGGGAGCGCTCCTCCAGAGCGTCGCCGATCGCCGGCGTCAGCACCGGGTGCGGCGACACCTCCAGGAACACACCGTAGCCCGCGTCGGCGAGGATCCGCACGGCACGGTCGAACTCGACGGTCTCGCGCAGGGACGCGTACCAGTACGCCGGGTCCAGCTCGGGGCCCGACAGCCACGCGCCGGTCAGCGCCGACACCATCGGGATACGAGCCTCGGTCGGCGCGATGCCCTGAAGAACAGCGAGGATCTCCTCGCGCAGATCGTCCACGTGGGCACTGTGGGACGCGTAGTCGACCGGGATCATCCGAGCACGCGGCGAATCCCCACAGGAGTCCGCCAGTTCACGCAGCGCGTCGGCGTCACCGGAGACGACCGTCGCCGACGGGCCGTTCACCGCCGCGACCGACAGGCGAGAGCCGTACGGAGCGATCCGCGCCCGGACACCCTCCACCGGCTCCGCGATCGACAGCATCCCACCACGACCCGCCAGCGCCTTCAGAGTCTTGCTCCGCAGAACGACGACCTTCGCCGCGTCCTCCAGCGACAGGATCCCGGCGACCGCAGCGGCAGCGATCTCACCCTGCGAGTGACCCACCACCGCATCGGGAGCGACACCCGCCGCCTCCCACACCGCAGCCAGCGACACCATCACCGCCCACAACGCCGGCTGCACCACATCAGCAGCCTCAAAGCCGTGCCGGCCCGCCAGCACATCGTCCAACTGCCACTCCACATAAGGCGCCAGAGCCGCAGCACACTCAGCCAGCCGCGCCGCGAACACCGGCGACGAAGCGGCCAACTCGCGACCCATGCCGACCCACTGGCTCCCCTGGCCGGGGAAGACGAACACCGTCCGCCCCACACCAGCGGCCGCCACCGACCCGGTCACCACACCCGCCGCCGGCTGCCCCGTGGCCACCGCCGCGAGACCCGCCGCAAGCTCGCCCCGCTCGCCGCCCAGCACGACCGCACGCTGCTCGAACACCGAACGCGTCGTGGCCAGCGACCACGCGACGTCACCCACCGGCAGCTCCGGCCGCGCCAGCACGTACTCGCGCAGCCGACCCGCCTGGCCCGCCAGCGCGGTCGCGCCACGACCGGAGACCGGCCAGGCCACACCCGCCGCCCCGGTGAGTACCGGGTTCTCCTGGCCCGCCGGCTCAACCGCCGCCTCGACGGCCGCCGGGGCCTCCTCCACGATCAGGTGGACGTTGGTGCCGCTGATCCCGAAGGCGGACACACCCGCCCGACGCGGCCGCTCGCCCGCCGACCACTGCACCGCGTCCTGGAGCAGCCGGACGTTGCCCGTCTCCCAATCGACGTGCGAGGACGGCTCATCGGCGTGCAGGGTCTTCGGCAGCACCCCGGCCCGCAACGCCAGCACCATCTTGATCACACCGGCCACACCGGCGGCCTGCTGGGCGTGCCCGATGTTCGACTTCACCGACCCCAGCCACAACGGCCGGTCCTCGAACCGCTCCTGGCCGTACGTCGCCAGCAGCGCACCCGCCTCGATCGGGTCACCCAGCTCCGTGCCCGTCCCGTGCGCCTCGACCACGTCGACATCCGCGGCCGACAGCTGCGCACTCGCCAACGCCGCCCGGATGACCCGCCGTTGGGCCGGGCCGTTGGGGGCGGACAGGCCGTTGGAGGCGCCGTCCTGGTTGACGGCGCTCCCCCGGAGCACGCCGAGCACCCGGTGCCCGTTGCGGCGGGCGTCCGAGAGGCGCTCCAGCACGAGCATGCCCGCGCCCTCGCCGATGCCCATGCCGTCGGCGCCCTCGCCGAAGGCCTTGCAGCGGCCGTCGGAGGCGAGCGCCCGCAGGCGTGAGAAGCCGACGAACTCGGCCGGGTCGGCGATCACCGTCACACCGCCCGCCAGCGCCATCGAGCACTCGCCCGACCGCAGGGCCTGGCCCGCCTGGTGCAGCGCGACCAGGGACGACGAGCATGCCGTGTCGACGGTCACCGCGGGCCCGTTCAGGCCCAGCGTGTACGACACCCGGCCGGAGAGCACGCTCAGCGCGTTGCCGGTGATCAGGTGCGCCTCGGCGCCCGGGACGGTGGCACCCGTCGCGATGTAGCCCGACGACGCCGCGCCGATGAACACGCCGGTCGCGGAGCCGTGCAGCGACTTCGGGTCGATACCGGCCCGCTCGACCGCCTCCCAGGAGGTCTCCAGCAGCAGCCGCTGCTGCGGGTCCATGGCCATCGCCTCGCGCGGGCTGATCCCGAAGAACCCGGCGTCGAACTCCGCTGCCCCGCTGAGGAATCCGCCCTCCACGACGTAGGTCGAGCCCTCGGCGTCGGGGTCGGGGTCGAACAGCGCCTCGATGTCCCAGCCGCGGTCGGCCGGGAACGCGCCGATCGCGTCCCCGCCCGCGACCAGGAGGTCCCACAGCTCCTCGGGCGTCCGGACACCGCCCGGGTAACGGCAGGCCATGCCGACGATCGCGATCGGGTCGGTCGACACCGCCACCGCCACCGCCGCCGTCACGGCCTGGCCCTCGTCCGCGTCCGTGCCGAAGAGCGCGGCCAGGATCTCGTCGGCCAGCGCCGAGGCGCTCGGGTGGTCGAAGATCACCGTGGACGGCAGCCGCAGGCCGCACGCGGTGTTCAGGCGGTTGCGGAGCTCGACGGCGGTCAGCGAGTCGAAGCCCAGCTCCCGGAACGCCCGGCTCGCCACGATCTCGTCCACCGACTCGTGGCCCAGCACCGCGGCCGCGTGCGTCCGCACCAGTTCGGTGACCGTCCGGCGCCGCTCGGCCGCCGACAGGCCGGCCAGCTGGAGCTCGAAGTCACCGCGCCCGTCCTCGTCACGACGGACCGTCGTGTCCTCCTGGGCCTCCGGAATGGTGTCCAGCAGCGGGCGAGGCCGCGCGGCCGTGAAGACCGGCGCGAACTTCTCCCACTCGACGTCCGCGAGGGCGATGAAGGTCTCGTCGTCGGCCAGGATCTCGCCGAGCGCGGTCAGCGCCCGCTGGGTGTCGAGGAAGTTCATGCCCTGCCGCAGCAGGCGGTGCGGGGTGACGCGGCCGGGAGCCTGGTCCATCGCCGCGTCGACGGCGTCCCAGTCGCGGGTGTTCCACACGCCCCACGCGATCGAGGTCCCGGGCAGGCCGCGGGCGCGACGGTCCTCGGCGAGGCCGTCCAGGAAGGAGTTCCCGGCCGCGTAGGCGGCGTGGTCGTTGCTGCCCCACGTGGCGGAGATCGACGAGAACATCACGAACTCGTCGATGCCCAGGTCCGCCGTCGCCTCGTCCAGGTGGACGGCGCCGGCCGCCTTCGCGCCGACCGCGACGGCCAGCTCCTCCCGGCTGGTGTCCTCCACCCGGGCCAGGATCGGCGCGTTGGCGGAGTGCAGGACGGTGGAGAGGCCGGGGCCGGTGTCCTCGATCCACGCCACCATCGCCGTGACCTGCGCACGCTCCGTCAGGTCGCAGCTGACGACCTCGACGGCCGAACCGCCGGTCGCCACGGCGGCGGCCAGCGCCGCCACGCCGTGCGCCGACGGGCCGGACCGGGAGGTCAGAACAACCCTCGGCGCGCCGTGCTCGGCAAGCCAGGGGCCGATGCAGACGCCGATCGAGCCGGTGCCGCCGGTCAGCAGGACGGTGCCGCGCGGCGACCAGTCCTCCGACTCGACGCGCCGGGCCTCCGCCCGTACCAGCCGGCGCAGGAAGACACCCGACGGCCGCACCGCGACCTGGTCCTCACTGCCGTCCGCGAGGACGCCGACCAGACGAGCGGCCGCATCGGCGTCCAGCACCGGCGGCAGGTCGAGCAGGCCGCCCCAGCGGTCCGCGTGCTCCAGGCCGACCGTGCGGCCGAGACCCCAGACCTGGGTCTGCACCGGGCTGGTCGTCACCTCGTCGGCGGCGACCTGCACCGCGCCACGGGTCAGCACCCAGAGCGGAGCGGTGGTCCCGGCCCGGCCCAACCTCTGGACCAGGTCGAGGGTGTCGGCACTGCCCCGGGACAGCCACGCGAACTCGGCGTCCGGCGACTCGTCGAGCGCCAGGAGCGACACCACACCGCGCACGTCCCCGCCCGCTCCTGCGATGGCCTCGTCGAGGCCCGCGAGCGTCGTCCGCACCGCCTCGGCGCCACGCGCCGTCAGCGCCTCGGCGATCGTGGCCGCGTCGGGGGCGTCGCCGACGACCAGCCAGGTGCCGGACAGGTCCGCCGGGCCGCTCGCGGCGGCCGGCTGCCAGGTGATGCGGTAGCGCCAGTCGTCCACCGACAGCTTCGTACGCTCGACCGCTGGGGCCTCGGGCCAGTAGCGGCGCCGCTGGAACGCGTAGGTCGGCAGCTCGACCGCCGTGCCGCCGCCGAGCACCGCCGCCCAGTCGACAGGGGCGCCTCCCGTGTACGCCTCGGCGAGCGAGGTCAGCAGGCGCTGCGCGCCGCCCTCGTCGCGGCGCAGGGTGCCTGCGACGACCGGGGAGCGGTCCTCCAGGCTGTCGGCGATCGCCGGGGTCAGCACCGGGTGCGGCGAGACCTCCAGGAACACGCCGTGGCCCGCGTCGCCGAGAATCCGCACGGCACGGTCGAACTCCACCGTCTCGCGGAGCGACGCGTACCAGTAGGCGGGGTCCAGTTCGGGGCCCGCGAGCCATGCACCGGTCAGCGCGGAGATCATCGGGACCTGCGCCTCACGAGGCCGGATCCCGTCGAGGACGGTCAGGATCTCCTCGCGCAGCTCGTCCACGTGGGCGCTGTGCGAGGCGTAGTCCACCGGGATCATCCGGGCGCGCGGCGAATCCCCGCATGCCTCGGCGAGTTCACGCAGCGCGTCGGCGTCACCGGAGACGACCGTCGCCGACGGGCCGTTCACGGCCGCGACGGAAAGGCGGGTGCCGTACGGGGCGATCCGGGCGCGGACACCGTCCACCGGCTCCGCGATCGACAGCATCCCGCCACGACCGGCCAGCACCTTCAGGGTCTTGCTCCGCAGAGCCACCACCTTGGCGGCGTCATCGAGGGACAGGATCCCCGCGACGGCCGCAGCGGCGATCTCACCCTGCGAGTGACCCAGCACCGCGTCCGGAGCGACACCAGCCGCCTGCCATACCGCAGCGAGCGACACCATCACGGCCCACAGCGCCGGCTGCACGACGTCAGCGGCCTCGAAACCGTGGCGCCCCGCCAGGACGTCGTCCAACTGCCAGTCCACGTACGGAGCGAGAGCCTCGGCACACTCGGCCAGCCGCGCCGCGAACACCGGCGAGGCCTCCGCCAGCTCGCGCCCCATCCCGACCCACTGGCTGCCCTGACCGGGGAAGACGAACACCGTCCGCCCCACCCCGGCAGCAGCCACCGACCCCGTGACCACACCCGCCGCCGGCTGCCCGGTGGCGACAGCCGTCAGCCCCGCCGCCAGCTCATCCCGGTCCGCGCCGAGCACGACGGCCCGGTGCTCCAGTGCCGCACGCGTCGTCGCGAGCGACCACGCCACATCGCGGACCGACAACTCCGGCCGCTCCGCCACGTGTTCACGCAGCCGACCCGCCTGACCGGCCAGCGCCGCCACGCTGCGACCGGAGACCGGCCAGGCCACACCCGCCGCTCCGGTGAGTACCGGGTTTTCCTGGCCCGCCGGCTCAGCCGCCGCCTCGACGGCCGCCGGGGCCTCCTCCACGATCAGGTGGACGTTCGTCCCGCTCACACCGAACGCCGACACACCCGCACGACGCGGCCGCTCACCCGCCGGCCACGCCACCGACTCGCTCAGCAACCGCACGTTCCCGGACGTCCAGTCCACGTGCGAGGATGGCTCCTCGGCGAACAGCGTCTTCGGCAGCACCTCGTGCCGCAGCGCCATCACCATCTTGATCACACCCGCCACACCGGCGGCGCACTGCGAGTGCCCGATGTTGGACTTCACCGAGCCCAGCCACAACGGCCGGTCCTCGAACCGCTCCTGGCCGTACGTGGCCAGCAGCGCGCCGGCCTCGATCGGGTCACCGAGCGTCGTACCCGTTCCGTGGGCCTCCACCGCGTCCACGTCGGAGGGCGACAGCTGCGCGTTGGCCAGCGCCGCGCGGATCACCCGCCGCTGCGAGGGGCCGTTGGGCGCCGCCAGACCGTTGGACGCGCCGTCCTGGTTCGCCGCGCTGCCACGGATCACGGCCAGCACCTGGTGGCCGTTGCGCCGGGCGTCCGACAGGCGCTCCAGCAGCACCATGCCCGCACCCTCGCCCCAGCCGATCCCGTCGGCCTCCTCCGAGAACGCCTTCGACCGGCCACTGGACGCCATACCGCCCTGACGCCCGAACTCCATGAACGCACCCGGCGACACCATCACCGCGACACCGCCGGCCAGCGCCATCGAGCACTCGCCCGACCGCAGCGCCAGGATCGCCTGGTGCATCGCCACCAGCGACGACGAGCACGCCGTGTCCACCGTCACCGCCGGACCGGTCAGACCCAGGCAGTACGAGATCCGGCCCGACGCCACGGACGACACCGTACCGATCAGCCGGTAGCCGTCCAGGCTGGCGTCCTCGACGGGCAGGCTGGCCTCGTAACCGGCGTGGCTCGCACCGACGAAGACGCCGGTCGCCGAGCCGTGCAGCGACCGCGGGTCGATCCCCGCGCGCTCGATCGCCTCCCACGAGGTCTCCAGCAGCAGCCGCTGCTGCGGGTCCATCGCCAGCGCCTCACGCGGACTGATCCCGAAGAACCCCGCGTCGAAGTCGGCCACGTCGTAGACGAATCCGCCCTGCCGGCGGTATCCGCCCTGGTTGTCGAACGCCTCCCAGCCGCGGTCGGACGGGAACCCGCCCACCGCGTCGACGCCGTCGGCCACCAGGTTCCAGAACTCCTCGGGACCGACCGCCCCGCCCGGGTACCGGCACCCCATGCCCACGATCGCGATCGGCTCGCGGGCGCCGGACTCCAGCTCCTTGACCCGCTCACGGGTTTCGAAGTGCTCGGCGGCCAGCTTCCTCAAAGCGTCGAGCAGCTGCTTCTCATCGGCCATCGTGGGTCCTCCTCGACGTCGTCTTGATCTGAGCACCGGAGATCATCACGACGCCCCCAGTTCCTTGTTGATGAAGTCCAGAACCTCGTCGGCCGAGGCTTCGTTGAGCTGTCCGGCCACGGTCTGCCGGGTGGCGGCGGCGCCACCGTCCTCCGCGCCGGCGCCGGGGGCGCCGCGCCGCATCCACCGGGACAGCAGGGTCTGCATGCGCTCGGTGATGTCCTGGCGCGCGTCGGCTCCCCCGTCGACGGAGTCCAGTTCGGCGGCCAGCCGCTCCAGGGTCTCCAGCACCGGATCGCCGTCGTCCGCTCCACCGGTGCCGACCAGCTCACCCCGTACGTAGTCCGCGAGGGCGGTGGCGTTCGGGTGGTCGAAGACCATCGTGGAGGCCAGCTTGACACCGACCTCCTTGGAGAGGCGGTTCCGCAGCTCGACCGCTCCGACGGAGTCGAAACCCAGCTCCTTGAACGCCCGCTGCGGCAACACGTCGTCCGCCGACTCGTGACCGAGGACCGCGGCCGCGTGGCCCCGGACCAGGTCGGTCAGGACCTGGCGCTGCTCAGCGACCGGCATTCCGGCCAACCGGCTTGCCCACGCGCCGACTTCCTCGGTCGTCGTGGTGACGGCGGCCTCGGCGGCCAGGACCGCACGGACCTCGGGCAGATCCGCCAGCAGACGGCTGGCCCGGTAGAGGGTATAGGTCGGCACGAACTGCGGCCAGTCGAAGCCGGCCACCACCATCGCACCCTCGCCCGCGTCCAGGACCTGGCCCAGCGCCAGCATGCCCCGACGCCCGTCGATGCCCTCCATACCGAACTCGCGCAACCGCTCACCGCCCGAGCTCGCGGCCATCCCGACACCGGCCCACAGGCCCCAGGCGACCGAAGAAGCCACCAGGCCCCGGGCCCTGCGATCCTCGACCAACGCGTCCAGGTGCGCGTTCGCCGCCGCATAGCCGCCCAGGCCACCGCTTCCCCACACACCCGCGCCCGACGAGAACAGCACGAACGCGTCGAGATCACGGCCGGCCGTCAACTCGTCCAGCACCATGGCACCGCCGACCTTCGCCGACAGCAGCCGCGACAGCTCGGCCACCGACAGCTGCTCCACCGGCGTCCGCCCGCCCGTCCCGGCCGAGTGAACCACCGACGACAGCACCGGACCCGTCGCATCGATACGGTCCAGGATCTCCGCCACGGAGGCGCGGTCGGCGACGTCGCACGTCACCACCTGCACCGCCGTTCCACGAGCCGCGATCGAGGCCGCCAACTCCGCCACACCGGCGGCACCCGGACCCGAACGGGACGTCAGCACGACCCGCGAAGCACCACGATCCGCCACCCACTGGGCGGTGATCGCACCCACGCCGCTCGTGCCACCCGTCACCAGCACCGAACCACGCGGCGACCACGCCTCACGCACGACCGGACGGCCAGCGCGCACCAACCGCCGCGCCACCACACCGCCCGCACGCACCGCGACCTGGTCCTCGACACCCGCGAGAACCGACACCAGCCGCGCACCCGTACGCGCATCCACGGAAGCCGGAAGGTCGATCAGCCCGCCCCAACGGCCCGCCAACTCCAGCCCCGCCACGGCACCCAGACCCCAGACCTGCGCCTGCACCGGCCGCACCACATCACCCGCGACCGCACCCACCGCACCCCGCGTGACCACCCACAGCGGAGCGGACACACCGAGCCGGCCAAGCTCCTGAACCAGCGCGAGCGTGTCAGCGCCACCACGCGACACCCACGGACCCGCCTCCTCCGGCGACTCGTCCAGCGCCAGCAGCGACACCACACCCCGCAGATCACCGAGCGCGGCCACGGTCTGACCGATCCGGTCAGGACGGTCCGCAGTGACGACATCGGCACCGTGATCCGCCAACGCCTGCGCCACGACGCCCGCGTCGGTGCCGTCCCCGACCAGCAGCCACGTCCCGGTCAGCACCCCGCCGGACTCGCCCACCGGCGCCCACGACACCCGGTATCGCCAGTCCGCGACCGCCGAGCCGGCCAGGCCACGGCGCCGGTAGTCGGCCAGCGCCGGCAGCACCTCACCCAACCGGTCACCGTCGATGTTCAACGCCGCCGCAAGGCCGTCGGCGTCCCCGCCCTCGACCGCCGCCCAGAACTCGGCGTCGACGACGGAGCCCTCGGCAACCTCGGCCACCGCCTCGGGCCAGTAGTGACGGTGCTGGAACGCGTACGTCGGCAGATCCACCGTCGAACCACCGCCCAGGAGCCCGGCCCAGTCGACGGGGAGCCCCCGCACATAGGCCTCGGCGAGCGAGGTCAGCAGCCGCTGGGCGCCGCCCTCGTCGCGCCGCAGGGTGCCCACGACGACCGGGGAACGGTCCTCCAGGGCGTCGCCGATCGCCGGGGTCAGCACCGGGTGCGGCGACACCTCCAGGAACACACCGTGTCCCGCGTCGCCCAGAATCCGCACGGCACGGTCGAACTCCACCGTCTCCCGGAGCGACGCGTACCAGTAGGCCGGATCCAGCTCGGGGCCGGACAGCCACGCACCGGTCAGCGCCGACACCATCGGGATCCGGGCTTCGGTCGGAGCGATGCCCTGGAGAACCGAGAGGATCTCCTCCCGCAGCTCGTCCACGTGCGCGCTGTGGGACGCGTAGTCCACCGGGATCATCCGGGCACGCGGCGAATCCCCACAGGCGTCCGCCAGTTCACGCAGCGCATCGGCGTCACCGGAAACCACCGTCGCCGACGGACCGTTCACCGCCGCGACCGACAGGCGAGAGCCGTACGACGCGATCCGCGCGCGGACACCGTCCACCGGCTCCGCGATCGACAGCATCCCGCCACGACCGGCCAGCACCTTCAGGGTCTTGCTCCGCAGAGCCACCACCTTGGCGGCGTCCTCCAGGGAGAGAATCCCCGCGACGGCGGCAGCGGCGATCTCACCCTGCGAGTGACCCAGCACAGCGTCCGGAGCGACGCCCGCCGCCTGCCACACGGCCGCGAGCGAGACCATCACGGCCCACAGCGCCGGCTGCACGACGTCAGCGGCCTCGAAACCGTGCCGACCAGCCAGCACATCGTCCAACTGCCAATCCACGTAAGGCGTGAGAGCCTCGGCACACTCCGCCAACCTCGCGGCGAAGACCGGCGAGGCCTCCGCCAGCTCACGCCCCATGCCGACCCACTGGCTGCCCTGACCGGGGAAGACGAACACCGTCCGCCCCACCTCGCCAGGAGCCACCGACCCGGTCACCACACCGGACGCCGGCTGCCCCGTGGCCACCGCCACGAGACCCGCCGCGAGCTCACTCCGCTCGCCGCCGAGCACGACGGCCCGGTGTTCCAGCGCCGCACGCGTCGTCGCCAGCGACCACGCGACGTCGCCCACCGACAACTCCGGCCGCGCCAGCACGTGTTCACGCAGCCGACCGGCCTGACCGGCCAGCGCGGTCGCGCTGCGACCGGACACCACCCACGCCTGGACCCCGCTCTCCACCGCCGGGGCGGGAGCCGGGGCGCTCGCCTCGATCGCGGCCGGGGCCTCTTCGATGATCACGTGCGCGTTGGTGCCGCTGATGCCGAAGGCCGACACACCCGCCCGGCGCGGCCGCTCGCCCGCCGGCCACGCCACCTCGTCCTGCAGCAGACGGACGTTGCCCGTCTCCCAATCGACGTGCGAGGACGGCTCGTCCGCGTGCAGCGTCTTCGGCAGCACACCAGCTTGCAGGGCCAGCACC
Organism: Kitasatospora sp. NPDC056273; assembly: GCF_042268845.1. Classification (NCBI taxonomy): domain Bacteria; kingdom Bacillati; phylum Actinomycetota; class Actinomycetes; order Kitasatosporales; family Streptomycetaceae; genus Kitasatospora; species Kitasatospora sp. NPDC056273. The sequence continues at coordinate 67,629 of NZ_JBHJSJ010000027.1, read as the reverse complement.
ACCTTGATCACACCGGCCACACCCGCGGCCTGCTGAGCGTGCCCGATGTTCGACTTCACCGACCCCAGCCACAACGGCCGGTCCTCGAACCGCTCCTGGCCGTACGTCGCCAGCAGCGCACCCGCCTCGATCGGGTCACCCAGCTCCGTACCCGTCCCGTGCGCCTCGACCACGTCGACGTCCGCCGCCGAGATCCGGGCGTTGGCCAACGCCGCCCGGATGACCCGCCGTTGGGCCGGACCGTTCGGCGCCGTGAGACCGTTCGACGCACCGTCCTGGTTGATCGCGCAGCCGCGCACCAGGCCCAGGACCCGACGGCCCTTGCGCTGCGCCTCGGAGAGCCGCTCCAGCACGAGCATGCCGGCGCCTTCACCGATGCCCATGCCGTCCGCGCCCTCGCCGAAGGCCTTGCAGCGGCCGTCGGAGGCGAGCGCCCGCAGGCGCGAGAAGCCGACGAACTCGCCCGGGTCGGCCATCACCGTCACACCGCCGGCGAGGGCGACGTCGCACTCGCCCGACCGCAGCGCCTGCACCGCCTGGTGCAGCGCGACCAGGGACGACGAGCACGCCGTGTCGACGGTCACCGCCGGGCCCACCAGGCCCAGGGAGTACGAGATCCGGCCGGAGAGCACGCTCAGCGCGTTCCCGGTGATCAGGTGGGCCTGGGCTCCCGCCTCGCCGCTCGCGGCGCCGATGTAGCCGGAGGAAGCCGCGCCGACGAAGACTCCGGTCGCGGAGCCGTGCAGCGACTTCGGGTCGATGCCGGCCCGCTCGACGGCCTCCCAGGAGGTCTCCAGCAGGAGGCGCTGCTGCGGGTCCATGGCGAGGGCCTCGCGCGGGCTGATGCCGAAGAACCCGGCGTCGAACTCCGCTGCCCCGCTGAGGAATCCGCCCTCGACCACGTAGGTCGAGCCCTCGGCGTCCGGGTCCGGGTCGAAGAGCGCGTCGACGTCCCAGCCGCGGTCGGCCGGGAAGGCGCCGATCGCGTCCCCGCCCGCCGCCAAGAGGTCCCACAGCTCCTCGGGCGTCCGGACACCGCCCGGGTAACGGCAGGCCATGCCGACGATCGCGATCGGGTCGGTCGACACCGCCGCCGCCGTCACGGTCTGGCCCTCGTCCGCGTCCGTGCCGAACAGCGCGGCCAGGATCTCGTCCGCCAGCGCCGAGGCGCTCGGGTGGTCGAAGATCACCGTGGACGGCAGCCGGACGCCCACGGCCGCGTTGAGACGGTTGCGGAGCTCGACGGCGGTCAGCGAGTCGAAGCCCAGCTCCCGGAACGCCCGGCTGGCCACGATCTCGTCCACGGAGTCGTGCCCCAGCACCGCGGCGGCCTGGGCCCGGACCAGTTCCACGACGGTCCGGCGCCGCTCGGCCACCGACAGGCCCGCCAGGCGCGCGGCGAACTCGCCGCGCTGCTCGTCGACCGTACGAGGGGCGGTGTCCTCCTGGGCCTCGGGGATGGTGTCCAGCAGCGGGCGCGGGCGGGCGGCCGTGAACACCGGCGCGAACTTCTCCCACTCGACGTCCGCGACCGCGATGAAGGTCTCGTCGTCCGCGAGGACCTCGGCGAGCGCGGTCAGCGCCCGCTGGGTGTCCAGGAAGTTCATGCCCTGCCGCAGCAGGCGGTGCGGGGTGACGCGGCCGGGAGCCTGGTCCATCGCCGCGTCCACGGCGTCCCAGTCGCGGGTGTTCCAGACACCCCAGGCGATCGAGGTCCCGGGCAGGCCACGGGCGCGACGGTCCTCGGCGAGCCCGTCCAGGAAGGAGTTGCCCGCCGCGTACGCGGCGTGGTCGTTGCTGCCCCAGGTCGCCGAGATCGACGAGAACATCACGAACTCGTCGATGCCCAGGTCCGCCGTCGCCTCGTCCAGGTGGACGGCGCCGGCCGCCTTCGCGCCGACCGCCAGGGCGAGCCCGTCGCGGTCGGTGTCCTCCAGCCGTGCGAGGAACGGGGTGTTCGCCGAGTGCAGGACGGTGGAGAGGCCGGGGCCGGAGGCCTCGATCCACGTCACCATGCCGGTCACCTGCTCGCGCACCGACAGGTCGCACGACACGACCTCGACGGCCGAACCAGCCTGCGCCAGCGTGGCCGCGAGCGCCGCCACCCCGGGCGCCGACGGGCCGGAGCGGGAGGTCAGAACCACCCTCGGCGCACCGTGCTCGGCCAGCCACGGACCGAGGACGACGCCGATCGCACCCGAGCCGCCGGTCAGCAGGACGGTGCCGCGCGGCGACCAGTCCTCCGACTCGACGCGCCGGGCCTCAGCGCGTACCAGCCGGCGCAGGAACACCCCGGACGGCCGCACCGCGACCTGGTCCTCACTGCCATCGGCGAACACGCTGACCAGACGAGCGGCGGCATCGGCGTCCAGCGCCGGCGGCAGGTCGACCAGACCGCCCCAACGGTCCGCGTGCTCCAGACCGACCGTACGGCCGAGACCCCAGACCTGCGTCTGCACCGGGCTCGTCGTCACCTCGTCCGGGCCGACGGCCACCGCGCCGCGGGTCAGCACCCACAGCGGAGCCGCGACCCCGGCCCGGCCCAACGCCTGCACCAGCTCGACGGTCTCCGCCAGCCCGCGCTGAACCAACGGGTGGTCGGCGAGCGGCGTCTCGTCCAGGGCCAGCAGCGACACCACACCGGCCACGCCCTCGGCCGGCACCGCGCCAAGCTGCTCCGGGCCAACGGCCGTCACGACCTCGGCACCCTGACCGGCCAACGCCTCGGCGACCGTCGCCGCCTCGGGGCCGTCGCCGACGACCAGCCAGGTGCCGGACAGGTCCGCCGGGCCACGAGCGGTGGAGGGCTGCCAGGTGATGCGGTAGCGCCAGTCGTCCACCGACAGCTTCGCCCGCTCCACTGCCGGGGCCTCGGGCCAGTAGCGGCGCCGCTGGAAGGCGTAGGTCGGCAGCGCGACGGTCGTCCCGGCGCCGAGCACCGACGCCCAGTCGACGGGGGCGCCCTGGACGTACGCCTCGGCGAGCGAGGTCAGCAGGCGCTGCGCGCCGCCCTCGTCGCGCCGCAAGGTGCCTGCGACCACCGGGGAGCGGTCCTCCAGGCTGTCACCGATCGCCGGCGTCAGCACCGGGTGCGGCGACACCTCCAGGAACACGCCGTGGCCCGCGTCGCCGAGGATCCGCACGGCACGGTCGAACTCCACCGTCTCGCGCAGCGACGCGTACCAGTAGGCGGGGTCCATCTCCGGGCCCGACAGCCACGCGCCCGTCAGCGCGGACACCATGGGGATCCGGGCCTCGGTCGGCACGATGCCCTGGAGAACAGCGAGGATCTCCTCGCGCAGCTCGTCCACATGGGCGCTGTGGGACGCGTAGTCCACCGGGATCATCCGGGCGCGCGGCGAATCCCCGCAGGAGTCCGCGAGTTCGCGCAGCGCGTCGGCGTCACCGGAGACGACCGTCGCCGACGGGCCGTTCACCGCCGCCACCGACAGGCGAGAGCCGTACGGAGCGATCCTCGCCCGAACACCCTCCACCGGCTCGGCAATCGACAGCATCCCACCACGACCAGCAAGGGCCTTCAGGGTCTTGCTCCGCAGAGCGACGACCTTGGCGGCGTCGTCCAAGGAGAGAATCCCCGCGACGGCCGCAGCGGCAATCTCACCCTGCGAGTGGCCGACCACGGCGTCAGGAGCGACACCCGCCGCCTCCCAGACGGCGGCGAGCGAGACCATCACCGCCCACAGCGCCGGCTGCACGACGTCAGCGGCCTCGAAACCGTGGCGCCCCGCCAGCACATCGTCCAACTGCCAATCCACGTAAGGCGCCAGGGCCGCAGCACACTCCGCCAGCCGCGCCGCGAACACCGGCGAGGCCTCCGCCAGCTCACGCCCCATGCCGACCCACTGGCTCCCCTGCCCCGGGAAGACGAACACCGTCCGCCCCACACCGGCGGCCGCCACCGACCCCGTGACCACACCCGCCGCCGGCTGCCCGGTGGCGACGGCCGTCAGCCCCGCCGCCAGTTCATCCCGGTCCGCGCCGAGCACGACGGCCCGGCGCTCCAGCGCCGCACGCGTCGTCGCCAGCGACCACGCCACATCGCCGACCGACAACTCCGGCCGCTCCGCCACGTGTTCACGCAGCCGACCCGCCTGACCCGCCAGCGCCGCAGCGCTCTGACCGGAGACCGGCCAGGCCGACGCCCCACCGGCGAACACCGGAAGCACCCGGGCCTCCCGCGCCTCGGGTTCGACGGCCGCCGGAGCCTCCTCCACGATCAGGTGGACGTTCGTCCCGCTCACGCCGAACGCCGACACACCCGCACGCCGCGGCCGCTCGCCCGCCGGCCACGCCACCGGTTCCTGGAGCAGCCGCACGTTCCCGGACGTCCAGTCCACGTGCGAGGACGGCTCCTCGGCGAACAGCGTCTTCGGCAGCACCTCGTGCCGCAGCGCCATCACCATCTTGATCACACCCGCCACACCGGCCGCGCACTGCGAGTGCCCGATGTTGGACTTCACCGACCCCAGCCACAACGGCCGGTCGGCGGCGCGGTCCTCGGCCTGCCCGTAGGTGGCCAGCAGCGCCTGCGCCTCGATCGGGTCACCGAGCGTCGTGCCGGTGCCGTGCGCCTCGACCACGTCCACGTCCGCCGCCGACAGCTGCGCGTTCGCCAGCGCCGCACGGATCACCCGCCGCTGCGAGGGACCGTTCGGCGCCGCCAGACCGTTCGAGGCGCCGTCCTGGTTCGCCGCGCTCCCGCGGATCACCGCCAGCACCTGGTGCCCGTTACGGCGCGCGTCCGAGAGACGCTCCAGCAGCACCATGCCCGCACCCTCGCCCCAGCCGATCCCGTCGGCCTCCTCCGAGAACGCCTTCGACCGACCGCTCGACGCCATACCGCCCTGACGCCCGAACTCCATGAACGCACCCGGCGACACCATCACCGCCACGCCGCCGGCCAGCGCCATCGAGCACTCACCGGCCCGCAGCGCCAGGATCGCCTGGTGCATCGCCACCAGCGACGACGAGCACGCCGTGTCCACCGTCACCGCCGGACCGGTCAGACCCAGGCAGTACGAGATCCGACCCGAGGCGACCGCCGACACCGCGCCGATCAGCCGGTAGCCGTCCAGGCTCTCGTCCTCGACGGGCAGAACCGAGCTGTACCCCGACGTGTTCGCTCCGATGAACACACCGGTCATCGACCCGTGCAGCGACTTCGGGTCGATCCCGCCGTGCTCGATGGCCTCCCAGGAGGTCTCCAGCAGCAGGCGCTGCTGCGGGTCCATCGCCAGCGCCTCGCGCGGGCTGATCCCGAAGAACCCCGCGTCGAACTCGGTCGCGTCGTAGACGAATCCGCCCTGCCGGCGGTACGTCTGCCCTCGGCCGAACGCCTCCTCGAAGGCCTCCCAGCCGCGATCGGCGGGGAAGGCGCCCACCGCGTCGACACCGCCGGCCACCAGGTCCCAGAACTCCTCGGGACCCGTCACACCGCCCGGGAACCGGCAGCCCGCACCCACGATCGCGATCGGCTCGCTCGACGCCGCAAGGAGCGCGCTGTTCTGCTGCCGGAGCCGCTCGGCTTCCTTGAGGGAGGTGCGAAGTGCTTCGACGAGCCTGTCGTTGGTCGTTTCCATGATCATGTGCTCCGAATCAACGAGGGCGTCAGGAGTCTTTGCCATCGAGGGCTATGCGAATGAGGTCTTCGGCGTCCATGCCGTCGATGGACTCCGTATCCGTTCGACTGTCCGCGCCGTTGTCCTGGGCCGGGTCGGCGAGTTGCAGCAGCAGGTCCAGCAGGCCGGCCTGCCGGATGCGGGCCAGCGGGATCGCCGCGATGGCCTCCCTGAGGGCCAGCTCGTCGGCGTCACCCTCCGGAGCGGCCTGCTCCGGCATGAACTCGCGCAGGATCTGCTCCGCGAGGGCGGTGGCGTTCGGGTGGTCGAAGACCATCGTGGAGGCCAGCCGGATACCGAGCGCCTTCGAGAGGCGGTTCCGCAGCTCGACCGCTCCGACGGAGTCGAAGCCCAGCTCCTTGAAGGCGCGTTGCGGCAGCACGTCGTCCGCCGAGTCGTAGCCGAGGACCGCGGCCGCGTGGCCCCGGACCAGGTCGGTCAGGACCTGGCGCCGCTCCGCGGCCGGCATTCCGGCCAACCGGCCCGCCCACGCGCTGACTTCCTCGGTCGTGGTGGTGCCGGCCTCGGCGGCCAGGGCCTCCCGAACCTCAGGCAGGTCCGCCAGTAGACGGCTGGCCCGGTGAAGGGTATAGGTCGGCACGAACTGCGGCCAGTCGAAGCCGGCCACCACCATCGCACCCTCGCCCGCGTCCAGGACCTGACCCAAGGCCAGCATGCCCCGGCGCCCGTCGATGCCCTCCATACCGAACTCGCGCAACCGCTCGCCACCGGAGCTCGCGGCCATCCCGACGCCCGCCCACAGGCCCCAGGCCACCGAAGAAGCCACCAGGCCCCGGGAGCGACGGTCCTCGACCAACGCGTCCAGGTGCGCGTTCGCCGCCGCGTAACCGCCCAGGCCACCGCTGCCCCACACACCCGCGCCCGACGAGAACAGCACGAACGCGTCGAGATTCCGACCCGCCGTCAACTCGTCCAGCACCACAGCGCCGCCGACCTTCGCCGACAGCAGCCAGGACAGGTCCGAAGGCTCGATCTCCTCGACCGGCCTACGGTCACCGACACCCGCCGAGTGGACCACCGACGACAGCGCCGGGCCCGTCGCGTCGATACGGTCCAGGATCTCCGCCACGGAGGCGCGGTCGGCGATGTCACACGCCACCACGTCGACTGCCGATCCACGAGCCGCGATCGAGGCCGCCAGCTCCGCCACACCGGCGGCACCAGGTCCCGAACGGGACGTCAGCACGACCCGCGAGGCACCACGATCCGCCACCCACTGGGCGGTGATCGCACCGACGCCGCTCGTGCCACCCGTCACCAGCACCGACCCACGCGGCGACCACGCCTCGCGGACGACCGGACGGCCGGCGCGCACCAATCGCCGCGCCAGCACACCGCCCGCACGCACCGCGACCTGGTCCTCATCGCCGACCAGGACGGACGCCAGCCGCGCACCGACGCGGGCGTCCACGGCAGCCGGAAGGTCGATCAGCCCGCCCCAGCGGCCCGCCAACTCCAGCGCCGCGACGGCACCCAGACCCCACAGCTGCGCCTGGACCGGCCGCACCGCATCACCCGCGACCGCACCCACCGCACCCCGCGTGACCACCCACAGCGGGGCGGACACACCGAGCCGGCCAAGCTCCTGAACCAGCGCGACCGTCGCGGCCAGACCGCCGGGAACCAGCGGGAACGCTTCCTCCGGCGACTCGTCCAGCGCCAGCAGCGAGACCACACCCCGCAGGTCGGAGTGCGCGGCCACCGCAGCGGCGACACCGTCCGGAGTCGAGCGGACGACCCGCGCACCCGGAAGGTCCAGCGCCTCCGCGACCGCAGCCGCGTCGGTGCCGTCCCCGACCAGCAGCCAGGTCCCGGCCAGGACCCCGTTGGACTCGCTCACCGGCGCCCACGACACCCGGTACCGCCAGTCCGCGACCGCCGAGCCGGCCCGCTCACGGCGCCGCCAGTCGGTCAGCGCACCCAGCGCGGCATCCGCCGGGTCCACCCCGAGCAGACCGGCGAGCGCGGTGACATCACCACTCTCCACGGCGGTCCAGAAGCCCGCCTCCGCACCGGTGGCCACCGTGACGTCCGCGCGCTTGCGGTCCGCCTCCGGCCAGTAGTGGCGGTGGCGGAAGGCGTAGGTGGGCAGGTCCACCGTCGAACCGCGGCCGAGTACGGCGGCCCAGTCGACCGAAAGACCCTGCGCGTACACCTCGGCGAACGAGGTCAGCAGACGCTGCGCGCCGCCTTCCTCCCGTCGCAGCGTGCCCGCGACGACCGGGGCCATCGTCTCCAGGGCGTCACCGATCGCCGGCGTCAGCACCGGATGCGGCGACACCTCCAGGAACACACCGTGCCCGGACTCACCCAGCAGACGAACCGCCCGCTCGAACTCGACGGTCTCCCGCAGCGACGCGTACCAGTACGCCGGGTCCAGCTCGGAACCCGCCAGCCACTCGCCCGTCAGCGCCGAGACCATGGGGATCCGGGCCTCGGTCGGAGCGATGCCCTGGAGAACCGAGAGGATCTCCTCGCGCAGCTCGTCCACGTGCGCGCTGTGGGACGCGTAGTCCACCGGGATCATCCGAGCGCGCGGCGAATCCCCGCAGGAGTCCGCGAGTTCACGCAGAGCATCCGCGTCACCGGAAACCACCGTCGCCGACGGACCATTCACCGCCGCGATCGACAGACGGGAACCGTACGGGGCGATCCGCGCCCGGACGCCGTCCACCGGCTCCGCGATCGACAGCATCCCGCCACGACCCGCCAGCGCCTTCAGAGTCTTGCTCCGCAGAGCAACGACCTTCGCGGCATCGTCGAGGGAGAGAATCCCGGCCACAGCGACGGCAGCGATCTCACCCTGCGAGTGACCCACCACCGCGTCCGGAGCAACACCCGCCGCCTCCCACACAGCGGCGAGCGACACCATCACCGCCCACAGCGCCGGCTGCACCACATCGGCGGCCTCGAAACCGTGAAGCCCGGCCAGCACATCGTCCAACTGCCAGTCCACGTACGGGGCGAGAGCCGCAGCGCACTCCGCCAGCTTTGCCGCGAACACCGGCGACGAAGCGGCCAGCTCACGCCCCATGCCGACCCACTGGCTCCCCTGACCGGGGAAGACGAACACCGTCCGCCCCACCCCACCGGGAGCCACCGAACCGATCACCACGCCCGCCGCCGGCTGCCCCGTGGCCACCGCCGCCAGACGCTCCGCGAACTCGCCCCGCTCCCCGCCGAGCACGACGGCCCGGTGCTCCAGCGCCGCACGCGTCGTCGCGAGCGACCACGCGACGTCGCCGACCGACAACTCCGGCCGCGCCAGCACGTGTTCACGCAGTCGGCCCGCCTGGCCGGCCAGCGCCTCGGCGTCCCGTCCGGACAGCACCCACGCCGGGACACCGCCCGACAGCACCGGCACGACGCTCCCGCCGTCACTGTCGACGGGCGTCTCCACCTCGGCCGGCGCCTCTTCGATGATCACGTGGGCGTTGGTGCCGCTGATCCCGAAGGCGGACACACCCGCCCGGCGCGGCCGCTCGCCCGCCGGCCACGCCACCTCGTCCTGCAGCAGACGGACGTTGCCCGTCTCCCAATCCACGTGCGAAGAAGGCTCGTCCGCGTGCAGCGTCTTCGGCAGCACACCAGCTTGCAGCGCCAGCACCATCTTGATCACACCGGCCACACCCGCGGCCTGCTGGGCGTGCCCGATGTTCGACTTCACCGAACCCAGCCACAACGGCCGGTCCTCGAACCGCTCCTGGCCGTACGTCGCCAGCAGCGCACCCGCCTCGATCGGGTCACCCAGCTCCGTACCCGTCCCGTGCGCCTCGACCACGTCCACATCCGCCGCCGACAGCTGCGCACTCGCCAACGCCGCCCGGATGACCCGCCGTTGGGCAGGACCGTTCGGCGCCGTGAGACCGTTCGACGCACCGTCCTGGTTGATCGCGCTGCCGCGCACCACGCCGAGCACCCGGTGCCCGTTGCGGCGGGCGTCCGACAGCCGCTCCAGTACCAGCATTCCGACGCCCTCGCCCATGCCCATGCCGTCCGCGCCCTCACCGAAGGCCTTGCAGCGGCCGTCGGCCGACAGCGCGCGCAGCCGCGAGAAGCTCACGAACTCGCCCGGGTCGGCCATCACCGTCACACCGCCGGCCAGCGCCACCGTGCACTCGCCCGACCGCAGCGCCTGCACCGCCTGGTGCATCGCCACCAGCGAGGAGGAGCACGCCGTGTCGACGGTCACCGCGGGCCCGTTCAGGCCCAGCGTGTACGACACCCGGCCGGACAGGACGCTGAGCGCGTTCCCGGTGATCAGGTGCGCCTGGGCCTCCGCTTCGTCGCCCAGCACCCCGATGTAGCCGGAGGCGGCCGCACCGATGAACACGCCGGTCGCGGAGCCGTGCAGCGACTTCGGGTCGATGCCGGCCCGCTCGACGGCCTCCCAGGAGGTCTCCAGCAGCAGGCGCTGCTGCGGGTCCATCGCCATCGCCTCACGCGGGCTGATGCCGAAGAAGCCGGCGTCGAACTCCCCGGCGCCGCCGAGGAATCCGCCCTCGATCACATAGGTCGAGCCCTCGGCGTCCGGGTCCGGGTCGAACAGGCCGTCGACGTCCCAGCCGCGGTCGGCCGGGAAGCCGCTGATCGCGTCGCCGCCCGCGGCCAGGAGGTCCCACAGCTCCTCGGGCGTCCGGACGCCTCCGGGGTAGCGGCAGGCCATGCCGACGATCGCGATCGGATCGGTCGAGGCCGGTTGCACCACCACCGGGGCGGTCTCCTCCGAGACGCTCCCGAACAGCGCGGCCAGGATCTCGTCCGCCAGCGCGGACGCGCTCGGGTGGTCGAAGATCACCGTGGACGGCAGCCGGACGCCCACGGCCGCGTTCAGGCGGTTGCGCAGGTCCACGGCGGTCAGCGAGTCGAAGCCCAGCTCACGGAACGCCCGGCTGGCCACGATCTCGTCCGCCGACTCGTGGCCCAGCACCGCGGCCGCCTGGGCCCGGACCAGTTCCACGACGGTCCGGCGCCGCTCGGCCACCGACAGACCCGCCAGGCGCGCGGCGAACTCGCCGCGCTGGTCGTCGACCGTACGAGGGGCGGTGTCCTCCTGGGCCTCGGGAATGGTGTCCAGCAGCGGGCGCGGCCGGGCGGCCGTGAAGACCGGCGCGAACTTCTCCCACTCGACGTCCGCGACCGCGATGAACGTCTCGTCGTCGGCGAGGACCTCACCCAGCGCGGTCAATGCCCGCTGGGTGTCCAGGAAGTTCATGCCCTGCCGCAGCAGCCGGTGCGGGGTCACCCGGCCCGGTGCCTGGTCCATCACCGCGTCCACGGCGTCCCAGTCACGGGTGTTCCACACACCCCAGGCGATCGAGGTCCCCGGCAGGCCCCGGCCGCGACGGTCCTCCGCGAGCCCGTCCAGGAAGGAGTTCCCGGCGGCGTACGCGGCGTGGTCGTTGCTGCCCCAGGTCGCCGAGATCGACGAGAACATCACGAACTCGTCGATGCCCAGGTGCGCCGTCGCCTCGTCCAGGTGGACGGCGCCGGCCGCCTTCGCGCCCAGTGCCGCCGCCAGGCCTTCGTGATCCGTGTGCTCGACCCGCGAGAGGTACGGGGTGTTCGCCGAGTGCAGGACGGTCGACAGGCCGGGACCGGTGTTCTCGATCCACGCCACCATCGCCGCAACCTGCGCACGCTCCGTCAGGTCGCAGCTGACGACCTCGACGGCCGAACCGCCGGTCGCCACGGCGGCGGCCAGCGCCGCCACACCGTGCGCCGACGGGCCGGACCGGGAGGTCAGAACCACCCTCGGCGCGCGGTGCTCGGCAAGCCACGGACCGATGCAGACGCCGATCGAGCCGGTGCCGCCGGTCAGCAGGACGGTACCGCGCGGCGACCAGCCCGCCGACTCCACACGGCGGGCCTCCGCCCGCACCAGACGGCGCAGGAACACACCCGACGGCCGCACCGCGACCTGGTCCTCACTGCCATCGGCGAACACGCCGACCAGACGAGCCGCGGCATCGGCGTCCACCACCGGCGGCAGATCGACCAGACCGCCCCAGCGGTCCGCGTGCTCCAGGCCGACGGCCCGGCCCAGACCCCAGACCTGTGTCTGGGTGGGGCTGGTCGTCACCTCGCCGGCCGCGGCCTGCACCGCGCCGCGGGTCAGCACCCACAGCGGAGCGGTGACCCCGGCCCGGCCCAGCGCCTGCACCAGGTCGAGGGTGTCGGCGCTGCCGCGCGGGACCCACCCGAACTCGGCGTCCAGCGACTCGTCCAGCGCCAGCAGCGATACCACGCCCTGGACATCCGCACCGGCGACGGCCTCGTCGAGGCCCGCCAACGTCGTCCGCACGACCTCGGCGCCACAACTCGCCAGCGCCTCGGCCATCACACCGGCGTCCGCCGCGTCCCCGACCAGCAGCCAGGTACCGGACAGGACCGCCGGGCCGCTCCCTGTCGCCGGCTGCCAGGTGATCCGGTAGCGCCAGTCGTCCACCGACGCCCTGGCCCGCTGCGGGGTGCGCGGCTCCGGCCAGAACCGCTGGCGCTGGAAGGCGTACGTCGGCAGGCCGACGCTCTCGCCACCACCGAGCACCGTCGCCCAGTCCACCGGAGCGCCCTGGACGTAGGCCTCGGCGAAGGACGACAGCAGGCGCTCGGCCCCGCCGTCCTCGCGGCGCAGGGTGCCGACCACCACCGAACCGTCGACGTCCTCGACCACGTCGCCCACCGCACCGGTCAGTACCGCGTGCGGGGACACCTCCACGAACACCCCGTGCCCGGAGGCGCCCAGGATCCGGACCGCCCGCTCGAACTCGACGGTCTCGCGGAGCGAGGCGTACCAGTAGTCGGGGTCCAGCTCCGGGCCCGACAGCCATGCGCCCGTCAGCGCGGACACCATGGGGATGCGGGCGTCGGTCGGCGTGATGCCCTGGAGAACAGCAAGGATCTCCTCGCGCAGCTCGTCCACGTGGGCGCTGTGGGACGCGTAGTCCACCGGAATCATCCGGGCACGCGGCGAATCCCCACAGGAGTCCGCGAGTTCACGCAGCGCGTCGGCGTCACCGGAGACGACCGTCGCCGACGGGCCGTTCACGGCCGCGACCGACAACCGGGAACCGTACGAAGCGATCCGCGCGCGGACACCCGCCACTGGCTCGGCAATCGACAGCATCCCACCACGACCAGCAAGGGCCTTCAGGGTCTTGCTCCGCAGAGCGACGACCTTCGCGGCATCGTCGAGGGAGAGAATCCCGGCCACAGCGGCGGCGGCAATCTCACCCTGCGAGTGGCCGACCACGGCGTCAGGAGCGACGCCCGCCGCCTCCCAGACGGCGGCGAGCGAGACCATCACGGCCCAGAGCGCCGGCTGCACCACATCGGCGGCCTCGAAGCCGTGCCGGCCCGCCAGAACGTCGTCCAACTGCCAGTCCACGTACGGCGCGAGAGCCTCGGCGCACTCCGCCAACTTCGCGGCGAAGACCGGCGAGGCCTCCGCCAACTCGCGCCCCATGCCGACCCACTGGCTGCCCTGACCGGGGAAGACGAACACCGTCCGCCCCACCCCACCAGGAGCCACCGACCCGGTCACCACACCCGCCGCCGGCTGCCCCGTGGCCACCGCCACGAGACCCGCCGCGAGCTCACTCCGCTCGCCACCGAGCACGACCGCCCGGTGCTCCAGCGCCGCACGCGCCGTCGCCAGCGACCACGCCACATCGCCGACCGACAACTCCGGCCGCGCCAGCACGTGTTCACGCAGCCGACCGGCCTGACCGGCCAGCGCCGCGACACTCTGGCCCGACACCGTCCACACGGCAGGCGCGGTCCCGAGGACCTCCGGCGCCAGCTGCTCCGCCGGGCGCTCGGCCTCGACCGCCGCGACCGGCGCTTCCTCGACGATCAGGTGGACGTTGGTGCCGCTCACGCCGAACGCCGACACACCCGCCCGGCGCGGGCGCCCACCCGCCGGCCACTCCACCGCCTCCTGGAGCAGACGGACGTTGCCCGTCTCCCAGTCCACGTGCGAGGACGGCTCGTCCGCGTGCAGCGTCTTCGGCAGCACCTCGTGCCGCAGCGCCATCACCATCTTGATCACCCCGGCCACGCCGGCGGCGCACTGCGAGTGTCCGATGTTGGACTTCACCGACCCCAGCCAGAGCGGCCGGTCGGCGGCGCGGTCCTCGGCCTGCCCGTAGGTGGCCAGCAGCGCCTGCGCCTCGATCGGGTCACCGAGCGTCGTGCCGGTGCCGTGCGCCTCGACCACGTCCACGTCCGCCGCCGACAGCTGCGCGTTGGCCAGCGCCGCACGGATCACCCGCCGCTGCGACGGACCGTTCGGCGCCGCCAGACCGTTCGACGCGCCGTCCTGGTTCGCCGCACTGCCACGGATCACCGCCAGCACCTGGTGGCCGTTGCGCCGGGCATCGGACAGGCGCTCCAGCAGCACCATGCCGGCGCCCTCGCCCCAGCCGATGCCGTCGGCCTCGTCCGAGAACGCCTTCGACCGGCCGCTGGAGGCCATGCCGCCCTGCTGGGCGAACTCCATGAAGGCGGCCGGGGAGACCATCACCGCCACGCCGCCGGCCAGCGCCATCGAGCACTCGCCGGCCCGCAGCGCCTGCACCGCCTGGTGCATCGCCACCAGCGAGGACGAGCACGCCGTGTCCACCGTCAGAGCAGGACCGGTCAGGCCCAGGCAGTACGAGATCCGGCCGGAGTGGACAGCGGTCACGTTCCCGATCAGCCGGTAGCCGTCCAGGCTGGTGTCCTCGACGGGCAGGACCGAGCTGTACCCCGAGAAGTTGGCGCCGACGAAGACGCCGGTCGCCGAGCCGTGCAGCGACTTGGGGTCGATCCCGCCGTGCTCGATGGCCTCCCAGGAGGTCTCCAGCAGCAGCCGCTGCTGCGGGTCCATCGACAGGGCCTCGCGCGGGCTGATCCCGAAGAACCCGGCGTCGAACTCGGCCGCGTCATGGACGAATCCGCCCTGTCGCCGGTACTCCTGGCCCTTGCCGAACTCCTCCTCGTAGGCGTCCCACCCGCGGTCGGTCGGGAAGCCGCCGATGGTGTCGGTGCCGGAGGCCACCATGCTCCAGAACTGCTCGGGGCCGACCGCCCCGCCCGGGTACCGGCATCCCATGCCGACGATCGCGATCGGCTCGCCGATCGCCGCGGCCACGACCTGGACCGCGCCGTCCCGCTGGACCGTCTGCTCGTCCGCGCCGACGAGTTCGCCGCGGACGTAGTCCGCGACGGCGGCGGCGTTCGGGTGGTCGAAGACCATCGTGGAGACGAGCCGGACGCCGAGCGCCTTCGAGAGGCGGTTCCGCAGCTCGACCGCTCCGACGGAGTCGAAGCCCAGCTCCTTGAAGGCGCGTTGCGGCAGCACGTCGTCCGCCGACTCGTGGCCGAGGACGGCCGCCGCGTGACCGCGCACCAGGTCGGTCAGGACCTGGCGCTGCTCCGCGACCGGCATCCCGGCCAACCGGCCCGCCCACTCGCCGACTTCCTCGGTCGTCGTGGTGACGGCGGCCTCGGCGGCCAGGACCGCACGGACCTCGGGCAGGTCCGTCAGCAGCCGGCTCGGCCGGTGCAGGGTGTAGGTCGGCACGAACTGCGGCCAGTCGAAGCCGGCCACCACCATCGCGCCCTCGCCCGCGTCCAGGACCTGGCCCAGCGCCAGCATGCCCCGACGTCCGTCGATGCCCTCCATGCCGAACTCGCGCAACCGCTCGCCACCGGAGCTCGCGGCCATGCCGACGCCGGCCCACAGGCCCCACGCGACCGAGGAGGCCACCAGGCCCCGGGAGCGGCGGTCTTCGACCAACGCGTCCAGGTGCGCGTTCGCCGCCGCGTAACCACCCAGGCCACCGCTGCCCCACACACCCGCGCCCGACGAGAACAGCACGAACGCGTCGAGATCCCGACCCACCGTCAACTCGTCCAGCACCATGGCACCGCCGACCTTCGCCGACAGCAGCCAGGACAGGTCCGAAGGCTCGATCTCCTCGACCGGCCTACGGTCACCGACACCCGCCGAGTGGACCACCGACGACAGCACCGGACCGGTCGCGTCGATCGAGTCGAGCAGGCTTGCCACGGAGGCGCGGTCGGCGACGTCGCACGCCACCACCTCCACTGCCGTCCCGCGAGCCGCGATCGAGGCCGCCAGCTCCGCCACACCGGCGGCACCAGGACCCGAACGGGACGTCAGCACGACCCGCGAGGCACCACGATCCGCCACCCACTGGGCGGTGATCGCACCCACGCCGCTCGTACCGCCCGTCACCAGGACCGAACCGCGCGGCGACCACGCCTCGCGCACGTTCGGACGGCCTGCACGCACCAACCGCCGCGCCAGCACACCGCCCGCACGCACCGCGACCTGGTCCTCGACACCCGCGAGAACCGACACCAGCCGCGCACCCGTACGTGCGTCCACGGAAGCCGGAAGGTCGATCAGCCCGCCCCAGCGGCCCGCCAACTCCAGCCCCGCCACGGCACCCAGACCCCAGACCTGCGCCTGGACCGGCCGCACCGCATCACCCGCGACCGCACCCACCGCACCCCGCGTGACCACCCACAGCGGGGCCACAACCCCGGCACGGTCGAGCGTCCGGATCAGCGCGAGCGTGTCAGCACCACCACGCGACACCCACGGGAACGCCGCCTGCGGCGACTCGTCCAGCGCCAGCAGCGACAGCACTCCGCTCAGGTCGGAGCACGCGGCCACCGCCTCACCCACGGCATCCACCGCAGTACGGACCACGGTTGCCCCGTGGGACTCCAGCGCCTCCGCGACCGCAGCGGCATCCGGGGACTCCCCCACCAGCAGCCACGTCCCGGTCAACACCCCGCCGGACTCGCTCACCGGCGCCCACGACACCCGGTACCGCCAGTCCGCGACCGCCGCATCGGCCTGGCCACGGCGCCGGTAGTCGGCCAGCGCCGGCAACACCTCGCCCAGCCGGTCGCCGTCGATGTTCAACGCCGCCGCAAGACCGTCGGCGTCCCCGCCCTCGACCGCCGCCCAGAACTCGGCATCGATGACGGAGCCCTCGGAGGCCTCGGCCACCGCCTCGGGCCAGTAGTGACGGTGCTGGAACGCGTACGTCGGCAGGTCCACCGTCGAACCACCGGCGAGGACCGACACCCAGTCCACCGTGGCGCCCTGGACGTAAGCCTCGGCGAACGACGTCAGCAGGCGGTCCGCACTGCCCTCGTCGCGCCGCAACGTGCCCACCACGACCGGGGACAGCGCCTCCAGGGCGTCACCGATCGCCGGCGTCAGCACCGGATGCGGCGACACCTCCAGGAACACACCGTGCCCGGACTCACCCAGCAGACGAACCGCCCGCTCGAACTCGACGGTCTCCCGCAGCGACGCGTACCAGTACGCCGGGTCCAGCTCGGAACCCGCCAGCCACTCGCCCGTCAGCGCGGAGATCATCGGGACCTGCGCCTCACGAGGCCGGATCCCCTCAAGGACGGAGAGGATCTCCTCGCGCAGCTCGTCCACATGGGCGCTGTGCGAGGCGTAGTCCACCGGAATCATCCGGGCGCGCGGCGAATCCCCGCACGCCTCGGCGAGTTCGCGCAGCGCATCGGCGTCACCGGAAACCACCGTCGCCGACGGACCGTTCACCGCCGCCACCGACAACCGGGCACCATACGGGGCGATCCGCGCGCGGACACCCGCCACCGGCTCCGCGATCGACAGCATCCCACCGCGACCGGCCAGGGCCTTCAGGGTCCGGCTGCGAAGAGCAACAACCTTCGCCGCATCCTCCAGCGAAAGAATCCCCGCGACAGCAGCCGCCGCGATCTCACCCTGCGAGTGACCGACCACGGCGTCCGGAGCGACGCCGGCCGCCTCCCAGACCGCCGCGAGCGAGACCATCACGGCCCACAGCGCCGGCTGCACCACATCGGCGGCCTCGAACCCATGAAGCCCGGCCAGCACATCGTCCAACTGCCAGTCCACATAAGGCGCGAGAGCCTCGGCGCACTCCGCCAGCCGCGCCGCGAACACCGGCGACGAAGCGGCCAGCTCACGCCCCATCCCGACCCACTGGCTCCCCTGACCGGGGAAGACGAACACCGTCCGCCCCACCCCGCCAGGAGCGAGTCCGCCGGTCACGACACCGGGCGCGGGCTGCCCCGTGGCCACCGCCGCGAGACCCGCCGCGAGCTCACTCCGCTCGCCGCCCAGCACCACCGCACGCTGCTCGAACACCGAACGCGTCGTCGCGAGCGACCACGCCACATCTCCGACCGACAACTCCGGCCGCGCCAGCACGTGTTCACGCAGTCGACCGGCCTGACCGGCCAGCGCCACCGCACTACGACCGGAGACCCGCCACACCGACGTCCCGCCGGTCAGCACCGGAAGCTCCGGGAGCGCCGGGAGCGCCGGCCCGGGCTCGGACGCCGTCTCGACGGCCGCCGGGGCCTCCTCCACGATCACGTGGACGTTGGTGCCGCTGATCCCGAAGGCCGACACGCCCGCCCGGCGCGGCCGCTCGCCCGCCGGCCACTCCACCTGCTCCTGGAGCAGCCGGACGTTGCCCAGATCCCAGTCCACGTGCGAGGACGGCTGCTCGGCGTGCAGGGTCTTCGGCAGCACGCCGTGCCGCAGCGCCATCACCATCTTGATCACACCGGCCACACCGGCGGCCTGCTGGGCGTGCCCGATGTTGGACTTCACCGACCCCAGCCACAGCGGCCGGTCCCCGGCGCGTCCCTGGCCGTAGGTGGCCAGCAGCGCGCCGGCCTCGATCGGGTCGCCGAGCGTGGTGCCGGTGCCGTGCGCCTCGACCGCGTCGACGTCGGACGCCGACAGCTGGGCGTTGGCCAGCGCGGAGAGGATCACGCGCTGCTGCGAGGGGCCGTTGGGCGCGGACAGGCCGTTGGAGGCGCCGTCCTGGTTGACGGCGCTCCCGCGGAGCACGCCGAGCACCTGGTGCCCGTTGCGGCGGGCGTCCGACAGCCGTTCCAGCACCAGCATGCCGACGCCTTCGCCGATGCCCATGCCGTCCGCGCCGTCGCCGAAGGCCTTGCAGCGGCCGTCGGAGGACAGCGCGCGCAGCCGCGAGAAGCCGACGAACTCGCCGGGGTCGGCCATCACGGTCACGCCGCCGGCCAGTGCCACCGTGCACTCGCCCGACCGCAGTGCCTGGGTCGCCTGGTGCAGCGCGACCAGCGAGGAGGAGCACGCGGTGTCCACGGTCATCGCCGGGCCGACCAGGCCCAGGGAGTAGGCGATCCGGCCGGAGAGCACGCTCAGCGCGTTCCCGGTGATCAGGTGGGCCTGTACGCCGGCCTCGTCCCCGACCGCGCCGAAGTAGCCGGACGGGGCCGCGCCGATGAAGACGCCGGTCGCCGAGCCGTGCAGCGTCTGCGGGTCGATGCCCGCGCGCTCGACGGCCTCCCAGGAGGTCTCCAGCAGCAGGCGCTGCTGCGGGTCCATGGCGAGGGCCTCGCGCGGGCTGATGCCGAAGAACCCGGCGTCGAACTCCCCGGCGCCGCTGAGGAATCCGCCCTCCACGACGTAGGTCGAGCCCTCGGCGTCGGCGTCCGCGTCGAACAGCGCCTCGGCGTCCCAGCCGCGGTCGGCCGGGAAGCCGCTGATCGCGTCCCCGCCGGCGGCGATCAGGTCCCACAGCTCCTCGGGCGAGCGCACGCCGCCCGGGTATCGGCAGGCCATGCCGACGATCGCGATCGGCTCCGAGGGCGCGGCGGCCACCGCGACCACCTGGCCCGGGCCCTCCGCCCCGAACAGCGCGGTGAGGATCTCCTCGGCCAGTACGGACGCGCTCGGGTGGTCGAAGACGACGGTGGACGGCAGACGCAGGCCGCAGGCGGTGTTCAGGCGGTTGCGCAGTTCGACGGCGGTCAGCGAGTCGAAGCCCAGCTCGCGGAAGGCCCGCGTCGCGACGATCTCGTCCGCCGAGTCGTGGCCGAGGACCGCGGCGGCGTGGGAGCGCACCAGCTCCACGACGCTCCGGCGCCGCTCGGCCGCCGACAGGCCGGCCAGCCGCGAGGCGAACTCGCCGCGCTCGTCGGCGGCCGTCGTGGCGGCCGTCTCGGCCCGGGCCTCGGGGATGGTGTCCAGCAGCGGGCGCGGGCGCGCGGCCGTGAAGACCGGCGCGAACTTCTGCCACTCGACGTCCGCGAGGGCGATGAAGGTCTCGTCGTCGGCGAGCACCTCGCCGAGCGCGGTCAGCGCCCGCTGGGTGTCGAGGAAGTTCATGCCCTGCCGCAGCAGGCGCTGGGGCGTCACCCGGCCGGGAGCCTGGTCCATCACCGCGTCGACGGCGTCCCAGTCGCGGGTGTTCCAGACGCCCCAGGCGATCGAGGTCCCGGGCAGGCCGCGGGCCCGGCGGTCCTCCGCCAGCGCGTCGAGGAAGGCGTTGCCGGCGGCGTAGGCGCCGTGGTCGTTGCTGCCCCAGGTCGCCGAGATCGACGAGAAGAGGACGAACTCGTCGATGCCCAGGTCGGCCGTGGCCTCGTCCAGGTGGACGGCGCCGGCCGCCTTCGCGCCGAGCGCGGCGACCAGGCCTTCGCGGCTGGTGTCCTCCACCCGGGCCAGGTAGGGCGCGTTGGCGGAGTGCAGGACGGTGGACAGGCCGGGGCCGGAGGCCTCGATCCAGGCCACCAGGCCGGTCGCCTGGCCCCGGTCCGCCAGGTCGCAGCTGACGACCTCGACGGCCGATCCGCCGTTCGCCACGGCGGCGGCCAGTGCCGCCACGCCGGGCGCCGACGGGCCGGAGCGGGAGGTCAGAACCACCCTCGGCGCGCCGTGCTCGGCAAGCCAGGGGCCGATGCAGACGCCGATCGACCCCGTGCCGCCGGTCAGCAGGACGGTGCCGCGCGGCGACCAGCCCTCCGACTCGACGCGCCGGGCCTCGGCCCGCACCAGACGGCGCAGGAACACACCCGACGGCCGCACCGCGACCTGGTCCTCACTGCCATCGGCGAACACGCCGACCAGACGAGCGGCGGCCTCGGCGTCCAGCACCGGCGGCAGGTCGACCAGACCGCCCCACCAGTCCGCGTGCTCCAGGCCCACGGCCCGGCCCAGACCCCAGACCTGGGCCTGCACCGGACTGGTCGTCACCTCGTCGGCGCCGACCGCCACCGCGCCACGGGTCAGCACCCACAGCGGGGCCGTGACCCCGGTCTCGACCAGCACCCGGACCAGGTCGACCGTCCCGGCCAGACCGCCCGGAACCGACGGGTGCTCCGCCAGCGGCGTCTCGTCCAGGGCCAGCAGCGACACCACACCGGCCACGCCCTCGGCCAGTGCCGCGTCGACGTCCTCCGGTCCCGCGACGGCGACGACGCTCGCACCGCGGGCCGTCAGCGCGTTCGCGACCGCCTCCCGGTCGGGGCCGTCGCCGACCAGCAGCCAGGTCCCCGACGGCGTGGCGGCCCGCTTCGCGTCGGCCGCCTGCCAGACGATCCGGTAGCGCCAGTCGTCCACCGAGGTGTCCGGGCCGGCGGCCTGGACGGAGGCCACGGCGCCGAGCCAGTAGCGCCGGCGCTGGAAGGCGTAGGTGGGCAGGTCCACGACCGTGCCGCCGCCCAGGAGCGCGGCCCAGTCGACGGGGAGGCCCCGCACGTAGGCCTCGGCGAGCGAGGTCAGAAGACGCCCGGCGCCGCCCTCCTCGCGCCGCAGGGTACCGACCACGGCCGAGCCCTCGACGTCCTCGACGACGTCGCCCACCGCGCCGGTCAGCACCGCGTGCGGGGAGACCTCCACGAACGCCCCGTGCCCGGACTCGGCGAGGACGCGGACCGCCCGCTCGAACTCGACGGTCTCGCGGAGCGAGGCGTACCAGTAGGCGGGGTCCAGCTCCGGACCGGACAGCCACGCGCCGGACAGCGCGGAGACCATGGGGATGCGGGCCTCGGTCGGCGTGATGCCCTGGAGGACCGAGAGGATCTCCTCGCGCAGCTCGTCCACGTGGGCGCTGTGCGAGGCGTAGTCCACCGGGATCATCCGGGCGCGCGGGGACTCCCCACAGGAGTCCGCGAGTTCACGCAGCGCGTCGGCGTCACCGGAGACGACCGTCGCCGACGGGCCGTTCACCGCCGCGACCGACAGCCGGGAACCGTACGAAGCGATCCGTCCCCGGACACCCGCCACCGGCTCGGCGATCGACAGCATCCCGCCACGACCCGCCAGCGCCTTCAGGGTCTTGCTCCGCAGAGCAACGACCTTGGCAGCGTCATCGAGGGAGAGAATCCCCGCCACAGCGGCGGCGGCGATCTCACCCTGCGAGTGACCGACCACGGCATCGGGAGCGACACCGGCCGCCTCCCAGACCGCAGCCAGCGAGACCATCACCGCCCACAGCGCCGGCTGCACCACGTCAGCAGCCTCAAAGCCATGACGCCCAGCCATGACATCGTCCAACTGCCAGTCCACATAAGGCGCCAGAGCCTCGGCACACTCCGCCAGCCGGGCAGCGAACACCGGCGAGACCTCCGCCAGCTCACGCCCCATCCCGACCCACTGACTCCCCTGCCCCGGGAAGACGAACACCGTCCGCCCCACACCCGCGGCGTCCACCGAGCCCGTGACCACGCCGGGCGCGGGCTGCCCCGCGGCGACGGCCGTCAGCCCCGCGGCGAGTCCGTCCCGGTCCGGGCCGAGCACGACGGCCCGGTGCTCCAGCGCCGACCGCGTCGTGGCCAGCGACCACGCGACGTCGCCGACCGACAACTCCGGCCGCTCCGCCACGTGTTCACGCAGCCGACCCGCCTGACCGGCCAGCGCCGCGGCGCTCTGCCCCGACACCACCCACGCGGGAAGGCCCTCGCCGGACAGGACGCGCGGCGCGGCGCCCGCCACGACCTCCGGGCGTCCCGAGCCCGCCGGCGCCTCCTCCAGGATCAGGTGCGCGTTGGTGCCGCTGACGCCGAACGCGGACACGCCCGCGCGGCGCGGCTGCTCGCCCGCCGGCCACGCCACCGCTTCGCTCAGCAGCCGGACGTTGCCCGAGGCCCAGTCCACGTGCGGCGACGGGTTCCCGGCGAAGAGGGTCTTCGGCAGCACGCCGTGCTGCAATGCCAGCACCATCTTGATCACACCGGCGACACCGCTCGCGCAGCCGGAGTGGCCGATGTTGGACTTCACCGACCCCAGCCAGAGCGGCCGGTCGGCGGCGCGGTCCTCGGCCTGCCCGTAGGTGGCGAGCAGCGCCTGCGCCTCGATCGGGTCGCCCAGCGTGGTGCCCGTCCCGTGTGCCTCGACCACGTCCACGTCGGCCGCGGTCAGGCCGGCGTCGGCCAGCGCCGAGTGGATGACGCGGTACTGCGAGGGCCCGTTGGGGGCGGTGATGCCGTTGGAGGCGCCGTCCTGGTTGACGGCGCTGCCGCGGATCACGCCGAGCACCTGGTGGCCGTTGCGGCGGGCGTCGGAGAGGCGCTCCAGCGCGATGATGCCGGCGCCCTCGCCCCAGCCGATGCCGTCGGCCTCGGCGGCGAAGGACTTGCACCGGCCGTCGGCGGCCATGCCGCCCTGCTGGGAGAACTCGATGTACGCGTCGGGCATGACCAGCACCTCGACGCCGCCCGCCAGGGCGAGGGAGCACTCGCCCGAGCGCAGCGAGCGCACCGCGAGGTGGAGCGCCACGAGCGAGGAGGAGCAGGCGGTGTCGATCGTCACGGCGGGGCCGGTCAGGCCCAGCGTGTAGGAGATGCGTCCGGAGACGACGGCGGTCAGGCCGCCGGTCATCTTGTAGCCCTCGGCACCGCTGCCGTTGCCGCCCACGCCCGAGCCGTACGCGGTGCCGCTGGCGCCGACGAACACGCCGGTGTCGGAGCCCTTCAGGGACATCGGGTCGATGCCGGCCCGCTCGACCGCCTCCCAGGCGGTCTCCAGCAGGATCCGCTGCTGCGGGTCCATCGCCAGGGCCTCGCGCGGGCTGATCCCGAAGAACCCGGGGTCGAAGTCGGCCACGTCGTAGAGGAATCCGCCGACCCGGGCGTACTCCTCGCCGGCGCGCGCGTCCGGGTTGCCGTAGGCGCGCTCCCACTCCGCCCAGCCGCGGTCGGTGGGGAAGCCGCCCATGGCGTCCGTCCCGGCGGAGAGCAGGTCCCAGAACCGGTCGGGGCCGGTGATGCCCCCGGCGTAGCGGCAGCCGAGGCCGACGACGGCGATCGGCTCGCGCTCGCCGGCTTCCAGTTCCTTGACGCGCTCGCGGGTCCGATACAGGTCGGCGGCGAGCTTCTTCAGAGTGTCGAGCAGCTGCTTGTCGCCGCCCGCCGCCTGCGCACCACCGGTCATCACGAAAGCCCCAATTCCTTGTTGATGAAGTCCAGGACCTCGCCGGCGTCGGCGTCGTCCAGTCGCCCGGCCAGCGTCTGCTGCTCCTGCTCGTCCTGCCGTGGTTGCTCGGTGTCGCCCAGCCAGCGGGAGAGCACGTTCCTCAGCCGCAGGGTCACGTCGCGCCGGGCGCCGCTGCCGCCGGGCACCGCCGCGAGCGCGGCCTCCAGGCGGTCGAGCCCGTCGAGCACCGGGTCGGTGCCGGGGGCGGCCCGGGTGTCGTCGGCGGGCGCGGCTCGCAGGCCGAGTTCGCCGTGCAGGTACTCGGCGAGTTCGGCGGGGGTCGGGTGGTCGAAGACGAGGGTGGCGGGCAGCCGCCGCCCGGTGGTGTCGGTGATCCGGTTGCGCAGGTCGACGGCCATCACGGAGTCGAAGCCGAGGTGGCGGAACGGCCGGCCCTTGGGCAGTGCTCCGGCGGTGTGGCCGAGGACGGCGGCGGCCTGGTCGCAGACGATCTCCACGAGTCGGCGCAGCTGCTCCGCGTGGGGCAGGCCGGCGAGTCGGTCGGCCAGGCCGGTGCCGTCCGGTGCGCCGCTCCCGGTGCCGGGGCCGGAGTCCGCGGGCTCCGGTCGGGTCCCGGCGTCGGGCAGGTCGGCGAGGAGGCGGCTGGGACGGCGCAGGGTGAACGTCGGGCCGAACACCGACCAGTCGATGTCGGCGACGGTGACGGCGTCCTCTCCCCCGTCCAGGGCCTGGCCGAGGGCGCGGACGGCGAGTTCGGGCGCCATGGCCCGGACGCCGTAGCGGGTCAGCCGGGTGGTCACGCTGCCGCCGCCCATGCCGCCGCCGTCCCACAGGCCCCAGGAGAGCGTGGTGGCGGGGCGGCCGGCGGCGCGGCGTTCGGCGGCGAGGCCGTCGAGGTAGCCGTTGGCGGCGGCGTAGCCGGCCTGGTCGCTGCCGCCCCAGACGGCGGCGCCGGAGGAGAACAGCACGAAGTCGTCGAGGCCGCGGTCGGCGGTCAGCTCGTCGAGCCAGCGGGCGCCGCCCGCCTTGGGGGCGCAGACCTCGGCCAGCCCGGCCGCGGTGGTCTCGCCGACGGTGCCGCCCTGGCCGACGCCCGCGGTGTGCAGCACCGTGGACAGGGCCGGGCCGCCGGTGGCGTCGATCCGGGCCAGCAGGGCGGCGACCTCGGCGCGCTCGGCGACGTCGCAGGCGACGACGTCGACGCCGGTGCCGCGGGCGGCGAGTTCGGCGGCGCGGGCGGCGACGCCCTCGGTGGCCGGGCCGCGACGGCCGGTCAGCACGACGCGCCGCGTGCCGCGGTCGGCGAGCCAGCGCGCGACGTGCTCGCCGATGGCGCCGGTCCCGCCGGTGACCAGGACGGTGCCGCGCGGGGTCCACGCGGCGCCGTTCGCCGGGGCCTGCGGCTGCGCGGCGCGCACCAGCCGTCGTCCGTACGCGCCGGACGGGCGCAGCGCCACCTGGTCCTCGCCGTCGCCGCCCGTGAGGACGGCGGCCAGGCGCCGCAGGGCGGGGCCGGTGTCCTCGGGACGCCGCGGCAGGTCGATCAGGCCGCCCCACAGGTCGGGGTGGGCGAGGGCGGCCGTCCGGCCGAGGGCCCAGATCTGGGCGTGGACGGGCGGGCCGGCCGGCTCGCCGTCGGTGGCGGCGGCCGCGCCCCGGGTCAGCACCCACAGCGGGGCGGCGGGCGTGTCGTCCCCGTCCCCGCGCCGGTCGGCGACGGCCTGGGCCAGGGCCAGGGTGGCGGCCAGGCCGCGCGGGACGCCGGGGTGGGCGTCGAGCGGCGCGGCCGCCTCCTCGTCGAGGGCGAGGGCGGAGACGATGCCGGAGAGGTCGGCGACACCGGTGGGCAGCGCGGCGGCGAGCGCCTCGCGGTCGGTGGTGTCGATACCGTCCCCGGGCACCGTGAGGACGCGGGCGCCGGCGGCCGTCAGGGCGTCGGCGACGTCCGGCGCGGAGCCGACGAGCAGCCAGGTGCCGGTCAGCGCGGTGCCGTGCTCGGGCAGGGCCGACCAGGCGATGCGGTAGCGCCAGCCGGCGACGGCCGACTCGGCGCGTTCGCGGTGGCGCCAGCCGGTGAGCGCGCCGAGGGCCGGGTCGGCCGGGTCGACGCCGAGCAGGTCGGCGAGAGCATCGGCGTCACCGCGCTCGACGGCGTTCCAGAAGCCCGCCTCGGCGGGCGTGCCCGCGGTGACCGGTACGGTCGGGGCCTCGGTGGGCTCCGGCCAGAACCGGTCCCGCCGGAAGGCGTAGGTGGGGAGGTCCACAACCGTGCCGCCGCCCAGGAGCGCGGTCCAGGCGACGGGCAGGCCCCGGACGTACGCCTCGGCGAGCGAGGCCAGGAGACGCCCGGCGCCGCCGTCCTCGCGGCGCAGCGTGCCGACCACGGCCGGGGTCCGGTCCGCGAAGGCGTCGCTGATCGCCGGGGTGAGCACCGGGTGCGGGGACACCTCGACGTACGCCCCGTGGCCCGCGTCGGCGAGGATCCGCACGGCGCGGTCGAACTCGACGGTCTCGCGGAGGGACGCGTACCAGTAGTCGGGGTCCAGTTCGGGGCCGGACAGCCACGCGCCGGTCATGGCGGAGACCATGGGGATGCGGGCCTCGGTCGGCGCGATGCCTTGGAGGACGGCGAGGATCTCCTCGCGCAGCTCGTCCACGTGGGCGCTGTGCGAGGCGTAGTCCACCGGGATCATCCGGGTGCGCGGGAACTCCCCGCAGGAGTCGGCGAGTTCGCGCAGCGCGTCGGCGTCACCGGAGACGACCGTCGCCGACGGACCGTTCACGGCCGCGACCGACAGACGGGAACCGTACGGGGCGATCCGCGCCCGGACACCCGCCACCGGCTCCGCGATCGACAGCATCCCGCCACGACCCGCCAGCGCCTTCAGGGTCTTGCTCCGCAGAGCCACGACCTTGGCAGCGTCGTCCAGGGAGAGAATCCCGGCGACGGCAGCCGCCGCGATCTCGCCCTGCGAGTGACCGACCACGGCATCGGGAGCGACACCGGCTGCCTCCCAGACGGCGGCGAGCGAGACCATCACGGCCCACAGCGCCGGCTGCACGACATCGGCGGCCTCGAAGCCGTGAAGGCCCGCCAGGACGTCGTCCAACTGCCAGTCCACGTACGGAGCGAGAGCCTCGGCACACTCGGCCAGCCGCGCCGCGAACACCGGCGACGAAGCGGCCAGCTCGCGACCCATGCCGACCCACTGGCTGCCCTGGCCGGGGAAGACGAACACCGTCCGCCCGACCCCGTCCGGGGCGACCTCGCCGGTGACCACGCCGGGCGCGGGCTGTCCGGTGGCGACGGCCGAAAGCCCCGCCTCCAGTTCCTCCCGGTCCGTACCCAGCACCACCGCGCGCTGCTCGAAGGCCGACCGCGTCGTGGCCAGCGACCACGCGACGTCACCGACCGGCAGCTCCGGCCGCTCCGCGACGTGCTCGCGCAGCCGGCCCGCCTGACCGGCGAGCGTCTGCCCGTCACGGCCGGACAGCACCCACGCCGGGAGGGGGCGCGACAGGACCGGCGCGAGGTCCTCGGCGGCGTCCTCGGGGACGGTCTCCGCCTCGACCGGGGCCTCTTCGATGATCACGTGGGCGTTGGTGCCGCTGATGCCGAACGCCGAGACACCCGCCCGGCGCGGCCGCTCGCCCGCCCGCCACGCCACCTCGTCCTGGAGCAGACGGACGTTGCCCGTCTCCCAATCGACGTGCGAGGAAGGCTCGTCCGCGTGCAGCGTCTTCGGCAGCACACCGGCTTGCAGGGCCAGCACCATCTTGATCACACCGGCCACACCGGCGGCCTGCTGGGCATGACCGATGTTGGACTTCACCGACCCCAGCCACAACGGCCGGTCCTCGAACCGCTCCTGGCCGTACGTCGCCAGCAGCGCACCGGCCTCGATCGGGTCGCCCAGCTCCGTACCCGTCCCGTGCGCCTCGACCGCGTCCACGTCCGCCGCCGAGATCCGGGCGTTGGCCAGCGCCGCGCGGATGACGCGCTGCTGCGAGGGGCCGTTGGGGGCGGTGAGGCCGTTGGAGGCGCCGTCCTGGTTGATGGCGCTGCCGCGCACCACGCCGAGCACCCGGTGCCCGTTGCGGCGGGCGTCGGAGAGGCGTTCGAGCACCACGATGCCGACGCCCTCGCCCATGCCCATGCCGTCGGCGCCCTCGCCGAAGGCCTGGCAGCGGCCGTTCGGCGACAGGGCCCGCAGCCGCGAGAAGCCGACGAACTCGCCCGGGTCGGCCATCACCGTCACGCCGCCCGCCAGGGCGACCGAGCACTCGCCCGACCGCAGCGACTGCACGGCCTGGTGCAGCGCGACCAGCGAGGAGGAGCAGGCGGTGTCCACCGTCATCGCCGGGCCCACCAGGCCCAGCGCGTAGGCGATCCGGCCGGACAGCACGCTCATCGCCGTGCCGGTCATGCGGTGTCCTTCGGACCCGGCGGTCTCCTCCACCACGCCGAGGTAGGTCGACCGGGCCGCGCCGACGAACACGCCGGTCGCGGAGCCGTGCAGCGACTTCGGGTCGATGCCCGCGCGCTCGACGGCCTCCCAGGAGGTCTCCAGCAGGAGGCGCTGCTGCGGGTCCATCGACAGGGCCTCGCGCGGGCTGATCCCGAAGAAGGCGGCGTCGAACTCGGCGGCCCCGGTCAGGAAGCCGCCCTCGGCGACGTAGGTCTTGCCCTCGGCGTCCGGGTCCGGGTCGAGGAGGCCCTCGGTGTTCCAGCCGCGGTCGGTCGGGAAGCCGCCGATCGCGTCCCCGTGCTCGGCCAGGAGGGCCCAGAGCGCCTCGGGGGTCCGGATCCCGCCGGGGTAGCGGCAGGCCATGCCGACGATCGCGACCGGTTCGGCGGGGGCCGCGACCACGGCGGGCACCGGCCCGGCGCCGGCCGCCGCCTCGGCCCCGAAGAGCCGGGAGAGGATCTCCTCGGCCAGGGCGTCCGGGTTGGGGTGGTCGAACACGACCGTGGCCGGCAGCCGGACACCCGCGGCGCCGCCCAGCCGGTTGCGCAGTTCGACGGCGGTCAGCGAGTCGAAGCCGAGCTCCCGGAAGGCACGCGTGGTCGGGACCTCGGCCGCGGAGCCGTGGCCGAGGACGGCGGCGGCGTGCGCGCGGACCAGCTCGACCACCGCGCGGCGGCGCTCGGCGGCGGTCAGGCCGACGAGGGCGCGGAACAGTTCGCCGGTGGCCTCGGCCGGCCGGTCCGACCCGGCGGCGTCCGGGCCCCGGTCCTCCTGCTCCCGGGCCTCGGGGATGGCGTCCAGCAGCGGGCGCGGGCGCGCCGCGCGGAACACCGGCGCGAACTTCTCCCACGTCACGTCGGCGAGCGCGATGAAGGTCTCGTCGTCCGCGAGGGTCTGGTCCAGCGCCGTCAGCGCCCGTTCGGTCTCGAGGAAGTTCATCCCCTGCCGGCGGAGCCGTCGGGGCGTCACCCGGCCGGGGCTGTGGTCCATCAGGTCGTCGACCGCGTCCCAGTCCCGGGAGTCCCAGACGCCCCAGGCGATCGAGGTGCCCGGCAGGCCCCGGGCCCGGCGGTCCTCGGCCAGGCCGTCGAGGAAGGCGTTCCCCGCCGCGTACGGGCCGTGGTCGTTGCTCCCCCAGGTCGCCGAGATCGACGAGAACAGCACGAACTCGTCCACGTCCAGCGCGGCCGTCGCCTCGTCCAGGTAGGTGGCCCCGGCGGCCTTGGCGCTGAGCGCCGCCGCCAGGCCCTCCCTGGTGGTGTCCTCGACCCGGGCCAGGTAGCCGGTGTTGGCCGAGTGCAGGACCGTGGACAGGCCCGGTCCGGTGGCCTCGATCCGGGCGACGAGGTCGGTGACGTCCCGGCGGACGCCGGTGTCGCAGCTGACGATGTCGACGGCCGTCCCGGCGGTCGCCATCGCGGCCGCGAGTTCCACCGCCCCCTCCGCGGACGGGCCGGAACGGCTCGTCAGCACGACGCGCGGGGTGTCCCGCTCGGCGAGCCAGCGCGCGACGCAGGCCCCGATCGAGCCGGTGCCGCCGGTCAGCAGCACGGTGCCGCGCGCCCGCCAGGGGGCGCGGCCGACCGGCCGCGGCTCGGCCCGCACCAGGCGGCGGGCGAGCGTGCCGGAGGGGCGCAGGGCGACCTGGTCCTCCGTGCGGTCCGCGAGGACCGCGACCAGCCGGGCTCCGGTCCGCGCGTCGAACTCCGGCGGGAGGTCGACCAACCCGCCCCAGCTGTCCGGGAGTTCCATACCGATGACGCGGCCCATGCCCCACAGCTGGGTCTGCACGGGGGCGGTCGTCACCTCCTCCGGTCCGGTCTGCACCGCGCCCCGGGTCAGCAGCCACAGCGGGGCGTCGACGCCGGTCCGGCGCAGCGCCTGGACGAGGTCGACCGTCGCGGCGGTGCCGCGCGGGATCCACGGGTACGCCGGGTCGTGGCCCTCCTCCAGCGCCAGCAGGGACACCACGCCGGACACGGTGCCGGTGACGGCCTGGTCGAGGGTCTCGACGCCGGTCCGGACGACCTGCGCGCCGTGGTCGGCCAGGGCGCGGGCGCACGCGTCGGCCACGTCCCCCTCGCCGACGAGCAGCCAGGTGCCGGACAGGGCCGGTACGGCGGCCGGGTCCGCGTCCGCGGGCTGCCAGCGGATCCGGTAGCGCCAGTCGTCGACGCCCGCCGCGCCCGCCGGCCGGGCCGGGGCCGCCGGCCAGTACCGCTGGCGCTGGAAGGCGTAGGTCGGCAGCTCGACCGCCGTCCCGCCGCCGAGCACCGCCGCCCAGTCGACAGGGGCGCCGCCCGTGTACGCCTCGGCGAGCGAGGTCAGCAGGCGCTCGGCGCCGCCCTCCTCGCGGCGCAGGGTGCCCACCACGGTCGGGGAGCGGTCCTCCAGGCTGTCGGCGATCGCCGGGGTCAGCACCGGGTGCGGGGAGACCTCCAGGAACACGCCGTGCCCGGCCTCGCCGAGGATGCGCACGGCGCGGTCGAACTCGACCGTCTCGCGCAGGGAGGCGTACCAGTACGCCGGGTCCAGCTCCGGGCCCGAGAGCCACGCGCCGGTCAGCGCGGAGATCATCGGGACCTGCACCTCGCGGGGGGCGATGCCCTGGAGCACGGCGAGGATCTCCTCGCGCAGCTCGTCCACGTGCGCGCTGTGCGAGGCGTAGTCGACCGGGATCATCCGGGCACGCGGGAACTCCCCGCAGGAGTCGGCGAGTTCGCGCAGCGCGTCGGCGTCACCGGAAACCACCGTCGCCGACGGGCCGTTCACGGCCGCGATGGAAAGGCGGGTGCCGTACGGGGCGATCCGCGCCCGGACGCCGTCCACCGGCTCGGCGATCGACAGCATCCCGCCACGACCAGCCAGCACCTTCAGGGTCTTGCTCCGCAGAGCCACCACCTTGGCGGCGTCATCGAGGGACAGGATCCCCGCGACGGCCGCAGCGGCAATCTCACCCTGCGAGTGACCCACCACAGCGTCCGGTGCGACACCGGCCGCCTCCCACACCGCAGCCAGCGAGACCATCACCGCCCACAGCGCCGGCTGCACCACATCGGCGGCCTCGAAACCGTGCAGGCCCGCCAGCACATCGTCCAACTGCCAGTCCACATAAGGCGCCAGAGCCGCAGCACACTCCGCCAGCCGCGCCGCGAACACCGGCGAAACCTCCGCCAGCTCACGCCCCATCCCGACCCACTGACTGCCCTGCCCTGGGAAGACGAACACCGTCCGCCCCACCCCGGCAGCAGCCACCGACCCGGTCACCACACCCGCCGCGGGCTGTCCCGTGGCCACCGCCGCGAGACCCGCCGCGAGCTCACCGCGCTCGCCGCCCAGGACCACCGCGCGCCGCTCGAAAGCCGACCGCGTCGTGGCCAGCGACCACGCGACGTCGCCGACCGACAACTCCGGCCGCGCCAGCACGTGCTCGCGCAGCCGGCCCGCCTGACCGGCCAGCGCGGTCGCGTTGCGGCCCGACACCACCCAGGCCGACGCCGCCGTCGGCAGGACGGGCGCCGGGCGCTCCTCCTCCGGCGTCGGCTCCTCGTTCACCGCCGGCTCCCCGGCCGTCGGCGCGGGCGCCTCCTCCAGGATCACGTGGACGTTCGTCCCGCTCGCGCCAAACGCCGACACACCTGCTCGGCGCACCCGCTCGCCCGCCGGCCACTCCACCGGTTCCTGGAGCAGCCGGACGTTCCCCGAGGCCCAGTCGACGTGCGAGGTCGGCTCCCCGGCGTGCAGGGTCCTGGGCAGGGTGCCGTGCCGCAGGGCGAGCACCATCTTCATCACGCCGCCGACGCCGGCGGCCTGCTGGGCGTGGCCGATGTTGGACTTGAGCGAGCCGAGCCACAGCGGCCGGTCCTCGTCGCGGCCCTGTCCGTAGGTGGCCAGCAGGGCGCCGGCCTCGATCGGGTCGCCCAGCTCCGTGCCCGTCCCGTGCGCCTCGACCGCGTCGACCTCGGAGGCCGTCAGGCGGGCGTCGGCGAGGGCGGCCCGGATGACCCGGCGCTGTGCGGGCGCGCTGGGCGCCGTCAGGCCGTTCGACGCGCCGTCCTGGTTCATCGCGCTGCCGCGGATGACCGCCAGGACGCGGTGGCCGTTGCGGCGGGCGTCGGACAGGCGCTCCAGCAGGACGAGTCCGGCGCCCTCGCCCCAGCCGGTGCCGTCGGCGTCCTCCGAGAACGGCTTGCAGCGCCCGTCGGAGGCGAGGCCCTGCTGGCGGGCGAAGTCGGCGAACATCACCGGGGTGGACATCACCATCACGCCGCCGGCGAGGGCGAGCGAGCACTCGCCCGTGCGCAGCGAGCGGGCCGCCAGGTGGACGGCGGCCAGCGAGGAGGAGCAGGCCGTGTCGACGGTCACGGCGGGCCCGTTCAGGCCCAGGGTGTAGGAGACCCGGCCGGAGAGCACGCTGATCGCGCTGCCGGTGACCAGGTGGCCCTCGTCGTGGCCGTGTTCGCGCGCGTACCAGTCGTAGCCGGACGCGCTGGCGCCGACGAACACGCCGGTGTGCGAGCCGCGCAGGGCGCGCGGGTCGAGTCCGGCGTGCTCCAGGGTCTCCCAGGCGACCTCCATCACGAGGCGCTGCTGGGGGTCCATCGCGAGGGCCTCGCGCGGGCTGATGCCGAAGAAGCCGGGGTCGAACTCGGCCGCGTCGGGGAGGAAGCCGCCGCGGGTCTCGTAGCCGTGGGCGGCCGCCTCGCCCGGGTCCCAGCCGCGGTCGGCGGGGAAGTCGCCGACCGCGTCGGTGCCGGTGGCGACCAGGTTCCAGAGCTCGTCCGGCGTGCGCACGCCGCCCGGGTAGCGGCAGCCCATGCCGACGACGGCGATGGGCTCGCCGGTCACGGTCTCCAACTCGCGGACGCGCTCGCGGCTCTCGTGCAGCTCGGCCGTGACGCGCTTCAGGAAGTACCGGAGCTTGTCCTCGCTCACGCGTTCCACCTCGGGGTGCTCGGGCTGTGGGTACTCGGTCTGGGCAGCGCTCGGGCGGCCCGCGGGAGGGTCGGCGGTACGGTCATTCGATGCCGAACTCCTTGCCCAGGAGGTCGAAGACCTCGTCGTCGTCCGCGGCGGCGAGGCGCTCGGAGACGTCCTGGCCGGCGGCGGTGCCGGCGCCGTTGCCGCCGCCGGTGGCGGGGCCGCCGGCGCGGCGCTGGAGTCGTTGCCACTTGGCGCTCAGTGCGGCGAGCTGCGCCGCGACGGCCTCCTCGTCCCCGTCCGTCCCGTCGCCGTCCTCGCCGAGCCGGTCCAGCAGGCCCGACAACGAGGCGTCCAGCCGGTCGAGCTGGGTGCGTACGGAGTCCGGGCCGGCGCCGAGCTCGCGCAGCAGGTGCGCGGCGAGGGCGGCGGACGTCGGGTACTCGAAGACGACGGTGGAGGGCAGGGTGACGCCGGTGGCGGCGGCGAGCCGGTCGCGCAGTTCGATGGCGGTCAGGGAGTCGAAGCCGAGGTCCCGGAAGGCGCGTTCGGCGTCGATGTCGGCGGTGCTCCCGTGCGACAGCACCAGGGCCGCCTGGGCGCGCACCAGGTCCGTCACCGCGGCCGGCCGGCGGGCGGCGGGCAGGGCGAGGACGGTGCGGGCGAACTCGGGTGCCGTGCCGCCGTCGGCCGGGCCGGCCGGTTCGGCCGCCGGGGCGGCCGCTTCCGGCAGGTCGGCGAGGAGCGGGCTCGGGCGGTGCAGGGTGAAGGCGGGCGCGAAGGTCCGCCAGTCCACGTCGGCGATGGTGACGAGCGCGTCGCGCCCGTCCATGGCCTGGCCGAGCGCCCGGACGGCGGTGCCCGGGTCCAGGACGCCCAGGCCGTGCCGGACGGAGGACCGGGCGCCGGCGCCGCCGTCGGCCCAGGGGCCCCAGGCGACCGAGGTGGCGACCTGTCCGCGGGCCCGGCGCTGCTCGGCGAGGGCGTCGACGAAGGCGCTGCCCGTGGCGTAGCCGGGCACCAGGGCGCTGCCCCAGGTCGCGGCGACGGAGGAGAACAGGACGAAGTCGTCCAGGTCGAGGTCGGCGGTCAGTTCGTCGAGCCAGCGGGCGCCGGCGGACCGGGCTCCGGCGACGTCGGCGAGTTCCCGCGCCGTGGTGTCGGCGACGGCGGTGGCCTGTCCGGCGCCGACGGCGTGCACGACGCCGCGCAGGGCGGGGCCGCCGTCGGCGGTGATCTGCCGTAGCAGGCCGCCGAGTTCGGCGCGCCGGGTGGTGTCGCAGGCGGCGATGGACAGGGCGGCGCCGGAGGCGGCGACGTCGGCGGCGAGCCGGGCGACGTCGGCGGTCAGCGGTTCGCCGGCGGCGAGGACGACGCGTTCGGCGCCGCGCCCGGCGAGCCAGCGGCCGACCTCGGCGCCGATGGCGCCGGTGCCGCCGGTGACCAGGACGGTGCCGCGCCCGGGCCGGGGGGTGGCGGCGGCCGCGGCGGCGCGGACCAGGCGGCGGGCCAGGATGCCCTGCGGGCGCAGGGCCGTCTGGTCCTCGGCGACGGCGCCGGACAGCAGGGCGGCGAGCCGGCTGCCGGTGCGGTCGTCCCAGGCGCCGGCGGGCGGCAGGTCGACCAGTCCGCCCCAGTGCCCGGGGTGTTCGAGGCCGGCGACCCGGCCCAGTCCCCAGACCTGGGCCTGGGCGGGGCTGCCGCTCTCGCCGGGGCCGGTGGCCACGGCGCCGGAGGTGAGCACCCACAGCGGGGTGCCGGGGGCGCCGGCGCCGAGC
The DNA here is from genome assembly GCF_042268845.1 of Kitasatospora sp. NPDC056273. Lineage (NCBI taxonomy): Bacteria > Bacillati > Actinomycetota > Actinomycetes > Kitasatosporales > Streptomycetaceae > Kitasatospora > Kitasatospora sp. NPDC056273. The sequence goes on along the minus strand of NZ_JBHJSJ010000027.1, from coordinate 32,549 downwards.
TGCTGGATGAGGTCGAGGGTGGCGGCCACGCCCCGGGTCATGGTCGGGTGCCCCTGGTCCGGGGACTCGTCCAGGGCGAGCAGGGAGACCACGCCGGCGGGCGCCGGGTGGGCGGCGAGGGCGGTGCGGTCGGCGTCCGGCAGGGTGCGGACGTCGGTGGCGCCGTGCTCGGCCAGGGCGCGGGCGACCTTCCGGGCGGTCTCCGGGTCGGCGGCCGCGCCGACCAGCAACCAGCTGCCGGTCAGTTGCGGGGGTGCGGGGTTCTCGGCGGTCCGGGTCCAGGTGATCCGGTAGCGCAGGCCGGTCAGCGCGTCGTCGGGCTCGGGGGCGGCGGGCCGGGCCGGTTCGGGCCAGTAGCGGCTGCGCTGGAAGGCGTAGGTGGGCAGGTCGACGAGGGTGCCGGGGCCGTGCACGGCCGCCCAGTCGACGGGTGCGCCGGCCACGTAGGCGGTGGCGAGCGAGGTGAGCAGGCGGCGGGCGCCGCCGTCCTGGCGCCGCAGCGTGCCGGTGACGACCGCCGCCTCGCCGAGGGTGTCCCGGACGGCGCCGGTCAGCGCGGGGTGCCCGGACACCTCGACGAACACCCGGTGCCCGCTGTCGCCGAGGGTCCGTACGGCCCGTTCGAACTCGACGGTGCCGCGCAGGCTCGCGTACCAGTAGTGGGCGTCCAGCTCCCGGCCGTCCTGCCACTGCCCGGTGTACGCGGAGACCAGCGGGACGTCGGCCGCGCGGGGCTCGATGCCGGCGAGGGCGGCGAGGATCTCCTCGCGCAACTCCTCCACCTGGGGGCTGTGCGAGGCGTAGGCGATCGGGACGCGGGTGGTGCGGCAGGTGGGCGGGCAGGCGGCGGCGAACTCGTCGAGCGCGTCGGGGTCGCCGGAGACCACGCAGGAGCGGGGGCCGTTGACGGTGGCGAGCGCGAGCCGTCCCTCGAAGCCGGCGAGCCGTTCGCGCACCGTGTCGGCGGGCTCGGCGACGGAGAGCAGGCCGCCGCGTCCGTCCAGGGTGCGCAGGGCCCGGCTGCGCAGGGCGGCGACCTTCGCGCCGTCCTCCAGGGTGAGGGCGCCGGCGACGGTCGCCGCGGCGATCTCGCCCAGGGAGTGGCCGACGACCGCGTCCGGGGAGACCCCGGCGGCCTGCCAGACGGCCGCCAGCGCCACCGAGACCGCCCAGACGGCGGGTTGGAGCACGTCGGCGGCGAGGAAGTCGTGCTCGCCGGCCAGCACGTCCGCGAGGTCCCAGTCGACGTACGGGCTCAGGGCCCGCGCGCACTCGTCCAGCCGGTCGCGGAAGACCGGTGAGACCTCGGCGAGTTCGCGGCCCATGCCGATCCACTGGCTGCCGTGGCCGGGGAAGACGAACACGGTGCGGCCGGTGCCGCCGGGCGCGACGGAGCCGGTGACGGCGTCGGGCGAGGCCTGTCCGGTGGCCACCGCCGCGGCGGCGGGCAGCAGTTCGGCGTGGTCGGCGCCCAGCAGCACGGCGCGGTGGTCGTGCGGCGGGCGGGTGGTGGCGAGCGACCAGGCCACGTCGCCGACCGGCAGGTCGGGGCGGGCCAGCGCGGACTCGCGCAGCCGGCCCGCCTGGGCGGCGAGGGCGCGCGGGTCGCGGGCGCCGACCGGCCAGGCGACCGGTCCGCCGGTCAGCACCGGGGCGGGGCCGGCGTCCGTCGTCGCGGGCGCGGGCCGGGCGGGGGCCTCCTCGATGATGACGTGGGCGTTGGTGCCGCTGACGCCGAAGCTGGAGACGCCGGCCCGGCGGGGCCGCTCGCCGTCCGGCGCCCAGGCGACGGGCCGCTGCAGCAGGGCGACGTGCCCGGCGGTCCAGTCGACGTGCGGGGTCGGGGTGTCGGCGTGCAGGGTGCGCGGCAGCTGTCCGTGCCGCAGGGCCAGGACGATCTTCATGATCCCGGCGACGCCGGCGGCGGCCTGGGTGTGGCCGATGTTGGACTTCACCGAGCCCAGCCACAGCGGCCGGTCGGCGGGCCGGTCCTGGCCGTAGGTGGCGAGCAGGGCCTGGGCCTCGATCGGGTCGCCGAGTTCGGTGCCGGTGCCGTGCGCCTCGACGGCGTCCACGTCGGCGGCGGTGAGGCCGGCGCCGGCCAGCGCGGCGCGGATCACCCGCTGCTGGGAGGGGCCGCTGGGGGCGGTGAGCCCGTTGGAGGCGCCGTCCTGGTTGACGGCGCTGCCGCGGACCACGCCGAGCACCTGGTGGCCGTTGCGGTGGGCGTCGGAGAGCCGTTCGACCGCGAGGACGCCGACGCCCTCGGCCATGCCCATGCCGTCGGCGCCCTCACCGAAGGCCTTGCACCGGCCGTCGGCGGCCAGGCCGCGCTGCTGGGAGAAGCCGACCAGGTCGCGCGGGGTGGGCATCACGGTGACGCCGCCGACCAGGGCGAGGTCGCACTCGCCGGCCCGCAGCGCCTGGGCGGCGGAGTGCAGGGCGACCAGCGAGGAGGAGCAGGCCGTGTCGACGGTGAACGCCGGGCCCTCCAGGCCGAGGAGGTAGGAGACCCGGCCGGACAGCACGCTGGTGGCGGTGCCGATCATGGCCTGGCCCTCCAGGCGGTGGTCGGCGTGGCCGGCGGCGCGGGCGGTGAGGTGGTCGTAGCCGGAGCCGAAGCCGCCGACGAACACACCGGTACGGCTGCCGCGCAGGCCGGTGGGGTCGATGCCGCCGCGTTCCAGGGTCTCCCAGACGACCTCCAGCAGCAGCCGCTGCTGCGGGTCCATGGTGACCGCCTCGCGCGGGCTGACGCCGAAGAAGGCGGCGTCGAACTCGGCGGCCTCGTGCAGGAACCCGCCCTCGCGGGCGTAGAAGGTGCCGGGCCGTTCGGCGGAGGGGTCGTAGAGGGCGGCGAGGTCCCAGCCCCGGTCGGTGGGCAGGCCGGTGACGGCGTCCTGTCCGGCGTCGAGCAGCTGCCACAGCTGCTCGGGGGTGTGGATGCCGCCGGGCAGGCGGCAGCCCATGGCGACGATCGCGACCGGGTCGGCGAGCGGGTCCGCGCCGGTGGCGCGCGGTGCGGCCGGGGCGGCGGTGTCCGGTCCGCCGCCGACCAGCCGGGTGCGCAGGTGCGCGGCGAGCACCTGCGGGTCCGGGTAGTCGTACAGCAGGGTGGCGGGCAGCGGCAGGCCGGCGGCGGTGCTGAGCCGGTTGCGCAGTTCGACGGAGGTGAGGGAGTCCAGGCCGAGTTCGCTGAAGGCGCGGCCGGGCTCGACGTCGGCGGCCGAGGCGTACCCCATCACGGTGGCGGCCTCGTCCCGGACCAGGTCGCAGAGCAGCCGGTCCTGCGCCTCGGCGGAGGTCAGCGCCGACAGCCGGACGGCCAGCGGGTGCTCCGCCTCGGCGGCGCGCGGCGCCGGGTCCGCGGCGTCGGCCGCGTCGGCGGCCCGGATCTCGGGCAGGTCGCGCATCAGCGGGGCGCGGCGCAGCTGTTCGGGGCCGCGGGCGGTGGCCATCGCGGCGAAGTCGACGGCCATCAGCGACAGTACGGCCAGCCGGGGGTCGGGGTCCTCGACGGCGGCGGCGAGGGCGCGGACCGCGTCCTCGGGCTCCATCAGGACCTCCCACTTGTTGCGGGCGAGCCGTCGGCGGGCGCCTTCGCTGGCCTGGCCGACGCCGCCGCCCGCCCACGGGCCCCAGGCCAGCGAGGTGGCGGGCAGGCCGCGGGCGCGGCGCTGCTCGGCGAGGGCGTCCAGGTAGGCGTTGGCGGCGGCGTAGTTGCCCTGGCCGCCGTTGCCGAAGGTGGCGGAGATGGAGGAGCAGAGGACGAAGGCGTCGAGGTCCAGGTGGGCGGTCAGCTCGTCGAGGTGGGCGGCGCCGCCGGCCTTGCCGTCGAAGGTGCGGGCCAGGCGGGCGGCGTCCAGGCGGTCCAGGACGCCGTCGTCCAGGGCGCCGGCGGCGTGCAGCACGGTGGACAGGGCCGGTCCGGTGGCGGCGACGCGGTCGAGCACGGCGGCGAGCGCGGGGCGTTCGGCGGTGTCGCAGGCGAGGACGTCCACGGCGGCGCCGGCGGCGGCGAGTTCGGCGGCGAGCGCGGCGGTGCCGGCGGCGGCGGGGCCGGAGCGGCTGGTGAGGACGAGGCGGCGGGCGCCGCGCTCGCGGGCGAGCCAGCGGGCGGCGTGGCCGCCGATGTGGCCGGTGCCGCCGGTGACGAGGACGGTGCCGCGGGGGGCGAGCGGCCGTCGGTCGGCGGGGCGGGGCGGCCTGGGGGCGTGGGCGAGGCGGCGGGGCCGCAGGCCGTCGGCGCGCAGCGCGACCTCGTTCTCGTCGCGGGCGGCGAGGACGGCGGCCAGGCGGGCGGCGGCCCGCTCGTCCCACTGCCCGGGCAGGTCGACCAACCCGCCCCAGCGGTCGGGGTGTTCGGCGGCGACGGTGCGGCCCAGGGCCCAGACGGGGGCCTGCTGCGGGTCGGCGGCGCCGGTGCCGGGGTCGGTGGTGACGGCGCCGGCGGTCAGCAGCCACAGCGGGGCGGGGACGGCGGCGTCGCCGAGGGCCTGGACCAGGGCCAGGGTGGCGGCGAGGCCGCGGGCCACGGCGGGGTGGGCGGCGAGCGGGGCGGTGTCGAGGGCGAGCAGGGAGAGCACGCCGGCGGGCCGGGCGCCGTCCAGTGCGGCGGTGAGCCGGCGCGCGTAGTCGGCGCGGTCGGCCTCGGCGGTGTCCAGCTCGACGGTGACGGTCCGGGCGCCGCGCTCGGCGAGGGCCGCGGCGCAGGGGTGGACGGGCTGTCCGGCGGGGGTGAGCACCAGCCAGGTGCCGGTGAGCAGCGCGGGGGCGGGCTCGGGGGCGTGGGCCCACTCGGCGAGGAAGCGCCAGTCGTCGGTGGGGTCGGCGGCCGGGCCGTGGGCGGCGGGGGCGGCCGCGGCCGGGCGGGCCGGCGGCCAGAAGCGGCGGTGCTGGAAGGCGTAGGTCGGCAGTTCGACGCGCCGCGCGGCGTCCCGGACGTCGGCGGGGGCGGGCAGCACGGCGGTCCAGTCGACGGGCAGGCCGTGGACGTGGGCGGTGCCGATCGAGCGCAGCAGCCGGTCGGCGCCGTCGTCGTCGCGGCGCAGCGTGTCGATCACCAGCGGGTCGGGCAGGTCGGTGCGGGCGGCCAGCGTCTCCTGGACGGCGGGCAGCAGCACCGGGTGGGCGGAGACCTCGACGAAGGTGCGGTGGCCGGTGGCGGCGAGGGCTTCGACGGCCTCGGCGAAGCGGACGGTCTGCCGGACGTTGGCGTACCAGTACCGCGGCCCCAGCTCCTCGCCGTCCACCAGCCGTCCGTGGACGGTGGAGAACAGCGGGACGGCGGCGGGGCGCGGCCGGATGTCGGCCAGCAGTCGCGGCAGGGTCTCCGCCAGCGGCTCGCACAGCCGGGAGTGCGCCACGAAGTCGGTGACGGGCACGCGCCAGCGCATCGCCTTGCGCTTGCGCAGCACGCGTTCGAACTCGACGAGCGCGTCGGGTTCGCCGGAGACGACGGTCGTGGCGGGGGCGTTGACGGCCGCGACGGCGAGCCGGTCGCCGAAGGGTTCCAGGAGTTCGCGCACCAGCTCGACGGGCAGCACCACGGAGAGCATGCCGCCCTCGACGCCGAGGCCGGTCAGCGCGGCGGCGCGGACGGCGACGATCCGGGCGGCGTCCTCCAGGGTGAGCGCGCCGGCGACGGTGGCGGCGGCGATCTCGCCCTGGGAGTGGCCCACCACCGCGTCGGGGACGACGCCGGCGGCCTCCCAGACGGCGGCGAGCGAGACCATCACGGCCCACAGCAGCGGCTGCATGACGGCGGCGCCGTCGGGCGCGGGGGCGTCGGGCTCGCCCGCGAGCACGGCGTGCGGGTCCCAGTCGACGTACGGGCGCAGGGCCCGCGCGCACGCGGCGAACCGGGCGGCGAACACCGGTGACTGCGCGGACAGCCGTCGGCCCATGCCCTCCCACTGGCTGCCCTGGCCGGGGAAGACGAACACCGTCCGGTCCTCGCGGGCGGCGCTCTCGCCGGTGAGGGCGTGCTCGGTGTCCTGGCCGGTCATCAGGGCGGCCAGGCCCCGGCCGAGTCCGGCGGGGTCGGCGCCGACGACGACGGCGCGGTGCTCGAAGGGGCTGCGGGTGGTGGCGAGCGCCCGGGCCACGGCAGCGGGCGGCGGGGTGTCGGCGGCGAGGGCGTACGCGTGCAGGCGGCCGGCCTGCGCGGCCAGGGCGTCCCGGCCGCGGGCGCTGACCGACCAGGCGGTGACGTCCGTGCCGGCGGCGAGCAGCGGCGGTCCGGCCGGGGCGGCCGGGGCGTCCTGCGGCGGGCCGGCGGGGGCGGGGAGGTGTTCGGGGGCCTGTTCGATGAGGACGTGCACGTTGGTGCCGCTCATGCCGAACGCGGAGACGCCGGCGCGGCGCGGCGCGTCCTGCGGGGTCGTCCAGGGCCGCTGCTCGGTCAGCAGCCGTACGGCGCCGGACTCCCAGTCGATCTCCCGGGACGGCTCGTCCGCGTGCAGGGTGCGCGGCAGCGTGCCGTGCCGCATGCCGAGGACCATCTTGACGAGGCCCGCGAGGCCGGCGGCGGTCTGGGTGTGGCCGATGTTGGACTTGGCGGAGCCGAGCCACAGCGGCCGGTCGGCGGGGCGGTCCCGGCCGTAGGTGGCCAGCAGGGCGTGGGCCTCGACGGGGTCGCCGAGGGGGGTGCCGGTGCCGTGCGCCTCGACCGCGTCGATCTGGTCGGGGGTGAGGCCCGAGGCGTCCAGGGCGGCGCGGATCACGCGCTGCTGGGAGAGTCCGCTGGGGGCGGTGAGGCCGTTGGAGGCGCCGTCCTGGTTGATGGCGGTGCCCCGTACGACGGCCAGCACGGGGTGGCCGAGGCGCCGCGCGTCGGAGAGCCGTTCGACGGCGATGGTCGCGGCGCCCTCGGACAGGCCCATGCCGTCGGCTCCGGCGGCGAAGGGCTTGCAGCGGCCGTCGGGGGCGAGGCCGCGCTGCCGGGAGAAGCCGACCAGCTGGCTGGGGGTGGACATCACCATCACGCCGCCGACCAGGGCGAGTTCGCACTCGCCCGCGCGCAGCGCCCGGCCGGCCAGGTGCAGGGCGACCAGGCCGGAGGAGCAGGCGGTGTCGATGGTGAGGGCGGGGCCCTCCAGGCCGAGGGCGTAGGCGACGCGGCCGGAGATGATGCTGCTGGAGTGGCCGGTGACGAGGTACCCCTCGGCGGCCGGGTCGCCGTCGGCCAGGCCGTCGCCGTAGCCGGTCAGGGTGGCGCCGGCGAAGACGCCGACGGGGGTGCCGCGCAGCGATTCGGGGGCGATGCCGGCGCGTTCGAGGGCTTCCCAGGAGGTCTCCAGCAGCAGGCGCTGCTGGGGGTCCATGGCGAGGGCCTCGCGCGGGTTGATGCCGAAGAAGGCGGCGTCGAAGTCGGGGGCGTCGTGCAGGAAGCCGCCGCGGTGGGTGACGGACTTGCCCTGGCGGGCGGGGTCGGGGTCGTAGAGGTCCGGGTCCCAGCCGCGGTCGGTGGGCAGGCCGCCGATCACGTCGGCGCCGGAGGCCAGCAGGTCCCAGTACTGGTCGGGGGTGGTGACGCCGCCGGGGAACCGGCAGCCGATGCCGACGATGGCGAGCGGCTCGTCGGGGTCGGCGGCGGCGCCGTCCCGGGCGGGCGCGGCGGCGTCGGTGCCGGCGCCGGTGCCGGTGCCGAGGGCCGTCGCGGCGAGGTGGGCGCCGAGCGAGGCCGGGGTGGGGTGGTCGAAGACGATCGTGGACGGCAGCCGCAGGCCGGTGGCCGTGGCCAGCCGCTTGCGCAGTTCGACGGCGGTCAGCGAGTCGAAGCCCAGGTCGCGGAAGGCGCGCTGGCCGGCGATGTCACCCGCGTCGCGGTGGCCGAGGACGGCCGCCGCGTGGGAGCGGACCAGGTCGGTGGCCAGGCGCTCCTGCTCGGGGGTGCCGGCGGCGCCGGCCAGGGCGCGGGCGAAGTCGTTCCCGCTGGTGTCCGCGCCGTCGGCGGCGGCCGTGGGCGCCCCGGTGGCGGCCGCGCCGCCGTCGAGGGCCCGGCGGGCGGCGGGGATGCGGTCCAGCAGGGCGCTGCGGCGGGCCGCGGTGAACACCGGCGCGAAGTCGTCCCAGGCCATGTCGGCGAGGGCGAGGTAGGGGCCGGTGGCGCCGGCTCCGTCGGCGAGGACGCGGCCGAGCACGTCCAGCGCGCGGTCCGGGTCCAGGAACCGGGTGCCCTGGCGGCGCAGCACGTCGCCGGTGATGGTGGCGGGCCCGTGCGGGCCGAAGGCGTCCGGCGCGGTCCAGTCGCGGGTGTCCCACACGCCCCAGCCGAGCGAGAGCGCGCCGGCGCCGCGTGCCGCGCGCCGTTCGGCGAGCGCGTCGAGGTGGGCGTTGGCGGCGGCGTAGGCGCCGTGCTCGGCGCTGCCCCAGGCGGCGGCGATCGACGAGAAGAGGACGAACTCGTCGGCGTCGGTGACCAGTTCGTCGAGGTGGTCGGCGCCGGCCGCCTTGCCGGCCAGGGAGGCGGCCAGGCCCTCGGGGTCGGTGTCGTCGAGGCGGGTGAGGTGGAAGGCGTTGGCCGCGTGCAGCACGGTGGACAGCCGCGGGCCGGTGGCGGCGACGCGGTCGAGCAGGGCGGCGAGCGCGGAGCGGTCGGCGAGGTCGCAGGCGAGCACGTCGACGGCGGTGCCGGCCGCGGCGAGGGCGGCGGCGTGGGCCGCGAGCCGCGGGCCCGGCCCGGAGCGGGTGGGCAGCACGAGGCGCGCGGCGCCGCGGCCGGCCAGCCAGGCGGTCAGGTGCGGGCCGATGGAGCCGGTGGCGCCGGTGACGAGCACCGTGCCGCGCGGGGACCAGCCGCCGTCCGGCCCGGCCGGACCGGGGGCGGTGCGGGGCGCGTGGACGAGCCGCCGGGCGAAGGCCCCGGCGCGGCGCAGCGCCACCTGGTCCTCGGCGCCGTCGGCGAGCACGGCGGCCAGCCGGGCGGCGGCCCGCTCGTCCCACTGCTCGGGCAGGTCGACCAGTCCGCCCCAGCGGTCGGGGTGCTCCAGCGCGGCGACCCGGCCGAGCCCCCAGACCTGGGCCTGGACGGGGGCGGGCGGGGCGTCGTCGGCGGCGACCCGGACGGCGCCGCGGGTGAGCGCCCAGAGCGGGGCGTCGACCGCGGCGTCGCCGAGGGCCTGCACCAGGGCCAGGGTCGCGGCGGTGCCGTGCGGGACGGCGGGTGCGCCGGGCAGCGGCCGGGGGTCCAGCGCGAGCAGCGACAGCACGCCGGCCGGCCGCCCGGACGCCCCGGGGAGGGCGGCGAGCGCGGCCGTGAGCTCGGCGGCGAGCGCCTCGCGCAGCACCGCGTCGGTGCGCAGTACGACGGCCTCGGCGCCGTGCGCGGTCAGGGCCTCGACGTGCCGGGCCGGGTCGCCGTCCTCGCGGGCGACGACCAGCCAGGTCCCGGCCAGGGCGGGGGCGGTGGGGCCGAGCGGCTCCCAGGCCGTGCGGTAGCGCCAGCCGTCCTCGGCGGCGGTGACCGCCGCCTGCGGCGCGGCCTCGACCCGGCGGGGCCAGTAGCGGCCGCGCTGGAAGGCGTAGGTGGGCAGGTCGGCCCGCTCGGCGCGGGGCAGGACGGCGGTCCAGTCCACGGGCGCGCCGTGGGCGTACGCCTCGCCGAGGGAAGCGAGCAGCCGCGCGGCGCCGCCGTCGTCGCGGCGCAGCGTGCCGACGACCACGGGGTCGCGGTCCGCCAGTTCCTCGCCGACGGCCATGGCCAGCACGGGGTGCGGGGACACCTCGACGAAGGTGTCGTAGCCGTCGTCGCCGAGCGTGCGCACGGCGCGGGCGAACTCGACGGTCTCGCGCAGGCTGGCGTACCAGTAGGCGGGGTCGAGCTCCGGCCCGACGAGCCGGCGGCCGTCCATCGCGGAGACCATCGGGATCCGGGCCGTACGGGGCTCGATCCCCTCCAGCGCGACGGTGACGTCCTCGCGCAGCTCCTCGACATGGGCGCTGTGCGAGGCGTAGTCCACCGGCAGGACGCGGGTGCGCACGTCGGGGTGGAGCGCGGCCAGCTCGTGCAGCGCGTCCGGGTCCCCGGCGACCACCGTGGCGGACGGGCCGTTGACGGCCGCGACCGACAGGCGCTCCCCGAACGGCTCCAGCCAGCCGCGGACGGTGTCGGCCGCGCCGTCGACGGCCATCATCCCGCCGCGCCCGGCGAGGGCGGTCAGGGTCCGGCTGCGCAGGGCGACGACCTTGGCGGCGTCCGCCAGGGACAGGCTCCCGGCGACGACGGCGGCGGCGATCTCGCCCTGGGAGTGGCCCACCACCGCGTCGGGGACGACGCCGGACGCCTCCCAGACCGCGGCCAGCGAGACCATCACGGCCCACAGCGCGGGCTGCACGACGTCGGCGGCCTCGAAGCCGTGAAGGCCCGCCAGCACATCGTCCAACTGCCAGTCCACGTACGGCGCGAGGGCCTCGGCGCACTCGGCCAACCGGGACGCGAACACCGGCGAGGCCCCGGCCAGCTCGCGGCCCATGCCGACCCACTGGCTGCCCTGGCCCGGCAGGACGAAGACCGTCCGGCCGGTGCCCTCGGCGCGGGTCTGCCCGGTCACGACGTCCGCGGCGGGCTCCCCGGCGGCGAGCGCGGCCAGGCCCCCGGCCGACTCCGGGTCCAGCAGCACGGCGCGGTGCTCGAAGGCGGTCCGGGTGGTGGCGAGCGACCAGGCCACCTCGGCGGCCCGCGCCCCGGGGCGGGTGGCGAGGTGGGCGGAGAGCTTGCGGGCCTGCGCGGCCAGCGCCTGCGGGGTGCGCCCGGACAGCACCCAGGCGCTCGACCCGGGCAGGACGGCCGGGGCGGCGGCCCGCACCGGCTCCGCGGCCGGGGCCTGCGGCTCGGGCGCGTCCTCCAGCACCAGGTGGGCGTTGGTGCCGCTGATGCCGAACGCCGAGACGGCCGCGCGCCGGGGGGTGTCGTCCGCGGGCCGGGGCCAGTCCACCGGCCGCTGCAGCAGCCGCATCCGGCCGGCCGTCCAGTCGACGTACTCCGAGGGCCGCTCGGAGTGCAGGGTGCGGGGCAGCACGCCGTGCCGCAGCGCCATCACCATCTTGATCACACCGGCGACACCGGCCGCGGCCTGGGTGTGGCCGATGTTGGACTTCACCGAGCCCAGCCACAGCGGCCGGTCGTCGGCGCGGCCCGCCGCCTGCCCGTAGGTCTCCAGCAGGGCCTGGGCCTCGATCGGGTCGCCCAGCCGGGTGCCCGTCCCGTGCGCCTCCACGGCGTCCACGTCGGCCGCCGTCAGCTGGGCGTTGTCCAGGGCGGCCCGGATGACGACGCGCTGCGAGCTGCCGTTGGGCGCGGTCAGCCCGTTGGAGGCGCCGTCCTGGTTGACCGCGCTGCCGCTGATCACCGCCAGGACGGGGTGCCCGTTGCGGCGCGCGTCCGACAGCCGCTCCAGGACGACCATGCCGGCGCCCTCGCCCCAGCCCGTGCCGTCGGCGTCCGCCGAGAAGGGCTTGCAGCGGCCGTCGGCGGCCAGGCCCTGCTGGCGGGAGAACTCGCGGAACAGCACCGGGGAGGACATCAGGGTCGCGCCGCCCGCCAGGGCCAGGTCGCACTCCTCGGCGCGCAGCGCCTGCACCGCCAGGTGCAGGGCGACCAGGGAGGAGGAGCAGGCGGTGTCCACCGTCACGGCGGGGCCGACCAGGCCGAGGGTGAAGGAGATCCGGCCGGAGAGCACGCTGTTGGCGGTGCCGGTCAGCAGGTGGCCGGTGGCCTCCGCGAAGTCCAGTCCGGCGTCGCTCCCGTAGGCCGCGGCGGAGGAGTAGACGCCCGTGAACACGCCGGTGCGGGAGCCGTGCAGGGTGGCCGGATCGATGCCGGCGCGCTCGACGGCCTCCCAGGAGGTCTCCAGCAGCAGCCGCTGCTGCGGGTCCATGGCGAGGGCCTCGCGCGGGCTGATCCCGAAGAAGGCGGCGTCGAACTCGGCCGCCTCGTACAGGAAGGCGCCCTCACGGGTGGTGGAGCCCGGCAGGTCGGGCGAGTCGTAGAGCCCCGCGGTGTCCCAGCCCCGGTCGGCGGGGAAGCCGGCGACGGCGTCGGCGCCGTCCGCGACCAGCCGCCACAGCGCCTCGGGGCTGTCGACGCCGCCGGCGTAGCGGCAGCCCATGCCGACGACGGCGATGGGCTCGTGCCTGAGCCGGTCCAGTTCCGTCCGGGTGCTGCGCAGTTTGGCCGTCACGACCTTGAGGTAGTCGCGAAGCTGCTGTTCGTCGGCCATGGCGGCCCTGCTCCCCCCGTAGTGAACTGCGAGTCGACGTGCTGACCGCGCGCGTGCACGACGAGCGCGGCCCTGCCACTGGAGTACGTGTTCTTCACGGTGCTGCCACCGCACCGCTCCCGCCGGGCGGGCGGGCACGCGGAAGACCGCGGCCGACCGCTCCTCGCGGCGGCCGCGCTCCTCCCCCGGTGCCCGGCGGTGCTGCGGCGCGGATCCCGCGCGCCTACCGCGGGATCACTGTCCGGCTCCCGCGCGGTTGCCGCGGGAACGGCGCCCGGCTCCCGCGCGGTTGCTGCTCGGCCTCCGCGCAGGAGTCGGCCTCAGTCCCCGCGGGGCGGGGACGTGCGTGCCGTCAGGAGACGGCCTCGGCCGCCTCGTTGACGGCCTCCTCGCCGCCCTCGGCCGCGGCCGGCTGGGCGGGCACGCTCAGGCCCGGGACGGACAGGTCCGGGACGGCCTTGACGGCCTCGAAGCCGGCCTCGATGGCCTCGGCGAGCGTGGCCGTGACCCCGTCCTCGAATTCGATCCGGGTGACCGGGACGTCGGCGTTCGTCGGGAGGGTGTCGTCGACGAACGCGATGTCGGCGCGGCTCGCCTCCTTCAGGGTGACCTTCTCCTGATCGTTCACTTCTCGGTTCAGGACAAGCGAGAATCGGTGCGTCATGATTGGCCGCTCCTCTGGTGGATGCGAGATTATATTTCAGGCAAGGCGCAGGAATACTGCAGGCCGACTTCGACTTTATCGGCGGTCCGACAAAGGCACAAGATCCGACCGGAATTACGGCGGGGATTAGAAATCGATTAACGCCGAAGGGAAATCAGCCGGTCCGGCCGAAACCCCCCGCGAAGCCATTCCCCCCGGCCGGCGCGGCACCCTTCGGGGAAACCCCCGGCGCAATGGCGGCCCGCTTCACCGGGACGGGCTCCTCACCGCGCTCCAGCCGCCGCCGCACATCGAGCGCCGTCGCGGGCGACACCCCGGCCGTCCTGGCCAACTGGCGCAGCGAGGCCTTCGGGTTCTCCCCGAGGAGCTCCGCCACGCGCAGCCGGCCGGCCGCGCCGTTCAACGGGCGGGACTTGCCGTCCCGGCCGATCCGGAATCCGGATTCCGCCACGGATTCCGACAGGCGCCGCAGCTCGGCAACGGTTCGCGCGCCAAGGCCGGTCGACTCCGCGACCGCCCGGTCGGACAGCGAGGGATGGGCCTGGAGGATCCGCAACGCCGCCTCGGCGCGCGCGGCCCGCTCCGCCGGCCGGCCGCCCCCGGAGGCCGTTTCGGATGCTCCGACCGGACCTCCCGGACCCCGGCCGCCATCCGCACCGACCGGAGTCGGAGCGGTGCGCAGGCGCTCCCCCATGCTGAACTCCCCCTTCAGAACACGCCGACCCAAGTCCCCATCGCGCCGGTACGACACCACCCGCGGAATCACCGGCAAATTGATTGCTTCATTCGCGGAACCCGGAAGCGGGATTCAGAGCCCAATCCTTCCGCCCCTATCCCCGCCCACCCCTCCGCGGCCGACCGGTGTTCAACTGCGACGCGACATCAGTTGAACACCCGACTGGCCCCCGCCGTCCAAACACCCCCCCGGGGTTCGATCAATATCGAAGCTTTCCGTTGATCATAGGCGCGGCTGTCACGGAAACGCAACACTTTCCTGACCCACCAATTCACGCCATTCCCTGCACCCACATCCATCACAAGAGTCACGTCAGTCACATGAGTCACAGAAGCGGAATACAACATGTCGGATTCCGTTTTCGTACGGTTCGGCCGGATGGTGCCGCCGGGCGCTTCTCCGCAGCTGGGGAGGTGTGGGACGGGCGCCACGGGCCCGGGGGCCTGGAAACGCGCGCTGCCTCCCGCGCACGACGGGAGGCAGGCGGAAGGCGACAGGGCGGCAGGCGAGGGCAGGCAGGCGGTGACGGGGTGTGACGGGCAGGGCCGCCGGGGAAGGGCGGCCGTAGGCAAAGGCATTACCCGACGGCGGCCGGGCAACGGCCGATCGGCACACATGGGGAGAGCGCCCGCTCGGCGGCGGGCCCGGTCGGGGGCGCGCAGGCCGGACCGGGCCGCGGGGGAAGGGCGACCGGAGCTTCCACGGCCACCCCTCCGGCGGGGTGGCCGTGGGCGGGGGCTCTGCTCGACGGCGGCCGTGCGGCGGCCGGGCGGTCAGGCCGCGAGCGGAGGCCGGTCGGCGGCGCGGCCCGGCCGGGGCCGGGCGCGGCGCTCGCCGTCCCCGCCGGGTTCAGGAGACCGGCGGCAGCAGGCGGTCGGTGACGATGCGGACGATCTCGCCCTGGTGGTGGGCCAGGTAGAAGTGGCCGCCGGGGAAGACGTGCAGGGCGGAGCCGCCGGTGGTGTGGTCGCGCCAGGACCCGGCCTCGTCGACGGTCGCCTTCTCGTCGCTGTCGCCGACCAGGGCGTCGACCGGGCAGGAGAGCGGCGGCCCCGGCCGGTAGCGGTAGGTCTCGACGGCCTTGTAGTCGGCGCGGACCGCGGGGAGGATCATCCGCAGCAGCTCCGGGTCCTGCAGGGCCCGCGGGTCGGTGCCGTCCAGCTTGCGGAGTTCCGCGACGATGCCGTCGACGCCCCGGAGGTGGACGTCCTCGTCCCGGTGCCGGGAGGGTGCGCGGCGGCCGGAGGCGAACAGGGCGACCGGCGGGGTGCCGAGGTCCTCCAGGCGCCGGGCGACCTCGAAGCCGACGACCGCGCCCATGCTGTGGCCGAACAGGGCGAGCGGCAGGTCGCGGTGGGGCAGCAGCGCCTCGGTGACCTGCTCGGCCAGCGCCTCGACGGTCTCGACGCAGGGTTCGTGGCGCCGGTCCTGCCGCCCCGGGTACTGGACCGCGAGGACCTCGATCCCGGCCGCCGTGGCGGCGGACATCGGGTACCAGTAGCTCGCCGACCCTCCCGCGTGGGGCAGGCAGACCAGGCGGACGCGGGCGTCCGGGGCCGGGTGGAAGCGGCGGATCCAGCTGTCGGCCGCGCCGTCGGTGAGCGTCATGGTGTTCCGGTGGTCCCTTCTGGACGGGGTCCTCGCCCCGCCGGCGGGTCCTCCCCACTCCGAGCCTGGTGCAGGCCGGACGGCCGGACAACCCCTCACCACCACCCCCCTTCTCCCGCGGCGGAGCCGGCCGGGACAAGGGCCCGTAGGGGAACCGTAGGGGTGCGGCCCCCACGGACGGCTGGACGAGACTGCCACGGGATACCGAATGATGCGTCACCCCTCTCTGTTCTCCGGGAGCCCCCAGCCTCCCGTGCTGTTTCCGCGTGCCCAAGGAGCCGTTGACATGCCGCGTACCGAGCTGATCAGGCCGCTGCCCGAACTGCTGCGCTCCCAGGCCGCGTCGCTGCGCGACAAGCCGGCCTTCCGGGACGGCCGCCGGTCCGTGGGCTACGCCGAGCTGGAGCTCCGGACCGGACGGCTGGCCGGCCACCTGGCGGCCCTGGGCCTGGGCCGCGGCGGGCGGGTGGCGATCCACCTGGACGCCGGTGTCGAGGTGGTGGAGGCCTACCTGGCCGCCGTCCGGGCCGCCGGTGTCGCCGTCCCGGTCAACCCGCACTCCAGCGACGAGGAGCTGGCCCACATCCTGGACGACAGCGGCGCCGCCGTGGTCGTCACCGACGCCCGCCACCTGGACCAGGTGCTGCGGCTGCGGGCCGACCGGCCCGGGCTGCTGGTGGTCGTCTCCGGTCCGACGGCGCAGGCGCCGCAGGGGCCGCAGGGGCCGCAGGCGGCGCGGGACCTGCCGTCGTTCGAGGCTCTGGCCACCGTCGAGCCCCCCGTGCCGCCGCGCGACGACCTCGGCCTGGACGAGACCGCCTTCATGCTCTACACCTCGGGCTCCACCGGCGCCCCCAAGGGCGTGCTGTCGACCCAGCGCAGCTGCCTGTGGTCGGTGGCGTCCTGCTACGCGCCGCTGCTCGGACTCTCCCGCGACGACCTGGTGCTCTGGCCGCTGCCGCTGTTCCACAGCCTGGCGCACATCGTCTGCGTGGTCGGTGTCACCGCGACCGGCGCGACCGCGCACATCATGCCGGGCTTCTCCGCGGACGAGGTGCTGGCCGAGCTGCGCGGCGACGCGTACACCTTCCTCGCCGGGGTGCCCGCCCTCTACCACCACCTGCTGCGGGAGGCCGACGCCGGCCGGCTGGACATGCCGCGGCTGCGGGTCTGCCTGTCGACCGGCGCGGTCACCTCGGCCTCGCTGGCCCGGGACTTCGAGGACGCGTTCGGCGTCCCGCTGCTCAACAGCTACGGCTCCACCGAGACCTGCGGCGCGATCGCGACCGAGGCGCCGGGCGCCGAGCGGGTCTCCGGCTCGTGCGGCCTGCCGGTCCCCGGCCTGGAGGTGCGGGTGGTCGACCCGGAGACCGGGATCGACACCGACCCCGGGACGGAGGGCGAGGTGTGGGTGCGCGGGCCGAGCCTGATGCAGGGCTACCACAACCGGCCGGAGGCCACCGCCGAGGCGCTGCGGGACGGTTGGTACCGGACCGGCGACCTGGCGGTCCGGGCGGCCGGCGGCCAGCTGACGATCAGCGGGCGGCGCAAGGAGCTGATCATCCGGGGCGGGGAGAACATCCACCCGGGCGAGATCGAGGACGTCGTCCGCACGGTGCCCGGCGTGCTGGACGTCGCCGTGGCGGGCCGGCCGGACGAGGTACTCGGCGAGGTGCCGGTCGCGTTCGTGGTCGCCGCGCCGGAGGGCGTCGACGCCGAGCTGGTCTTCGCCGCCTGCGCCGAGCAGCTGTCCTGGTTCAAGGTGCCGCAGGAGGTCCGGGCGATCGCCGCCGTGCCGCGCACCGCCTCGGGCAAGGTCACCCGGCACCGGCTGTTCGACCAGCCCGGCACCCTGCTCGGCGCCCGGGGCGTCCGGCAGGAGTCGCTGTACCGGATGGACTGGGTGCCGCTGCCCGCCGGGCCCGTGGAGCCGGTGCGCGCCGCGCTGCTGGCGAGCCCGTCGGACGGAGCCGCCCGGCTGAACGGACCGGACGGCCTGAACGGACCGGACGGCCTGGCGGTCGACCGCTACGCCGACCTGGCGGAGCTCACCGCGGCCGGTGCGCCCGAGGTCGTCTACCTGCCCTGGCCCGCCGCCGGCGCGGAGCCGGTCGCGGACGCGGCCCGGCGGACCGCCCGCGAGGCCGCCGAGCTGCTGACCCGCTGGCTCGCCGACGACCGGCTGCGGGAGACCCGCCTGGTGGTGCTGACCCGGGGCGCGCTGGCCGTGCACCCGGGCGAGGAGGTCCCGGGGCTGGCGCAGGCTCCGCTCTGGGGGCTGCTGCGCGCCGCGCAGACCGCGCACCCCGGCCGCTTCACCGTGGCCGACCTGGACGGCGAGTCCGCCTCCGCGGCCGCCCTGCCGGCCGCCCTGGCCACCGGCGAGCCGCAGTTCGCCGTCCGCGGCGGGGTGCTGCGGGCGCCCCGCCTGGTGCCGGTCACCGCCGCCGCGTCCGGCCGCCGCCTCGACGGCACCGTGCTGGTCACCGGCGCCGGCGGGACGGCCGCGGCCGCGATCGCCCGGCGGCTGGTCGCCGAGCACGGCGTCCGGCACCTGGTGCTGGCCTCCACCACCCCCGACTCGGCCGCGCTGGCCGTGGAGTTGAGCGAGTCCGGCGCGGAGGTCACCCTGGCCGCCTGCGACGCCGCCGACCGCGCGTCCGTCGCCGAGCTGCTCGCGGGCGTCCCGGCCGAGCACCCGCTCACCGCGGTGGTGCACGCGGCCGGCTCCCCCGGGCCGGCCGCCGGCGGGCAGGCCGACCGCTGGGTGCGGACCGGCGTCGACGGCGCGGTGGCCCTGCACGAGCTCACCGCCGGGCTCGACCTGACGGCCTTCCTGCTGGTCTCCTCCACCGGTGCCCTGCGGGGCGCGGACGACGGCGACCACGGCGGCTGCGCCGCGTTCCTGGACGCGCTGGCCCAGCACCGCCGCGCCACCGGCCGGCACGCCGTGTCGCTGGCCTGGGACACCACCGACCCGGGCGCCGTGTCCGACGCCGAGCTGGGCGCGCTGCTGGACTCCGCGCTGGGCGGCGCCGACACCCCCGTGGTCGCCACCCGGGACACCACCGGCGTCCTCTTCCGCGACCCGGCCGCCGCCGACGGCGCGGCGGACACCGTGTTCGCCGCCCGGCTGCGCGCGCTGCCCCGGGCGGAGGCCCGGCAGACGCTGCTCGGCCTGGTGCGGGCCGAGGCGGCCGGCGTGCTCGGCCGGGGCCTGCCGCGGACGATCGCGCCCGAGCGGGCCTTCAAGGACCTCGGGGTGGACTCCGCCTCGGCCGTCCGGCTGCGCAACCGGCTGCGGACCGCGCTCGGCCTGCGCCTCCCGGCGACCGTGGTCTTCGACCACCCCACCCCGGCCCGGCTGGCCGGCTTCCTGCTCGCCGAGCTCCTCGACGAGGCACCGGCCCCGGCCGCCCCGGCCCGTCCGGCGGTGGCGGACGAGGACCCGATCGCGATCGTCGCGATGAGCTGCCGCTACCCGGGCGGAGCCATCACTCCCGAGGCCCTGTGGCAGCTGGTCGCCGAGGGCCGGGACGCCGTCTCGGAGTTCCCGACGGACCGCGACTGGGACACCGACGCCCTGTTCGGCGGCGCCCCCGGCTCGGTCGGCAGCTCCTCGGTCCGGGAGGGCGGATTCCTCTACGACAGCGCCGACTTCGACCCCGACTTCTTCGGCATCAGCCCGCGCGAGGCCCTCGCCATGGACCCGCAGCAGCGGCTGCTGCTGGAGACCTCCTGGGAGGCCATGGAACGGGCCGGGATCGACCCGGAGGCCCTGCGCGGCAGCCGGACCGGCGTGTTCACCGGCGTGATGTTCCACGACTACGCCAGCCGGCTGCCCCGGGTGCCCGAGGAGGTGGAGGGGTACCTCGGCACCGGCACCGCGGGCAGCGTCGCCTCCGGCCGGGTGTCGTACACCTTCGGCTTCGAGGGCCCGGCGATCACCGTGGACACCGCCTGCTCCTCCTCCCTGGTGGCCCTGCACCTGGCGGTCGCGGCCCTGCGGCGCGGGGAGTGCGACCTGGCCCTGGCGGGCGGCGTGGCGCTGATGGCGACGCCCGAGGTGTTCGTCGAGTTCAGCCGCCAGCGCGGCCTCGCCGAGGACGGGCGCTGCAAGTCCTTCGCCGCCTCCGCCGACGGCACCGGCTGGGCCGAGGGTGCGGGTGTGCTGCTGGTCGAGCGGCTGTCGGACGCCCGCCGCAACGGGCACCCGGTGCTGGCCCTGGTCCGCGGCACGGCGGTGAACCAGGACGGCGCGTCCAACGGGCTGACCGCCCCGAGCGGCCCGGCGCAGGAGCGGGTGATCCGCGAGGCGCTGGCCGCCGCGGGCCTGGCCCCGGCCGAGGTCGACGCGGTGGAGGCGCACGGCACCGGCACGAAGCTGGGCGACCCGATCGAGGCCAACGCCCTCCTCGCCACCTACGGCCAGGGCCGTGAACTTCCGCTGCTGCTCGGCTCGTTGAAGTCGAACATCGGGCACGCCCAGGCGGCCGCCGGGGTCGGCGGCATCATCAAGATGGTGCTGGCGATGCGGCACGGGGTGCTGCCGCGCACCCTGCACGTGGACGAGCCGACGCCGCACGTGGACTGGACGGCGGGCGCGGTCGAGCTGCTGACCGAGGACCGGGAGTGGCCGGAGACCGGCCGTCCG
Organism: Kitasatospora sp. NPDC056273; assembly: GCF_042268845.1. NCBI lineage: Bacteria > Bacillati > Actinomycetota > Actinomycetes > Kitasatosporales > Streptomycetaceae > Kitasatospora > Kitasatospora sp. NPDC056273. The sequence goes on along the minus strand of NZ_JBHJSJ010000027.1, from coordinate 12,666 downwards.
CGCCGGGCCGGCGTCTCCTCCTTCGGCGTCAGCGGCACCAACGCCCACGTCATCATCGAACAGCCCGTCGTGGAGGAAGGCCCCACCGGCGGGCCCGCCGCGCACGGCGTGCTGCCGCTGCTGCTGTCCGCGAAGTCGGCGGACGCCCTGCGCGCCCAGGCCGCGCTGCTCCAGGACTCCGAGGCCGCCCCGATCGACCTCGCCCACTCGCTGGCGACGACCCGCTCGCTGTTCAACCACCGTGCGGTGGTGCTGGGTTCGGACCGTACCGAGCTGACCGAAGGCCTCCGGGCGCTCGCCGAGGGCGCCGAGAGCGCCACCGTGCTGACCGGTACGGCGGACGCCACCGGCGGGACCGTCTTCGTGTTCCCCGGGCAGGGCTCCCAGTGGGTCGGGATGGCCGTCGAACTCCTCGACAGCGAGCCGGTGTTCGCCGCACGGATCGCCGAATGCGCCGACGCCCTGGCCGAGTTCACCGACTGGAAGCTGATCGACGTCCTGCGCGGCGCCGAGGGCGCCCCCGGCTACGACCGGGTGGACGTCGTCCAGCCCGCCCTGTGGGCCGTCATGGTCTCCCTCGCCGCCCTCTGGCAGGCGTACGGAATCCAGCCCGACGCCGTCATCGGCCACTCCCAGGGCGAGATCGCCGCCGCCACCGTCGCCGGCGCCCTCACCCTCCGGGACGGCGCCCGGGTCGTGGCCCTGCGCTCCCAGGCCATCACCGCCATCGCCGGAGCCGGCGGCATGGTGTCGCTCTCCCAGTCCGCCGAGGACGCGCTCGCCACCATCGCGCCGTGGGCCGACCGCGTCTCCGTCGCGGCCGTCAACGGCCCCTCCTCCGCCGTCGTCGCCGGTGACGCCGACGCCCTGGACGAGCTGCTGCGGCGGTGCGCCGCCGACGGCACCCAGGCCCGCCGGATCAACGTCGACTACGCCTCGCACTCGGCCCATGTCGAGGCCCTGCAGACCGAGTTGCTCGACCTGCTCGCCCCCGTCACCCCGCGCGGCGCCGACATCCCGTTCTGGTCCACCGTCGACAGCCGCTGGCTGGACACCACGACGATGGACGCCGCCTACTGGTACCGCAACCTCCGCCAGACCGTCCGACTCGCCGACGCCACCCGGCAGTTGGCCGACCAGGGCCACGACCTCTTCGTCGAGGTCAGCCCCCACCCCGTCCTCACCGGCGCCATCCAGGACACCCTGCACGACACCACCGCCCACACCCTCGGCACCCTGCGCCGCGACCACGGCGGCACCCGCCGCTTCCTCACCTCCCTCGCCGAAGCCCACGTCCACGGCGCCCCCGCCGACTTCACCCCGCTCCTCACCACCGGCCACCGCACCGACCTCCCCACCTACCCCTTCCAGCGCAACCGCTACTGGCTGGAGGCGGCCCCCGGCACCTCGGACGTGACCGCCGTCGGCCTGGCCGCGGCCGACCACCCGATGCTCGGCGCGGCCGTCCCGCTCGCCGACGGGCACGGCCACCTGCTGACCGGCCTGATCTCGCGCACCACCCACCCGTGGCTGGCCGACCACACCGTCATGGGCACCACCCTGCTGCCCGGGACCGCCATGGTGGACCTGGCCGTCCGGGCCGGCGACGAGGTCGGCTGCGGCCGCCTCGACGAACTCACCCTGGAAGCCCCGCTGGTGCTGCCCGAGCAGGGCGCCGTCCAGGTCCAGGTGGTGGTCGGCGAGGCCGACGCCACCGGCGCCCGGCCGGTCGGCCTGCACTCGCGGCCGCAGGACGCCGCGGCCTCCCGGCCGTGGACCCGGCACGCCGCGGGCACCCTCTCCCCCGCCGCTCCCGCCGCCCCCGCGGACCTCACCCAGTGGCCGCCGGCCGGCGCCGAACCGCTGCCGGTCGAGGACCTGTACGAGCGGCTGCCCGCCGGGTACGGACCGGCGTTCCAGGGTGTCCGCGCGGCCTGGCGGCGCGGCGAGGAGGTGTTCAGCGAGGTCGTGCTGAGCGAGGAGGTCGCCGACCGGTCGGCCCGCTACGGGCTGCACCCCGCGCTGCTGGACGCCGCCCTGCACGCCATGGACCTCGGCGCCGTCCGGCACCGCGAGGAGTCCGCCGAGGGCCACCTGGCGTTCGCCTGGAGCGGGGTCTCGCTGCACGCCGCCGGCGCGACCGCCCTGCGGGTCCGGCTCTCCCCGGCCGGCCTGGACTCGGTCGCCCTGGAGGCCTCCGACGAGCACGGCGTGCCGGTGGTCTCGGTGGAGGGCCTGGCCGTCCGGCCAGTCTCCTCCGACCAGCTGCGCGCGGTCCACGCCGGGCCCGACGGCGACTCGCTGTTCCGCGTCGACTGGACGGACCTGCCCGGGGCCGCCCCGGTCACCGGCCGCTACGCCCTGGTCGGCGAGGACGCCCTCGGCCTGGCCGCCGGGCTCACCGCGGCGGGCAACACGGTGGACGCGTACCCCGACCTGGCCGCCCTCGCCGCCGCCGACGGCGCCGCCCCCGACACCGTCCTGCTGCCCCTCGCACCGGGCGCCGCACCGGAGTTGGTCCCCGCCGTGCGGGCGGCCACCCACGCGCTGCTGGGCCTGCTCCAGCAGTGGCTCGCCGAGGAGCGCTTCGCCGAGAGCCGCCTGGTCGTGCTGACCCGGGGCGCGGTGGCCGGGGACGGCCCGGGCGACGGCCTGCCGGACCTGGTGACCGCCCCGCTCTGGGGCCTGGTCCGCTCGGCGCAGTCCGAGCACCCGGACCGCATCGTCCTGGTCGACCTGGACGCGCAGGACGCCTCCTACCGCGCCCTGCCCGCCGCCCTGGCCGGCGACGAGCCGCAACTGCTGCTGCACGACGGCTCGGTACGGGCCGCGCGGCTCACCCGGGTCCGGCCCGCCGAGCAGGGCGCCCCGGCGCTCGACCCGAACGGGACGGCCCTGGTCACCGGGGCCACCGGCGGCCTCGGCGTGCTCGCCGCCCGCCACCTGGTCGCCGCCCACGGCGTCCGGCACCTGCTGCTGACCAGCCGCCGCGGCGAGGCCGCCGAGGGCGCCGCCGAACTCCTCGCCGAGCTGCGCGCGACGGGCGCCGAGGTCACCCTGGCCGCCTGCGACGTCGCCGACCGCTCCGCCCTCGCCGAGCTGCTCGCCGACATCCCCGCCGAGCACCCGCTCACCGCCGTGGTGCACACCGCCGGCATCGTCGACGACGGCGTGATCGAGACGCTCACCGACGGGCAGTTCGACCGGGTGCTCGCGCCCAAGCTCTCCGGCGCGCTCAACCTGGCCGAGCTCACCCGCGACGCGGACCTGGCCGCCTTCGTGCTCTACTCCTCCGCCGCCGCCGTGTTCGGCGCCGGCGGGCAGGCCAACTACGCCGCCGCCAACGCCTTCCTCGACGCCTACGCCCGGCACCTGCGAGCCGAGGGCCGGCCGGCCGTCTCGCTGGCCTGGGGCCTGTGGGCGGAGCGCAACGGCATGGGCGGCCGGCTCACCGGCACCGACCTGCGCCGGATGGCCGGCGTCGGCACCGCGGCGCTCTCCGCCGAGGAGGGCCTCGCCCTGCTGGACGCCGCCCGCGCGGCCGGTGAACCGGCGCTGATGCCGATCCGGCTCGACCTGGCCGCCGTGCGCGCCCAGTCCGACGCCGTCCACCCGCTGCTGCGCGGCCTGGTCCGCACCCGCTCGGGCCGTCGGCGGCCGACCGACCGGGCCGGCGGCTCGGCCCTCGCCCAGCGGCTGGCCGGGCTGACCGGGCCCGAGTGCGACCGGGAGCTGCTGGACCTCGTCCGCGCCACCGCCGGAACCGTGCTCGGGTACCCGGCCGGCACGGCGGTGGACCCCGAACGGACCTTCAAGGAGCTGGGCTTCGACTCCCTCACCGCGGTCGAGCTCCGCAACCGCCTGCACGGCTCGACGGGCCTGCGCCTGCCCGCCACGCTGATCTTCAACTACCCGACCCCGAAGGCCCTGGCCGGCCACCTGCGCGAGCAGGTGCTCGGCGACCGGCTCCCGACCGCCGCACCGGCCGCGGCCACCACCGCGGCGGCCCGGGACGACGACCCGATCGCGATCGTCGGCATGGGCTGCCGCTTCCCGGGCGGCGTGCGCACCCCGGAGGACCTGTGGGAGCTGGTCCTCGCCGGGCGCGACGCGGTCGGCGCCCTGCCGACCGACCGCGGCTGGGACCTCGACGGGCTCTACGACCCCGACCCCGACCGGGTCGGCACCTCGTACACCCGCGAGGGCGGATTCCTGTACGACGTAGCCGAGTTCGACGCGGCGTTCTTCGGGATCAGCCCGCGCGAGGCGCACGCCATGGACCCGCAGCAGCGGCTGCTGCTGGAGACCTCCTGGGAGGCCTTCGAGCGGGCCGGCGTCGACCCGGTGTCCGTCCGGGGCGGGCAGGTCGGCGTATTCGTCGGCACCCATGGCCAGGACTACGGCACCCTGCTGGCCGCCGCCCCGCCCGGCAACGAGGGCTACCTGGTCACCGGCAACGCGGCCAGCGTGGTCTCCGGCCGGATCTCCTACGCGCTCGGCCTGGAAGGGCCGGCCGTGACCATCGACACCGCCTGCTCCTCCTCGCTGGTGGCGCTCCACCTCGCCGTCCAGGCGCTGCGCGCCGGCGAGTGCTCGATGGCGCTCGCGGCCGGTGCCGCCGTGATGGCCACCCCCGAGGGGCTGGTGGCGTTCAGCCGCCAGCGCGGCCTCGCCGAGGACGGGCGCTGCAAGGCCTTCGCGGCGGCCGCCGACGGCTTCGGCATGGCCGAGGGCGTGGGCGTGCTGCTGGTCGAGCGGCTGTCGGACGCCCGCCGCAACGGGCACCCGGTGCTGGCGGTCGTCCGGGCCACCGCGATCAACCAGGACGGCGCCTCCAACGGGCTCACCGCCCCCAACGGCCCCGCCCAGGAGCGGGTGATCCGCCAGGCCCTGGCCACCGCCGGCCTCACCGCCGCCGACGTGGACGCCGTCGAGGCGCACGGCACCGGCACCCGGCTCGGCGACCCGATCGAGGCCAACGCCCTGCTCGCCACCTACGGCCAGGACCGCGAACTGCCGCTCCAGCTCGGCTCGGTGAAGTCCAACCTCGGCCACACCCAGAGCGCGGCGGGCGCGGCGGGCATCATCAAGATGGTGCTGGCGATGCGCCACGGCGTGCTGCCCCGGACCCTGCACGTGGACGAGCCGACGCCGCACGTCGACTGGTCGGCGGGCGCGGTGGAGCTGCTCACCGAGGAGCGGGAGTGGCCGCAGACCGGCCGTCCGCGCCGGGCCGGCGTCTCCTCCTTCGGCGTCAGCGGCACCAACGCCCACGTCATCCTCGAACAGCCCTCCCCGGAGGCCCCGGCGGGCGAACCGACGGCGCACGGCGTGCTGCCGCTGCTGCTGTCCGCGAAGTCGGCGGACGCCCTGCGTGCCCAGGCCGCGCTGCTCCAGGACTCCGAGGCCGCCCCGATCGACCTCGCCCACTCGCTGGCGACGACCCGCTCGCTGTTCAACCACCGTGCGGTGGTGCTCGGTTCGGACCGCACCGAGCTGACCGAAGGCCTCCGGGCACTCGCCGAGGGCACCGAGAGCGCCGCCGTGGTCGAGGGCACCGCCTCCACCACCGGACGCACGGTGTTCGTGTTCCCCGGCCAGGGCTCGCAGTGGGCCGGGATGGCCGTCGAACTCCTCGACAGCGAGCCGGTGTTCGCCGCGCGGATCACCGAATGCGCCGACGCCCTCGCCGAGTTCACCGACTGGAACCTCATCGACGTCCTGCGCGGCGCCGAGGGCGCCCCCGGCTACGACCGGGTGGACGTCGTCCAGCCCGCCCTCTGGGCCGTCATGGTCTCCCTCGCCGCCCTCTGGCAGGCGTACGGCGTCCAGCCCGACGCCGTCATCGGCCACTCCCAGGGCGAGATCGCCGCCGCCACCGTCGCCGGCGCCCTCACCCTCCAGGACGGCGCCCGGGTCGTCGCCCTGCGCTCCCAGGCCATCACCGCCATCGCCGGAAACGGCGGCATGGTCTCCATCGCCCTCCCGGCCGAGGACATCGACCTCACCCCCTGGCAGGACCGGATCTCCGTCGCCGCCGTCAACGGCCCCTCCTCGGCGGTCGTCGCCGGGGACGCCGCCGCCCTCGACGAACTCGTCGAGCGCTTCACGGCGGACGGCATCCGTGCCCGCCGGGTCACCGTGGACTACGCCTCGCACTCGGCCCATGTCGAGGCCCTGCAGACCGAGTTGCTCGACCTGCTCGCCCCCGTCACCCCGCGCGGCGCCGACATCCCGTTCTGGTCCACCGTCGACAGCCAGTGGCTCGACACCACGACGATGGACGCCGCCTACTGGTACCGCAACCTCCGCCAGACCGTCCGACTCGCCGACGCCACCCGCCAGTTGGCCGAGCAGGGCCACGACCTCTTCATCGAGGTCAGCCCCCACCCCGTCCTCACCGGCGCCATCCAGGACACCCTCCACCACACCACCGCCCACACCCTCGGCACCCTGCGCCGCGACCACGGCGGCACCCGCCGCTTCCTCACCTCCCTCGCCGAAGCCCACGTCCACGGCGCCCCCGCCGACTTCACCCCGCTCCTCACCGCCGGCCACCGCACCGACCTCCCCACCTACCCCTTCCAGCGCAACCGCTACTGGCTGGACACCGTGGCCGGAGCGGCCGCCGTCACCACGGCGGGCCTCACCGCCCCCGAGCACCCCCTGCTCGGCGCGGCCGTCCCGCTCGCGGACGGCCACGGCCACCTGCTGACCGGGCTGCTCTCCCGGCACAGCACGCCGTGGCTGGCCGACCACACCGTGATGGGCGCGACCCTGCTGCCCGGAACGGCGTTCCTGGAGCTGGCCGTCCGGGCCGGCGACGAGGTCGGCTGCGGCCGCCTCGAGGAACTCACCCTGGAAGCCCCGCTGGTCCTGCCCGAGCGCGGTGGCGTCCGGCTCCAGGTCCTGGTCGGCGCGGAGCAGGACGGCCTCCGTCCGCTGCGGATCGACTCCCGCCCGGCCGACGCCGCCGAGGACGAGCCGTGGACCCGGCACGCCTCGGGCACGCTCTCCGCGGCCACCGATGCGGCGGCCGACGCGGCAGCCGACGAGTCCGCCGCGGACCTCACCGCCTGGCCGCCGGCCGGCGCGACCCCGCTGGACGTCACCGACGCCTACCAGCGGCTCGCCGACGCCGGGGTGGACTACGGCCCGGCCTTCCAGGGCCTGCGGGCCGCCTGGCAGCACGGCGACCAGGTCTACGCCGAGGTCGCCCTGCCCGCCACCGAGCAGGCCGCGGCCGCCCGCTACGGGCTGCACCCGGCGCTGCTGGACGCCGCCCTGCACGCGATGGGCCTGGTGCCGGACGCCGAGCAGGGCAGGCTCGCCTTCTCCTGGGGCGGGATCCGGCTGCACGCGAGCGGCGCGACCGCGCTGCGCGTCCGGCTGGCCCGGACGGCTCCGGAGACCCTGTCGCTGACCGTCGCGGACCTCGGCGGCGCGCCCGTCGCCTCGGTGGGCTCGCTGCTGCTGCGGCCCGTCTCCGCCGAGCGGCTGCGCACCGCCGACCGGGCCGTGCGCGAGTCGCTGCTGCGGGTCGAGTGGCTGCCGGTGCCGGCCGGCGACCCGGCCGCCCGCTCCTGGACGCTCCTCGGCACCGACCGCACCGACCGCACCGACAGCGCCAACAGCACGGACGGCGCCGACGGTACGGACTGCCTGGCCGCCCTGGCCGAGCTGGGCTCGGCGGTGGACGCCGGCGCGGCCGTGCCCGACGTGGTCGCGGTGGAACTCGCCCCGTACCAGGGGTCCGAGGCGACGGACGAGCTGGCCGCCGCGGTCGGCGCGACGACCGTACGGGTGCTGCGACTCGTCCAGGAGTGGCTGGTGGACCCGCGGTTCGCCGAGGCCCGGCTGGCCGTGCTGACCCGCGGCGCGGTCGCCACCGGGGAGGGTGCGCCCGATCCGGTCCTGGCCGCCGTGTGGGGCCTGGTCCGCTCCGCGCAGTCGGAGAACCCGGACCGGCTGGTCCTGGTCGACCACGACGGCGGTGAACTGCCGCTGGCCGCACTGCCGGTGGACACCGAGCCGCAGCTGGCCGTCCGGCGGGGCGCCCTGCTCGCCCCGCGCCTGGCCAAGGCGCCGACCGCCGCCGGGAAGGCGGGTGCTGGTGCGCAGGCCCCGCTGGACGTCTCCGGGACCGTTCTGGTCACCGGCGCGATCGGCGGCCTGGGCGAGCTGACCGCCCGCCACCTGGTCACCGCCCACGGCGCCCGGCACCTGCTGCTGACCAGCCGGCGCGGCCCGGCGGCCGAGGGCGCCGCCGAACTCCTCGCCGAGCTGCGCGCGGCGGGCGCCGAGGTCACCCTGGCCGCCTGCGACGTCGCCGACCGCCGGCAGCTCGCCGAGCTGCTCGCCGCCGTCCCCGCCGAGCGCCCGCTCACCGCCGTGGTGCACACTGCGGGCGTGGTGGACGACGGAACCGTCCTCTCCCTCTCCCCCGAGCAGTTCGACCGGGTGCTCGCACCCAAGGTCACCGGCGCGCTCAACCTGCACGAACTCGCGGGCGACGTCGGCGGGTTCGTCCTCTTCTCGGCCGCGGCCGGTGTGCTCGGCAACCCCGGGCAGGCCAACTACGCCGCCGCCAACTGCTTCCTGGACGCGCTGGCGCAGCGCCGCCGCGCCCAGGGCCGGCCCGCCGTCTCGATGGCCTGGGGCCTGTGGCAGGAGCGGTCCGGCATGGCCGGGCGCCTCGTCGACGCCGACCTGGAGCGGATCGTGCGGGGCGGCGCGGTGCCGATGAGCGCCGAGACCGGACTGGCCCTGTTCGACGCGGCCGTGGCCTCGGGCGAGGCGGTGCTGGTGCCGATCCAGCTGGACCGGGCCCACCTGCGCGGCCGGGCGGCCAGCGTCCCCGCGCTGCTGCGCGGCCTGGCCTCCGGTGGCCCGGGCCGCCGCACGGCCGGTGCCCCGGACGCCGCTCCGGCGGGCGGTCTGGCCGGGCGCCTGGCCGGGCTCTCCGGCGAGGACCGCCGGCGGACCGTGCTGGACCTGGTCCGCGGCCACGTCGCCGCGGTGCTCGGGCACGACTCGGGCGACGCCGTGGAGGAGGAGAAGGCGCTCAAGGAGCTGGGCTTCGACTCGCTGACCGCGGTGGAGCTGCGCAACCGGCTCAACTCCGCGACCGGGCTGCGCCTTCCGGCGACCCTGGTGTTCAACCACCCGACGCCGCGCGCGCTCGCCGCGCACCTGGTCGAGGAGCTGCTCGGCGCGGACGCGGACGACTCCGCCCCGGCCCCGGCGGCGGTGGCGGTCACGGCCGACCCCGACGAGCCGATCGCGATCGTCGCGATGAGCTGCCGCTTCCCCGGGGGGATCGCCACCCCGGAGGCGCTGTGGGACGTGCTCGCCGAGGGCGGTTCGGTGCTCTCGGAGTTCCCGGCCGACCGCGGCTGGGACCTGGAGGGCATCTACCACCCCGAGCCGGGCACCCCGGGCCGCACCTACACCCGGACCGGCGGCTTCCTGACCGACGTGGCCGGGTTCGACCCGGCGTTCTTCGGGATCAACCGCCGTGAGGCGCTGGCGATGGACCCGCAGCAGCGCCTGCTGCTGGAGACCTCCTGGGAGGCCTTCGAGCGGGCCGGGATCGACCCGCTCGGCCTGCGCGGCAGCCGGACCGGCGTGTACGCGGGCATGGTCTACCACGACTACGCGACCTGGGTTCAGGACGTGCCGGAGGAGGTCGACGGCTACCTCGGCAACGGCAGCGCGGCCAGCGTGGCCACCGGCCGGGTGGCGTACGCGCTGGGCCTGGAGGGCCCGGCCGTCACCGTGGACACCGCCTGCTCCTCCTCGCTGGTGGCGCTGCACTTCGCGGCGGCCGCCCTGCGGCGCGGCGAGTGCGACCTGGCGCTGGCCGGCGGCGTGACCGTGATGTCCACGCCGAAGCTGCTGATCGAGTTCGCCCGCCAGCGCGGCCTCGCCGAGGACGGCCGTTGCAAGGCCTTCGCGGCCGGCGCCGACGGCACCGGGTTCTCCGAGGGCATCGGCATGCTGCTGGTCGAGCGGCTGTCGGACGCCCGCCGCAACGGGCACCCGGTACTGGCGGTGCTGCGCGGCAGCGCCGTCAACCAGGACGGCGCCTCCAACGGGCTCACCGCCCCGAACGGCACCGCGCAGGAGCGGGTGATCCGCCAGGCGCTGGCCGCCGCCGGTCTCGCCGCGGGCGAGGTGGACGTGGTGGAGGCGCACGGCACGGGCACCAAGCTGGGCGACCCGATCGAGGCCCAGGCGCTGCTGGCCACCTACGGCCAGGACCGCGAACTGCCGTTGCTGCTCGGCTCGGTGAAGTCCAACCTCGGCCACACCCAGGCCGCGGCGGGCGTCGCCGGGGTGATCAAGACGGTGCTCGCGATGCGCAACGGCGTCCTGCCGGGCACCCTGCACGTCGACGAGCCCTCGCCGCACGTGGACTGGACGGCCGGAGCGGTCGAGCTGGCCACCGCGACGCGGGACTGGCCGGAGACCGGCCGCCCGCGCCGGGCCGGCGTCTCCTCCTTCGGCATCAGCGGCACCAACGCCCACCTCGTCCTGGAGCAGGGCGACCCGGCGCCGACGGCCCCCGAGCGGAGCCACGAGGGCCCGGCCGTACGGCCGTTGGTGCTCTCCGGCCGGTCCGAGGAGGCGCTGCGCGGCCAGGCCGGGCGACTGCTGGAGCTGGTCGAGGAGCGGCCGGAACTGCACCCGGCCGACCTCGGGCTCTCCCTGGCCACCACGCGCTCGCAGTTCCCGCACCGGGGTGCCGTGGTCGCCGCGGACCGGGACGGCCTGCTGGCCGGGCTGCGGGCCCTGGCCGCCGGGACGCCGCAGGCGCCCGGGGTACTGAGGGCGGTGGCGGCCTCCGGCCGGACGGCCTTCCTCTTCACCGGCCAGGGCGCCCAACGCACCGGCATGGGAAGCGAGTTGTACGCCGCGTACCCGGCGTTCGCGGCGGCGTTCGACGAGGTCTGCGCCGAGCTGGACCGCCACCTGGAGCGCCCGCTGCGCGAGGTGATCGCCGAGGGCGGCGAACCCCTGGACCGTACGGGCTGGACCCAGCCCGCGCTGTTCGCCGTCGAGGTGGCGCTCTACCGCCTGGTCGAATCCTGGGGCGTCCGGCCGCACTTCCTGGCCGGTCACTCGATCGGCGAGGTCGCGGCCTTCCACGTGGCCGGGGTGCTGTCCCTTCCGGACGCCGCCCGCCTCATCACCGCCCGTGCCCGTCTGATGGAGCACCTCCCCACCGGCGGCACCATGGTGGCCCTGCGCGCCACCGAGGACGAGGTCCTGCCCCTGCTCACCGAGCGGGTCTCGATCGCCGCCGTCAACGGCCCCCGCTCCCTGGTCATCGCCGGTGACGCCACCGAAGTCCGGGCCGTCGCCGCACAGTTCGACAAGGCCCGCGAACTGCGCGTCAGCCACGCCTTCCACTCCCCGCTCATGGAACCGATGCTCGACGCGTTCCGCGACGTCCTCGCCGAGCTGACCTACCACGCCCCCGCCGTCCCGATCGTCTCCACCCTCACCGGCCGACCCGCCACCACCGACCAGCTCACCGACCCCGACTACTGGATCCGCCACGCCCGCCACACCGTCCGCTTCCACGACGCCGTGGAGACGCTGCTGGCGGAGGGCGTCACCACCTTCCTGGAGCTCGGCCCCGACGGTGTGCTCACCGCCATGGGCCAGGAGTTCCTGGACGGCACGGCGGCCGGCGGCCGGGCGGCCCTGGTCGCCGCGCAACGCCGGGACCGCTCCGAGGAGTTCGCCCTGTCGTCCGCGCTGGCCGCGCTGCACCTGCGCGGCGTGCCGGTGGACTGGACGGCGTTCCACGCGGACGGCCGGCGGGTCGACCTGCCGACCTACGCCTTCCAGCGCGGGCGGTACTGGCTGGACGTCGTCCAGCCGAAGGCCGGGGCCGGGACGGCCGACCCGCTGGACGCCTCCTTCTGGGCGGCCGTCGAACAGCAGGACGAGGCCTCGCTGGCCGCCGTCCTGCGACTGGAGGGCGACGGCGGGGACCTCCCGTCCGAACTGCGGGCCGCGCTGCCGCTGCTCGCCGCCTGGCGGCGCGCCGCCAGGGCGGACGCCCCCGCGCCGCGGCCGGCCGACGCGCAGGACGCCGACGCACCGGGCACCGGTGAGCGGCCGGACCGGTCCGCCGGGCTGCGGGAGCGGCTCGCCGGACTCACCGAGCCGGAGCGCGACGAGCTGCTGCTGGAGCTGGTCGAGGAGTGCGTCGCCGGGGTGCTCGGCGAGGCCCCGCACAGCGGCCTCGACCCCGAGTGCGGCTTCCTGGAGCAGGGCTTCGACTCCCTGACCGCGGTCGAGCTGCGCAAGCTGCTCACCGACGCCACCGGTCTGCGCCTGAGCAGCACGCTGATCTTCGACTACCCGACCCCCGCCGCCCTCGCCAAGCAGCTGCGCACCGCGCTGGACCCCGAGCTGCCGGGCGTCGGCCCGGCCGCGGGCGACGGCGCCGGGGCGACCGGCACCGCCGAGGCGGTCGGCGACGAGCTGATCGACGACATGGATCTGGCCGAGCTGCTCCGCCTGGCCCGCGACAACTCCTAGGCGGCCCCGGTGGTGCCCGCCCCGGTCCCCGCGCCGGTCACCCCCCCCCCCGGCCCCCCCCGAGAGTGTTGTTAAGGGATTTTTTAGAGGGTGTTTTTAAAAAAAAAA
>NZ_JBHJSJ010000026.1:90625-121341 GCF_042268845.1 Kitasatospora sp. NPDC056273 | reverse complement strand
ATCGCAAGGCGGAGGAGGGAGCCACTGCGGAGCATTGGCGACCGACGACAACGCGGCGAGGTGCGTGCCCCGGCGTCGCCCCGCAGACGCGAGTTCGAAGACAGGCCCTGGGTCGTACAGCCGCAGGCTGTCCCCGAGGGAGGACCTCAGCGACCCGCGGTCCGGGGACCGGAGCCGGTCCAGGTGCGCCCGGGCCTCGCCGACCCGGCTCGCGTGGGCCCGCTCGGCCGCTTCGACGGCGGAGCGGGCCCTGCCGCGTTCGCGGCCCGCCTCGCGCTTCAGGTCGCGGAGCTTCCCTCGGGCGGCGTCCAGGTCGCGCCGGTGCTCGGCGTACTCCGGGCCGAAGGCGCACCGCCAGCCCCCGGGGTAGCGCAGCATCAGCCAGGCCACCGCTCCGGCGGCCACCAGCACGACCGTCAGGATCCAGCCCACGGGCCCCATCGCTCCCCCTCCCACCGGTTCCCTCGGCCGGCAGCGGCTCCCGCCGGTCCCGGACGGAGCCGATCGTACGAACGGCGGCCCGTCGGCGTGCGGGATTCCGGGAATCAGGAAGGCTCCTCGGGCCCGACTTCCGGGTTTTGGTCATGTTTTTGGCCGTTCTGGTTAAAGACCACGCCAAATAATCGAATGACCTCTTGCCGAAACTGTGATCACATGTGTGGGCGCTGTGGCGTTGTGCGTCACAGGGGAGGGACCGGTCCGCCTCACCGGGCGGGCCCGATCAACAGGAGTCGCACCATCAACACCGCCATCCGCACGGCCGCCCGTGGGGCCGTGCCCGTCGCCGTCACCGCCTCCGTGCTCGCCGCCGGCCTCACCGCCTGCGGCACCGTCCAGCAGCTGTCCGCCGCGCAGAAGGTGTCGAAGGCCTTCGACAAGGTCCGCGACGGCAAGTCGGCCGGCTTCACCCTGTCCATCGACGCCACCCCCGAGCAGGTCGCCGCGTTCGCCAACTCCGGTGAGCACAAGGGCGGCAAGGGCATGATCGGTGCCGCCCGGGGCGACGGCGACATGGACGAGAAGACCGCCAAGGCGATCTCCGGCCTCTCCGTCTCGGTCGCCATCTCGGCCGACAAGCCGCTCAAGGACGTCGAGGCCTTCAGGGACGCCGCCAAGGCCGACAAGAACACCGACCTGACGCTCGACAAGTCGGTGCGCGTCTCCTACGTGCTCGCCGACCGCAGCGGCACCGCGCTGCTGGAGTACCGTCAGGTCGACGCCACCGGGTACCTGCACGCCGACGCCAAGGGCCTGGTCAAGCTGGCCGGCGAGGACCCGTCCGTGGTGGACGAGCTGCGCAAGGGCATGCCCGAGCAGCTGAAGCCGGTCGGGGACGTGCTGGCCGGCAAGTGGGTCTCCTTCGACCTCCAGTCGCTCGCGGACCAGGCGAAGGAGTCCGACGGCAAGAAGGCCGCCGCCCCGAGCGCCGCCCCCACCCTCGACCCGGAGCTCCAGAACCAGCTGCTCAACTCGATCAAGGACGTGATCGGCCGCACCGTCACGTACGAGGACAAGGGCAAGAAGGACGGCACCGAGCACCTCTGGGTGAGCGCCCCGGCCCGGCAGCTGGTGGACGAGATGTTCAAGGCCGTCAAGCCGCTGTCCGCCAAGTTCCCCAAGCAGCTGGGCGACTTCCCGGACCAGGCCCCGAGCGACGTGCCGGACCGTAGGATCGGCGTCGACCTCTACCTGAAGGACGGCGCCTTCTCCTCCGCCACCTTCGACCTCGCCCAGCTGGCCGACAAGGTGGAGCCGGGCGTCAACTTCCCGGTGAAGCTCGCCTTCAGCCAGGCGGCCCCGAACGTCCAGGCCCCGGCCGACGCCGTCAAGGTGACCGACGAGCAGCTGATGGACGCGGTGCTGGGCCTGGCCACCGCCGGGGACGACTCCGACGACGAGGACCCGGAGGACCTGCCCGCCGCCGCTCCGCTGACCGCCGCCCAGCTCAAGGAGCTCGCCGCGCTCGGCATCCCGGAGGTCCGGGCCCGCGTCTACAACGAGGCCGGCCTGACCTTCCAGGACATCAAGGAGATCGCCAGCACGACCGCCCCCGCCGGGGCGTAGCCGTACCGACCCGACCGGCCGACCGCCCCCGAGCGGTCGGCCGGTCGCGTATTTCCGGCCGCGTGCTCCCGGCCCCGCCTCATCGGTCAGCCGCCCGACGGCCGCCGGGAGCGCGGGTCGAGCAGCTCGACCCGGCCCTCGCGGAGGTGGCCACGGTGACCGTCCCCGTACTCCAGCCGCAGGCTGCGGTCCGCCGGGGCGCCGACCACGACGGCGCACTCGACCGCGGCGTAGGAGGACTCGCGGTAGACCCACACCCTGTCCCCGACGTGGAACTCCGCCGTCTCCGAGACGATCACCGGGCTCACCTCCCTTCGGGCCCCGCCCACTCGTCTGTACGGTGCGCGGCGCCCGGCTGTTCACCTCCGGCCGGAGCCGGCCGCGGTCACCGGCCGGGCGGCCGGGTCGGCGCCGTGCCGGTCGGCAGGTCGGCCGGGCGGCCCTCCTGGTCCACCGCGGTGCCGTCGGGGTAGCTGGCGCACTCGCTGCCCGCGCTCACCTCAAGGGTGTGGTACGCGGGGTCGAAGCGCAGCGAGGCGCTCTCCGCGAGGGAGCCGGGGCCGGTGTCCGGCGGCGTCAGCGTCAGGCTGGGGACCGGGGCGGACTCGTCGGAGGAGGCGACCGTCCAGCCCTGGGCGGTCAGGCTCTGCCGGGCCCGTCCGACCGCCTCCTCCCACTCGGGCCGGGTGACCCCGGTGAGGGTGAAGCGGGCGCGCAGGGCGGCCGTGCGGGGCTGGTCGGCGCCGGTGTCGTTCATGCTCTCCAGGAGGTGGGAGAGGCCCCGGGCGGAGCAGGCGCCGTAGATCCGGGCCGTGATCCCGTCGTCCCTGCGGTGGTCGGGAGCCGCTGTCACCTCCGGGCGCAGCGCGAGGGCCTCGTAGACGGTCTGCGTCCGGGCGTCCAGGTGCCGCGCGACGGCCGCCGGGTCCGCCACGGGGTACGGCTTGCCCGTCCAGGCCGCCTCCGCCGCCCCGTACGCCGTGTACCCGACCGTGCCGAGCACCAGGGCCCCGGCGGCCCCGGCCACCGCCGTGACCCGCACGGCCGTGCGGCGGCCAGGCCCGTCCTTCGTTGCGCGATTCCTCATGATCACCATCGTCCACCGCCGGGCCGGGCCGCCGCATGAGTACGGATACTCACCTGGCGGCGTCGGCGTACTCGCGGTTGGACGGGGCGGCAGGTCAGGCGTGGGTGGCAGGTCAGGCGTGGGCGGCGGCGCACTCCGGGTGGCCCCAGGAGCTGCCGACCTTGGTGATCTTGTCGCCCTTGGCGTACCCGCGGCTGCACGGGCAGGTGCCGGGGAAGCGGGCGTTCAGGGTACGCGAGCCGCCGCTCCGCTTGGCGGCGCCCGTGCCGCCGGTGGAGGACACGGAGGCCGTACGGGGACTGCGGGCCTTGGGGGCCTTCGAGGCGGCGGCCGGGTCGGGGACGGGCAGGTCGGCGGCGGTGCCGGAGGCGTCCTGCTGGGTGCGGGCGGCGTCGCTGGCGGCCTTGTCGGCGATGGCGTTCAGCGGGTCGCCGTCCACCTGGTGGGCCGGCACGTACACGAAGGTGACGTCCCGGCCCTCCAGCAGGGCGTCGATCGCCTGGATCAGCTCCTGGTTGGCGACCGGCTTGCCGGCCGCCGTCTTCCAGCCGTTGCGCTTCCAGCCCTTCAGCCACTTGGTCACCGAGTCGCGGGTGTAGGTGCTGTCCAGCCGCACCTCCAGCGGCACCCCCGGGTCCGTCGCGGCCAGCAGCTGCCGCAGCGCCGTCAGCTCGCCCACGTTGTTGGTGCTGTGCCCGAGCGCGCCGGCCTGCCAGCGCTGGGGCGCCCCGGTGGCGTCCGCGATCACGTAGGCCCAGCCCGCCGGCCCGGGGTTGCCCTTGGCTGCTCCGTCACACGCTGCAATGACTCGTTCGACCATGCCCCGATCATGCCTGGTCGGACGGCCCGGAGACAAAGCCGCTCAGGTGCGCAGCAGGGGCAGCAGCAGCGCCGCCGACCAGCTGAAGTTGGTCGAGCTGTGCCCCTCCCCCGTCAGCGGGTCGTAGTTCTCCCGCACCGGGCCGTCGCCGGCCAGTCCGGCGGCGGTGGCCAGCAGCCGCTCGACGGTGCGCCGGGCGTCCTGCTCCCAGCCGTAGCGGCGCAGGCCCTCGATCGCGAAGTAGGTCTGGTCGAGCCAGGCCAGTCCGCGCCAGTAGCCGCCGGGGTCGAAGGAGGGCGAGCTGCGGGCCACGGTCGGGAACGGCATGGCGGTGCCGAACTCCGCCGGGTCGAGCAGCAGCCGGCGGACGGTACGGGCCTGGGCGGCGGTGGCGGTGCCGGACCAGAGCGGGATCGCGCCCTCGATGCCGCGGCCGCGGGCGGTGAGCCGGGCGCCGGTGGCCAGGTCGGTGTCGTGGAACCAGCCGGTGGCCGGGTCGTACATGGTGTCGCGCACGGCGGTGTCGATCCGGTCGGCGCCGGCGCGCAGCCGGTCGGCGGCGGGCCGGTCGCCGAGCTCGGCGGCGATCAGCGCCAGGTGGCGGTGGTCGGCGGCGAGGTAGGCGTTGAGGTCGACCGAGCGCTGGTCGAGCGACCAGCCGAGCAGCGTGCCGTTCGCGTCTCGGTTGGGGACGACGGCGGAGGTGTCGAAGCGCGGGGCGTTGTCCATGCCGGACTCCCAGGCCGCCGCCTCCCGGCAGTCCTCGGCGGTGGCGTTGGCCGGGTCGACGGTGGCGCCGTACTGGCACAGGCCCTCGCCGAGGTGGTCGCGGGTGCGGTACCACCAGTCCCGGTAGGCGGTCAGCCTGGGCAGCATCTCGCGCAGGAAGGCGCGGTCGCCGCTGCGCCGGTAGACCTCCCAGACCGCCCAGGAGGCCAGCGGGGGCTTGGAGTTGCGCTCGTTCCAGTTGCCGCCGCCGGTGGCCGGGTCGTTGTAGAAGACGCAGTCGGGGACCATTCCGGCGTCCTGCGGGCGCTCGGCGGAGCCGGACGGGACCTGGTGGTCGAAGACGGCGCGGATCTGGTCGGCGGCCAGGCCGGGGGCGAAGGCGGCGGTGCCGACGGCCTGTTTCCAGGTGTCCCAGGCCCAGACCCCGCTGAACCACTTGTAGGAGAGCGTGGGGGTGACGGCGTCGTGCCGGATCCTTCCGGCCGGGCTGCGCCAGTTGGTGACCAGGGTCTGGACGCACTTGGCGGCGGTGCGGCGGCGGGCGGCCGGGACGCCCTCGGTGGCGCGGACGAGGTACCCGTGCCAGCGGGCGGTGCCCTCCGCCGCGACCCGTTCCGGGGTGCGCAGCGCGGTGTCCGCCTCCTTCGCGGCGCGGGTGTACTCGGCCTCGGTGAAGGTGTAGCTCTCGGTCCAGTCCAGGCTGCGGGTCTCCCCCGGCGCCAGCCGTACGGGCTCGGCGAGTTCGGTGCGGTGGCCGTCGCCGTCGGCGCTCAGCACGACCCGGACGGGCCGGGCGTGGCGGACGGCGAAGCGTTCGGTGCCGTCGGTGAGGTAGTCCCAGGTCTGCCGGACCTTGGCGAAGCGCACCTCCACGCCGCGTTCGGCGGCGACCAGCTTCGGTGCCTCGCGCTGGGGGCCGGTGGCGGGGCGCAGCAGCCGGCCGGTCCAGGCGGCGGCGAGGGTCCGTACGGCCGGGCCGGTGTTGGCGAGGCGGGCGCGGAGCAGGGCGGTGCGGTTGCCGGCGAAGCGCAGGTCCAGGGTGAGGGCGAGGCCGGCGCCGAGGTCGTGGGTGAGCCGCAGCAGGCCGGGCAGCGAGGTGCCGCGGGCGGGGGCGCCGGCGGTGAGGTCCAGGGGGCGGCCCTGTTCGGTGAGCTGGAGGCGGGTCAGGCCGTCGCTGAGCCACCAGGGGTACTCCTGGGCGAGGTACAGCGGGCCGGTGAGGCCGCCCTGGGGGTCGGTGGGGCGGGGCAGGGCGTAGGCGTGCCAGGCGCCGAGGTCGGCGAAGACGGTGATCGGGTTGTTGCCGCGGGCGTCGCCGGGGTAGGCCTGGGCGGGGGTGCCGTGCAGGTCGAGGACGTCGGCGTAGCGCTCGCCGTCGACCGTGTCCGGTCCGTCCTGGGCGTGGGCGGCGGCCGGGGCGGCCAGGGTGCCGGCGGCGGCGACCGCCGAGGCGGCGAGGAAGTGGCGGCGGGTCAGCGGGTTCACGGGCGCTCCTCGGCGGCGGGGAGTCGGAGGACGGCGGCGCCGAGCGGCGCGAGGGTGACGGCGTCGCCGGTGGCGGCGCCGGTGAGCAGGTCGGTGCCGGTCGTGTCGAGGGGCACGCGGCGTTCGACGCCGCCGTGGTTGAGCAGGAAGAGGTACTGGCGGCCGTCGGCGGCGTGGCGGCGGGTGGCCTCGACGTCCGCCGGGAGGTCCGGTAGTTCGGCGCCCACGCCGGCTTCGGCGAGCGGCAGGTCGAGCACCCGGCCGGTGTCGGCGCCGAGGTGGCAGCTGAGGTACCAGGCGGTGCCGGCGCCCAGCCGATTGCGGGTGACGGCCGGGAGGCCGGCCAGCGTGCCGGAGGCGTAGCGGGCGAGGGTCTCGGCGCCCTCGGTCTCGATCCACTCGCTCCAGCGCTCGGCGCGCAGGTCGGCGCCGTGCGGCTCCGCGTGCGGCTCGGCGCCGTCCGACCGGGGGCCGTCAGGCGCGGTGCCGTCCAGCCGTACGGCGGTGGTCTCGCCGTCCGGGATCGGCCAGTGCTCGTCCACGACGATCCCGAGCAGTTCGCGCAGCGGCCCGGGGTGGCCGCCGGGGTGGATGTGGTCGTGCCGGTCGGCGATGCCGCTGAACGGGCCGCAGACCAGCCGGCCGCCGTCCCGTACGTAGGCGGTGAGGCGGTCGGCGGTGGCGGTGTCGAGCAGGTAGAGGTTGGGGGCGAGCACCAGCGGGTAGCCGTCGAGCCCGGCGGTGGGCGGGACGAAGTCGACGGTGACGCCGCGCTCGTGCAGCGCCGCGTACCAGGGGCGGAGCAGCTCGGGCCAGCGCATCCGGGCGGAGGGGTGGTCGTCGAGTTCCAGCGCCCACCAGCTGTCCCAGTCGAGCAGGACGGCGGCCCGTCCGCGCAGCCGGCTGCCGGCGATCTCGCCGAGGCGGCGCAGCTCGGCGCCGAAGCGGACGGTCTCCTGCCAGCCGCGCGCGGCGGTGCCCCGGTGCGGGAGCATCGCGCTGTGGAACTTCTCGGCTCCGGCCACCGAGGCGCGCCACTGGAAGTGCAGGACGCCGTCGGCGCCGCGGGCGAGTGCCTGGAGCGACCAGAGGCGGTAGAGGCCGGGGCGTTTGGGCACGTTGACCGGCCGCCAGCTAACCGCGGAGGGGGCCTGTTCCATCAGCAGCCAGGGGCGGCCGCCCTTGAGCGAGCGCATCAGGTCGTAGTTCATCGCCGCGTTGACGTGGGCGCGCGGGTCGGCCGGGTCGGGGTAGGCGTCGTCGGAGACGAGGTCCTCGTGCCGGCTCCACTCCCAGTAGTCCAGCGCCTTGAGCATCGACATGAAGTTGGTGGTGACGGGGACGCCGGGCGAGACCTCGTCCAGGACGGCCTTCTCGGCACGGTGCAGGGCGAGTAGCGCGTCCGAGCAGAACCGGCGCCAGTCCAGCAGCTGGGTGGGGTTGACCGGGCCGGGCGCGGTGCGCGGCGGCTCGATCTGCTCGAAGGAGGTGTAGCGCTGCGACCAGAAGGCGGTGCCCCAGGAGCGGTTCAACTCCTCGATGCCGCCGTGCCGTTCGCGCAGCCAGCGGCGGAAGTCGACGGCCGAGGCGGGGCAGAAGCACTCCTGGACGTGGTCGCCGTACTCGTTGTGGATGTGCCACAGGGCGAGCGCGGGGTGGTGGCGGTAGCGTTCGGCGAGCGCCCGGGTGAGCCGGACGGCGGCCTCGCGGTAGGCGGGCGAGGAGGGGCAGTAGTGCTGGCGCGAGCCGAACTCCAGCCGGACGCCGTCGGCGGTGACGGGCAGCAGTTCGGGGTGGGCTCGGACCAGCCAGGCGGGCGGGGAGGCGGTGGCGGTGGCCAGGTCGACGGCGACGCCGTGCCGGTGGCAGAGGTCGAGCAGGCGGTCCAGCCAGCCGAAGTCCCAGCTGTCGGCGTCGGGTTGGAGGCGGGCCCAGGAGAACACGCCGACGGTGACCAGGTTGACCCCGGCCTCGGCCATCAGCTTCACGTCCTCGGCCCACACCTGCTCGGACCACTGCTCGGGGTTCCAGTCCCCGCCGTACAGCAGGCCGGGCACCCGGGTGAGGCGGTCGGTGGTCACGGTCAGGCGGTCGGTGGTCACGGTCGTGGTCATCCCTTCACGGCTCCGCCCAGCAGGCCGGCCACGAACTGCCGCTGGAAGAGCAGGAAGAGCACCATCAGCGGGAGCGTGGCCAGGAAGGAGCCGAGCATCAGGCCGGAGTAGTCGACGTGGGTCAGCCCGGTCAGTGTGTTGAGCGCGACCGGCACGGTGTACTTGTCCTCGGTGTTGAGCATCAGCAGCGGCCAGATGAAGCCGTTCCACTGGCCCATGAAGGTGAAGATCACCAGCGCGCCCAACTGCGGCCGTACGCAAGGTAGGACGACCTGGTAGAAGGTGCGCAGCTCGCCGGAGCCGTCGATCCGGGCCGACTCCAGGAGTTCGTCGGGGAAGTCCAGGAAGCCCTGGCGCATCAGCAGGATGCCGAAGGAGTTGGCCAGGAAGGGGACGATCACCGCCTGGTAGCTGTCGATCCAGCCGAGGCTGGCCATCATCTGGAACAGCGGGACGAGCAGCACCTGCAAGGGGATCATCATGGTCGCCAGCACCAGGCCGAGCAGCAGCCCGCGGCCGCGGAAGCGGTACTTGGCCAGCCCGTAGCCGCACATCGCGGACAGCAGTGAGCTGAGCGCGGTGTAGACGACGGCGATCCCGAGGCTGTTGAGCATGACCCGGCCGAAGCCGATGGTCTCCTGGAGGTGCGCCAGGTTGCGCAGCAGGTTGCCGCCGGGCAGGAACGGCGGTGGGGAGTGGAACAGTTCGGAGCTGCTGTGGGTGCTGGCGATCAGCATCCAGGCGAAGGGCACCAGGCTGAGCACGGCGCCGAGGGTGAGGGCGGCGAGGACGGCGATCCGGCCGAGGCGGGCGGGCAGCGGGGCGCGGCCGCCGCGACGCGGCGCGGTGGTGGCGGCGGCACTGCGAGCGGCAGTGGGGGTGGCGGTGGTCATCGGCGGCGTTCCCTTCCGTAGAGCCGGAACTGGAGCAGCGAGACCGCCGCGATGGTCAGCACGACCACCCAGGCGATGGCGGCCGCGTAGCCGAAGTCGAGCTGCTGGAAGCCGACCTTGTAGAGGTAGACCACCGGGGTGAGGGTCGCGTCGCCGGGGCCGCCGCGGGTCAGCACGTAGTTCTCGTCGAAGAGCTGCAGGGTGCCGATGGTGGAGGTGATGACGCAGAACAGCACCACCGGGCGCAGCTGCGGCAGGATCACGCCGCTGTAGGTGCGCACGGTGCCGGCGCCGTCGAGGGCGGCGGCCTCGTACTGGTCGCGGCCGATCGCCTGCAGTCCGGCCAGCAGGATGACGGCGTTGTAGCCGGTCCACCGCCAGGTGACCGAGCCGATCAGCGAGATCCGGGCCCAGGTGGGCGAGTTGAGCCAGTCGACCGGGCCGAGGCCGAGCGCCTGGAGGAGCTGGTTGGCGAGGCCGCCGTCGGTGCGCAGCAGGACCTGGAAGACCACGGCGTAGGCGACCAGGGTGGTGATCGCGGGCAGGAAGAACACCGCCCGCCAGCCGGCCCGGAACCGCAGCCAGGACTGGTTGAGCAGGACGGCGAGCACCAGGGCGAGGCCGATCATCACGGGCACCTGGACGGCGAGGATCAGGCCGGTGTTGACCAGGGAGTGCAGGAAGGCCGGGTCGTGCAGCATCCGCCGGTACTGGTCCAGGCCGACCCAGACGTCGGCGCCGTCGCGGCGGGCGGTGAAGCTCTGGTAGAGGCTGGCGCCGAGCGGATAGGCGAAGAAGGCGACGAAGAGCGCGGTGGTGGGCCCGGCGAACAGCCAGGCGGCGGTGCGTGGGGAGCGTCGGCGGCGGGCGGGGGCGGCCTGGGTGGTCGCCGACGGCTTGCGCAGGGTGGCCGGGAGGCTGCTGGTCATCGGGCCCGCCTACCCGACCGTCTGGCGGCCGGTCGCGGTGGCGATCTGGCGGGCGGCGGAGCGCAGGACGGTGCCCGGGTCGGCGCCGTTGTGCAGCACCTGGTTGACGGCGGTGGTGACGATGTCGCCGGCCTTGGAGTCGTCGGCGGTGAGCTCGACGGTGGGGATGGCGCGGGTGAGTCCGGCGAACAGCTGCATGGCCGGCTGGCCACCGTAGTAGGGGGCGGACTGCTGGAAGTACGGGTCGTCCAGGGCGGGGAGGTAGGCGGGGAAGAGGCCTTCGTGCTGCATCATCGAGGCCTGGTTGGCCTTGTCGGCGAGCAGGAAGGAGAGGAAGGCCCAGGCCGTCTCCGGGTTCCGGCTCTGCGCGGTGACGCACAGGGTGGAGCCGCCGCTGTTGGAGGTGCGGGGGCCGCCGGGGGTGAAGGCGGGCAGCGGGACGACGCCGACCTTCCCCCCGAGGTCGGCCATGTCGCTGGTGAGGGTGCCGTCCCACCAGGCGGCGGTGGGGGTGGTGGCGGCCTTGCCGTCGTGGGTGCCGGAGACGAGCCCGGACCAGCCGTTCTCGAAGTCCACCAGGTCGCGGTCGACGAGCTGCTTGAGCAGGGTGAGCGCGCGTTCGGCGGCGGGGGTGGCGACGGCCACCTTGCCGTCGGTGAACCAGCGCTGGCCCTGCTGCTGGAGCAGCATGGCGAAGAAGCTGTCCTGTTTGGCGTCCAGGATGAGCAGCTTCCTGCCGGTGGCGGCCTTGAGCGCGGTGCCGGCGGTGAGGTAGTCGTCCCAGGTGGCGAGGCCGGCCGGGTCGATGCCGGCCTGCTGGAACAGGTCGCGCCGGTAGAACAGGGCGCACGGCCCGCTGTCCCAGGGCAGCGCGAAGACCTTGCCCTTGGCGTCCGTGACGGTCCGCCAGGACGCCTCCGCGTACTGGGACTTGAGGCCTGCGGCGCGACTGGTGAGGTCGACCAGGCCGTTCGGGAAGTTGCCGATGTAGGTGGGCAGCTTGTGGCCCTCGACGGTGAGGATGTCGGGCAGTCCGCTGCCGGCGCCGAACCCGACGGAGATCTTGTCGTAGGCGTTGTCGTAGCCGATGTCCACCACGTCGACGGTGGTGCCGGGGTGGGCCTGTTCGAAGGCCTTGCCGAGCCGTTGCATGGCCTTGGCGGCGACGTCCCAGGACCAGATGACGACCTTGCCGGAGAGGGCGGCGCCCGGGCTGCCGGTGAGCTGCTTGGCACTGGTGCCGCCGGCGCCGCCGGTCGCGCAGCCGGTGGCGCCGGCCATCAGCAGCGCGCCGCCCGCGAGTCCGGCGGAGAGGATCCGGCGCCGTGCCGGACCTGATCTCAATTCGCCCTGGTCACGGGCTGGTTGGGGATCTTTTTTGTGCCGGGTTCGTGCGGACATCTTGCCTCCCGACTGGTGAATGCCGAATGCTGTATACAGAACTCAGCATTCACAACCCCGTCAAGGCTTGTGACTGAAATCGCGGAAGGTGCCAGCATGAGCACACGCGTCCCCCGAACCCACCCGTACATCCCCAACTCCGCCCCGCAGGTGAGGAAAGCGATGCTGGCGGAGGTCGGCGCCCAGGACGTCGAGGAGTTCTACGCCGACATCCCGGCCGCCCTCCGGCTGGACCGCCCGCTGCGGCTGCCCGAGCCGCTCGGCTCCGAGGCCCGGCTGGTCGCCCACATGGAGGAGCTGCTCTCCCGCAACACCGCCGTCCCGCCGGGCCGCAGCTTCCTCGGCGCCGGCTGCTACCGCCACCACGTGCCCGCCGTGGTGGACGAGATCGTCAACCGCAGCGAGTTCCTCACCGCCTACGCGGGCGAGCCGTACGAGGACCACGGCCGCTTCCAGGCGCTGTGGGAGTACCAGTCGCTGATGGCCGAGCTGCTGGCCGTCGACGTCGTCAACGTGCCGACGTACGACGGGTTCCAGGCCGCCGCGACGGCGCTGCGGATGGCCGGACGGGCCACCGGGCGGCGCCGGCTGGTACTGGTCGGCGCGATCGACCCGGACCGGATCTCCCGGATCCGCGACTACGTCCGGGGCGTCCACGAGCTCGTCCTCGTCCCGGCCGATCCCGCCGCCGTCCGGGCCGCGCTCGCCGAGGGCGACGCGGCCGCCGTCTACGCCCAACTCACCGACCACGACGGCCGGGTGGACCAGGAGTTGCCGAGCTACATCGAACTCGCCCACCAGGCGGGCGCGTTGGCCGTCGCCCACGTCCACCCGCTCAGCCTCGGCGTGCTCACCCCGCCCGCCGAGCTCGGCGCCGACCTCACCTGCGGCGACCTCCAGCCGCTCGGCATCCACCCGAGCTACGGCGGCGGCAACGCGGGCTTCATCGGCAGCCCGGACGACGAGCGCCTGGTCGCCGAGTACCCGAGCCGGCTGTTCGGCCTCGTCCCCACCGACGTCCCCGGCGAGTACGGCTTCGGCGACGTCGCGTACGAGCGCACCTCCTTCGCGGTGCGCGAGGAGGGCAAGGAGTGGGTCGGCACCGCCGCCGCGCTGCACGGCATCGCCGCCGGGGTCTACCTGACGCTGATGGGCCCGCACGGCATGCGGGAGATCGGCGGGACGATCCTCGCCAACACCGCCTACGCCCGGCAGCGGCTGGCCGAGGTCCCCGGCGTGGAGCTCGCGGACCCGCGGGCCGTCCACTTCGCCGACTTCACCGTCCGCTACACCGGCGAGCGCACCGCCGCCGAGACCGCCGAGGCCCTGCTCGCCCGCGGCCTGCACGGCGGCACCCCGGTCGGGGCCGACGGGGCCGCGGCCCGTGAGGGCCGCTACTGCGTGACCGAGCTGCACACCCGGGCCGACATCGACCGCCTCGCCGACGCACTTGAGGAGATCGCGAAGTGACGAACCGTCAGAACAGCGAGCCGGTGGACCCGCGGATCGCCCCCAAACCCGCCCTGCGCCGCTTCCACCAGGCCCGCTGGGACGAGAAGCTCGTCTTCGAGCTCGGCGCCCCCGGCGAGCGCGGCGTCCTGCCCCCGCTGCCCGAGCCCGCCGTCACCGCCGCCGTCGGCGACCCGGCCGAGCGGCTGCCCGCCGCGCTGCGCCGCGCCACACCGCCCGCCCTGCCCGAACTCGGCCAGCAGCAGGTGCTCCGGCACTACCTGCGGCTCTCCCAGGAGAACCTCGGCGCCGACCTCAACGTGGACGTCGGCCAGGGCACCTGCACCATGAAGTACAGCCCCAAGGTCAACGACACCTTCGTCCGCGACCCCCGGATCGCCGCCCTGCACCCCGCGCAGGACCCCTCCACCGTCCAGGGCGTGCTCGAACTCGTCCACCGGCTGGAGCAGTTGCTCAAGGAGGTCTCCGGCATGGACCGGGTCAGCCTCCAGCCCGGCGCGGGCTCGGCGGCGATCTGGACCAACGTCTCGGTGATCCGCGCCCACCACGCCGCGCGCGGCGAACTGGAGCAGCGCGACGAGATCATCACCACCGCCTTCTCCCACCCCTCCAACGCCGCCTGCGCCAAGACCGCCGGCTTCCGGGTGATCACCCTGCACCCCGACGCCGACGGCTACCCCGACATCGAGGCGCTGCGCGCCGCCGTCGGCCCGCGCACCGCCGCGCTGCTCATCACCAACCCCGAGGACACCGGCATCTACAACCCCCGGATCGCCGAGTTCGTCCGGATCGTCCACGAGGCCGGCGGCCTGTGCGCCTACGACCAGGCCAACGCCAACGGCATCCTCGGCATCACCCGGGCCCGCGAGGCCGGCTTCGACCTGTGCCACTTCAACCTCCACAAGACCTTCTCCACCCCGCACGCCTGCGGCGGACCGGCGGCCGGCGCCTGCGGCGTCACCGCCGAACTCGCGCCCTACCTGCCGCGCCCCACCGTCGAGTTCGACGGCGAGCGGTACGTCCTGGACGACGACCGGCCGGACTCGGTCGGCAAGATCCGCCCCTACCTGGGCGTCGTGCCGAACCTGGTGCGCGCCTACGCCTGGATCACGGCACTGGGCGCCGAGGGGCTGCGCGAGGCCGCCGAGACCGCCGTGCTCAACAACAACTACCTGCTGCACCGGGTCCGGCGGATCCGCGGCGTCTCCGTCCCGTACGCCGAGGGCCGCCCCCGGGTCGAGCAGGTCCGCTACAGCTGGCAGCAGCTCAACGAGGACACCGGCCTGCACAGCGAGGACCTCGGCTACCGCGCCGCCGACTTCGGCACCCACTACTGGACCAGCCACCACCCGTACGTCGTCCCGGAGCCGATGACGCTGGAGCCCACCGAGTCCTACTCCCGGGCCGACCTGGACGAGTACGCGGCGATCCTCGCCGAGGTCGCCCGCGAGGCGTACGAGGACCCGGAGACCGTCCGCACCGCGCCGCACAACTCCACCGTGCACCGGATCCGGCACGAGCCGCTGGACGACCCGGCGGTCTGGGCGGTCAGCTGGCGCGCCTACCGCCGCAAGGTCCTGGGCGAGCGGCCGTGACCTCCGCCCCGGGCGCCCGGATCGGGCTGGTGGTCAACCCGGTCGCCGGCCTCGGCGGCCTGGTCGGCCTCAAGGGCAGCGACGGCGCCGAGGTCCAGCGGCGGGCCCTGGCGCTCGGGGCCCGTCCGCAGGCCGTCGCCCGGGCAGCACTGACGATCAGTCAACTTCCGCTGGACGTCGAGCTGATCACCGTCGACGGCACGATGGGCGCCGCCGCGGTGCGGGCTGCTGGCCGGCCCGCGCGGGTCGTCCACCACACCACCGGGCCGCGGGCCGCCGGGGCACCGGGCACCGGGGAACCGAGCACCGCCGCCGACACCCGGGCGGCGGTCCGCGCCCTGGTCGCGGCCGGCGCCGGGCTGCTGCTGTTCTGCGGCGGCGACGGCACCGCCCGCGACGTGCTGGACGCGCTCGGGCCCGAGCCCCGGGTGCCGGTGCTCGGCATCCCCGCCGGGGTCAAGATGCACTCCGCCGTGTTCGCCGTCCACCCCCGGGCCGCCGCCGAGGTCGCGGCGGCCTGGGCGGCCGGCCGCGGCGTCCGGCTGACGGCCGCCGAGGTGGTGGACCGGGACGAGGCCGCGCTGCGGGCCGGCCGGGTCTCCGCCCGACTGTACGGCCGACTGACCGTCCCCGTGCTGCCCGCCCGGGTCCAGCAGCGCAAGACCGGCAGCTCCGGGCCCGACCCGGGGACACCGGCCGGCCTCGCCGCCGAGGTCGCCGAACGCGTCGGCCCCGGCGGGCTGCTGCTCCTCGGGCCCGGCAGCACCACCTACGCGGTGGCCACCGCGCTCGGCGCGCCGGGCGCCAGCCTGACCGGCGTCGACCTGCTGCGGCTCGGCCCCGCGAGCGCCCTCGGCCCCGGCCACGCCGACGGCCTCGCCACCGCCGCCCGCCTCCTGATCCGCGACGCCCGGGCCGACCAGCTGCGCGCCCTGCCCACCACCCCCTGCATCGCCCTCTCCCCGATCGGCGGCCAGGGCTTCCTGCTCGGCCGCGGCAACCAGCAGCTCACTCCCGAACTGCTGCGCGCCGCGGGCCGGGAACGGCTGCTGGTGCTCGCCACCGAGGCGAAGCTCGCCGCCCTGGCGGGCCGCCCGCTGCTGCTGGACACCGGCGACCCCGACCTGGACGACGCCCTCTCCGGCCACGTCCGGGTGATCACCGGCCGCCGCTCCGGCGCCGTGTACCGCCTCTCCGCCTGACCTCCCACCCACAGAGGAGCCCCCCATGATCGACCTGCACGGCAAGCGCGCGATCGTCACCGGCGCCGCCTCCGGCATCGGCCGGGCCACCGCCGCCCTGCTCGCCGAACTCGGCGCCGCCGTCGTCCTCCTGGACCTCGACGCCGAGCGCGGCGAACAGGCCGCCAAGGAGATCGGCGGCACCTTCGTCCGCTGCGACGTCTCCCGACGCGCCGACTGCGAGCGGGCCGTCCGCACCGCCGTCGAGCAGCACGGCGGCGTGGACGTGCTGTTCAACAACGCGGGCATCATCCGCCGCTCCACCGTCACCGAGATCAGCGACGAGGACTGGGACCTGGTGATGGCCGTCAACGTCCGCTCGATCATGCTGCTCAGCGGACTGGTGGTGCCGCTGATGGCGGCGAGCGGCGGCGGCAGCATCGTCAACACCGGCTCCGGCTGGGGCATCAAGGGCGGCGGCCGGGCCATCTCCTACTGCGCCTCCAAGGGCGCCGTGGTCAACATGACCCGGGCGATGGCCATCGACCACGGCCCGGACAACATCCGGGTCAACTGCGTCTGCCCGGGCGACACCGACACCGGCATGCTCGCCGAGGAGGCCCGCCAACTCGGCGAGAGCCCCGACGCCTTCTACACCGACGCCGCCGACCGCCCGCTCGGCCGGATCGGCCAGCCCCGGGACATCGCGCAGACCGTCGCCTTCCTGGCCAGCGACGCCGCCGCCTTCGTCAGCGGCGCGGTCATCGCCGTGGACGGCGCCGGTACGGCCTGACCGACCACCCGCCAGGACCCGGCCCGGGCGGTCGGGCACCGGTGGCCCGGGCGCCCGACCGCTGGTGGCCGGCCGCCCGGCCACCGGTGCCGGTCGCCCGGCCGGTACGCTACCGACCAGGAAGAAGGGAAGCCCGATGGCGATCGAGCGGCGTCCGCTGCGCGAGCAGGTCAAGGACGAACTCCTGGAGCAGCTCGGCCGCGGCCGGTTCACCCCCGGCGAGTCGATCAACGAGGTCCAGCTCGCCGAGGAACTGGGCGTGAGCCGAACCCCCCTGCGCGAGGCCCTGATCAGCCTGGAGCGCGAGGGCATCATCACCAGCGAACGCGGCAAGGGCTTCCGCTTCGCCCCCACCGGCAAACAGGAGTTCCTCGACCTCACCGCGATCGTCATCGCCCTGGAGTCGCTGGCCCTGCGCACCTCCGACCCGGCCCACCTGGCCGAGATCGCCCCCCGGCTGCTCGCCGAGGCCCGCGCCTTCTCCGCCCCGCAGGCCCCGCACGGCACGATAGAGCGCCACGACGACGCCTGGCACGCCCTGCTGCTCTCCGGCTGCGCCAACGCCCGGCTGCGCGAGATGATCGACTCGCTGAAGCTCACCCTGCACCGCTACGAGCGGGTGGTGGTCGGCGACCACGAGATCCTGGAGCGCGCCGCCGAGGAGCACGAGCGGATCGCCCAGTGCCTGCTGGACGGCGACATCGACCAGGCCGTCGCCGCACTGGAGGCCAACTGGACCGGTGGCATGGAACGCATCCTGCACCGGCTGCCCCCGGTCGCCGCGTTCTGAGCCGCCTGCCCCGGGAGCCGCGTTCCGAGCCGGTCGCCGCGTTCGAGCCGGCCCGTCAGCCCAGCAGTTCCGGGACGCCCGGGGCGAGCCAGTGCAGCCGGTCGGCCAGGCCGGCCGCCTCGAACCGCGCGGTGGTCTCCGCCCGCCCCTCGGTGAAGTGCTCCCACGAGGTGTAGTGGACGGGGACGACCCGGCGGGCACCGAGCGAGGCGGTGAGCGCGGCGGCCTGCGCCCCGTCCATGGTGATCAGCCCACCGCCGCCGAAGGCCTCGATCCGGGCCGCGCCGAGGTGCAGGAAGGCCGTACCGATCCGGAACCTCCGCCCCACCGCGTCCAGTTCGGGGATGTGGACGGTGTCACCCGAGATGTAGAGCGCCTCCTCCTCGCCGGGCGCCTCGACGACGAAGCCGGTCACGTCCCCGACCGGACCGTGCAGGCCCGGCGTGCCGGTCACCCGCAGGGTCCGGCTGTCCACCGTCAGGGTGCGGCTCTGCCAGGGCGCCAGCCCGAGCGCGCCGCCGCCGAGCCGGGCGGCCCCGCTGACGGTGGTCAGCACCGGCCGCCCGGCGAGCAGGGTCCGGCCGGTGGCGTCCAGGTTGTCCGGGTGCTCGTCGTGGCTGAGCAGCACGGCGTCCACCGGCGGCAGCTCGTGCGCACCGATCGCCGGAGCACCCGTGCTACGCAGAACCACCGGGTCGTGCCGGTACTCGGCCGGAGCCGGATCGAAGACGGGGTCGGTGAGCAGCCGCAGCCCGCCGACCTCCAGCAGGACGGTCGCGGTGCCGATGTGGGTGGCCTTGATCTTCACAGTGTTCGTTCCCTCGCGGTGAATTGACGGTCGGTCAGTTGTCGGTCCGGACGCGGAAGCGGCTCCGGTAGTCCCCCGGCGTGGTGGAGAGCCGGTCCCGGAACACCCGGTGCAGGGTCTCGACGGAGCCGAAGCCGCAGGCCCGGGCGACCCCCGGCAGCGGGTGGTCGGTGCGCTCCATCAGCCGGCGCGCCGCCTCCAGCCGCAGCTCCTCGACGTACGCCCCGGGCGTCGTACCGGTCTCCGCACGGAAGACCCGGGCGAAGTGCCGCTCGCTCATGGCGAGCCGGCCGGCGAGGACGGGCACCGACAGGTCGGCGTCCAGGTGCTCGCCGATCCAGCGGCGCAGGTCCCGCAGGTCCGCCCGGCCGCCCGCGCGGTGGGCCAGCGGAACGCTGAACTGGCTCTGGCCGCCAGGGCGTTGCAGGTACATCACCATGATCCTGGCGATCTCCAGCGCGAGGTCGTCGCCGTGGTCCTCGGCGACCAGCGCCAGGGTGAGGTCCATCGAGGTGCTCAGGCCGGCGCTGGTCCACATCCGCCCGGAGCGGATGAACACCGGATCGGCGTCCACCTCGACGGCCGGGTGGTCGGCGGCCAGCCGCTCGGCGGTCGCCCAGTGGGTGGTCGCGCGGTGCCCGTCCAGCAGCCCGGCCGCCGCGGTGACGTGCGCGCCCGCGCAGACCGAGGCGACCCGTCCGGCCCGTGGCCCGGCCTCCCGCAGCCAGGCCACCACGGCCTGGTCCACCCGGGGCACCGGCCCGTCCGGCCCCAGGTCCACCCGGCCCGGCACCAGCACCGTGTCCGCGCGGACCCGCGCCTGCGCCAACGTCCCGGTCACGTGCAGCGGCACCCCCGAGAAGGTCTCCACCGGCCCGCTCCGCTCGGCGCACACCCGTACCTCGTACCCGGGCCGCCCGGGCGGCAGCAGCCGGCCGGCGAGCGCGAAGATCTCGGCGGGCCCGGCCACGTCCAGCGCGTTCACCCCGGGGAACACCGGGACCACGACCAGATGCGGCAGGCGGAGTGCGTCGTCCATGCCCCCACCCTCGCCCGGAGGCGGCTCTGGCGGCAATGACGGGACTCTGCAACATCCGGCCATCGGCCCGGGTCCTCTCGTCATCCGAAAGAGAGGACCTACGCCCCCGGCCGTACCGCCCCCGCGACCAGCGCCCGATTGACCCTCCTCCGCCTCCCGGCGGCAGGATGGCCCGCATGTGGGGCAAGTGGATCGACTGCCGGGTACGGCCCGGAGCACGCGAGGCGTTCGCCGCCGGCCAGCGCCGCTGGTCGGCGATCTCCGACCAGCCGGGCCTGGTCGGCCAGGCCGGCGGCTGGGCACCGGACGGCGACCGCGCCCTCCTGCTCGCCCTGTGGGCCGACGAGCCCGCCTACACCCGCTTCCTGCGCGAACGCCACGACCGGGCCGCCGCCGACGCCGCCCAGCACTCCGCCTACAGCGCGATCGAGGTCGCCACCGGCCCGGTCGTCCTCACCATGCCGGGCTCCTCCCCGTCCCTCCCCGACGCCCTCACCCGCGCCACCGTCCTGCGGGCCGCCGACTGCCGCCTCCACCCGGGGCGCGCCGACCACTTCCTCGACGTCCAACACCGCCTCTGGGCCCCGGGCATGGCCGCCGCCGACGGCATGCTCGGCGGCGCCGTCACCCGCCTCGCGCCCGACCGCTACCTCGTCACCACCCTCTGGACCACCCCCGCCGCCCACCACGCCTACACCACCGACCACCTCCCTGCCCTGCTCTCCCGCGCCGCCGTCCCCACGGACGTCCACACCCTCACCGGGCACCTGCTCCCGCTCGAACCGTCCTGGCTGGTCCTCCCCGTCCGGTCGCCGTAGCGGGGCCTGTCAGGGGCCGGCCCTACACTCCGGGCCATGTCACTGCCGCACTCCGTAGGCTCCGTCGACGACCAGCTGTCGGTCCTCGACTCCCTCCTCGCCGCCCCGTTCCCCGAGCGCGCGGACACGAGGACCGAGCACGGCTGGGGCGGCCCCGGGCACCAGCTCGCCGTGCTCCGGGCGAGCCGCGACTTCTGGGACGACCCGGGCCCCGAGACCGTCACCGAGGCCGAGGACGAACTCGAAGCCGACCTCACCGCCCTGACCGCCGTCCTGACCGACCGCTGGGGCGCCCCGGACACGATCGACCTCTGGTCCCACCTCGGGTACGACCAGCCGGACTTCGCCGACACCGACGGGCCCGAGCCGCTGGTCTCCCTGGCCTCCCTCGTCTTCCACCTGCCGGTGTGGCGGGTGCCGTCCACCGGGCGCTGGGTGGGCCTGATCATCGGGCAGGCCGACCGGGAGTTCCCGCTCGAACTCCTGGTCGCGATCGGCGAGGAGTCCTGCCTACCGCGGTGAGCCCCCTCGCGCCGTCGCCGCCGGACCGGGCGCCGACCGCGCGGGGCCGCGCCGCGCCGTCACCCCGGCGCCCCCGGCCGGTGGGCGTCGCAGTACCAGCCGCCCGGATACAGCCGGGCTCCCGGCGCTCCACACGGGATCCGGCCCGCCGAGCAGATCTCCCTCCGCACCGGCGGGATCACCCGATCGGAGGTGAGCGGCTCGCCCACCGGGTCGTACGGGTCCCCGGGCAGCAGCAGCCGATGCGGCGGGCGGTGCGGAGCACGGCGCCGCTCCGGCACCCGCGGGTGGTCGGCCCCGCGCTGACGCGGGACCACCGGCCGGTCCGTCCGGTCCGCCAGCACCCCGCCGTTGGCGAGGAAGCGGCGCCGGTCCGCCTCGGGCGCCCAGAAGCGCAGCGGGCCGCCGTTCCGGGTCCGTTGGGTGATCGGCACATACACGCCGCCGGCGACCCGGCGCACGAAGTCGTCGATCCGCGGGACCAGCACCGCCCACGTCGGGTGCCACCGCCCGCAGCGGCCGCCGCCGCCGCGCACCTGGCAGGGCCGCGGGCTGACGCGGTCGCACTTCAGCAGTTGGAGGGTCCGCACCCCGCCGCGCAGCAGCAGGTCGCGGTCCTCGCGGATGGCCCGGGCCGGCAGGTTGTCGGTGCGCACCCAGTGGACCTGGTCGATGAGCGGCGCGTTCGGGTCGACGGTGTGCCAGACCGCGGTGATGCCGTCCTCCCGCACCAGCCGGTTCCGACGCCGGACGGACTGCGCGCTGACGTACGAGAGTTGGGGCTCGAATCCGAACCGGCGGCCGTCCACGCCGGTGACCAGGACGGCGGGCCGCCGCCCGTCGGCCGTCCCGGCCCCGATCTCGACGGCGTGCCCGTCGCTCTCGGCGGCCCGGGCGTAGCGCTCCTGGTAGGCCTTGCGCTGCTCGTCCTGGGCAGCGGTGTGGGCCCGGCGGTGCGGGTTGTGGTGGGAGGCGATGCGCCGACCGCGCCGGAACGACAGGTACATCCACTCCGGCTGGTCGGGGCGGGCGTCCCGGCAGGTGGGGCAGAGCAGCCCGCGCTGGGCCACCGGCCGCCGGTCGGCGCGCAGCCGGTGCCACAGGCCGGGCTGTTCGGGGACACCGAGGTCGTCTCGGTCGAGGTCGAGGAGGCGGTCGAGGTCGGTGTTGAAGACCAGGTTGCGCGTAGGGAGTTCACCGTCGTACTCGTTCATGGCGTCTCATCTCTGCCATCAACCACGAGAGGGAACTTCCAGTCTGCACCGGGGTACCGACACCCGGGCCCGCTACCGTGCTGCCGGACGGAGCCGAGGGTGCACGGAGGGCGCAATGACGGACAGGGGTTTGCGGGAGCGGAACCAGCGGGAGCGCGGGTTCGAGGTGCGGGCGATCGGGTGGGTGGAGTCGCCCTTGCTGGAGCGGGCGGGGGCGCCGAGGCAGGGGGACGAGGGCGCGCCGGAGGCGTGGGTGGCCTTCGAGGCCGGGGTGGAGCGGGGGCTGCGGGACCTGGTGGCCGGGCAGGAGGTGCTGCTGCTGACCTGGCTGCACCGGGCGGACCGGGAGGTCTTGGCGGTGCGTCCGCGCGGGGACCGCTCCCGGCCGGAGACCGGGGTGTTCGCGACCCGCTCGCCGGACCGGCCGAACCCGATCGGGCTGCACCGGGTCACCGTCCTGGCCGTGGACGGCCCGCGGCTGCGGGTCAGCGGACTGGAGGCGATCGACGGCACCCCGGTGCTGGACGTGAAGCCGGTGCTGCCCGGGCTCGCCGAGCGGTAGCGGGTCGGCGGGGGCGCCCTCGCCGACCCGGGCAGCACCTGAGGCGACAGCGCGCGATCAGCGGCCCACCGTGGCGACGAGGCGGGCCAGGGCGGCCCGGGCGGGTGGGCCCCAGCTGGGCTTGCCGCCGGGGCGGCCATGGTCACCGGCGTGGCCGATGCGCAGGCAGGAGAGGGCGCGCAGCACCGCCCAGCCGCGGGCTCGGCGCAGGGTGGCGGGGTCCGGGGCGGGCCGGTAGGCCGCGTGGAAGCGGTCGGCGGCGCCGTCCGGCAGCAGGATCCAGGCGGCGGCGAGGTCACCGGCCGGGTCACCGGCGAAGAGGTCGCCGAAGTCGATCACACCGCAGAAGGTGCCGTCGGCGGTGAGCACGTTGGCCGGGTGCAGGTCGCCGTGGAGCCACAGGTCCGGGCCCGTCCACTCCGGCGCGGTGACGGCGTCCTCCCAGACCGCGCGGACGGCCTCCGGGTCGGGGAGCAGCCCCAGTTCGATGGCCGAGGCGAGCTGCCTCGCGAAGCCCTCGGCGTGGTCGGCCAGCGGTCCGCCGCGGCCGCGACCGGCGGGCGCACCGTCGGGGGCGGGGCGGTGAAGGGCGGTCAGGAAGGCGGCCAGGGTGTCGGCGGCCCGCGCGGCGCGGGTGGCGGGCGCGCGGTCGGCGGGCTCGCCCGGCACCCAGGTGGTGACGATCCACGGCCGCGGGAACCGCTCGGAGGGCTCGCCGAGGCGCTGTGGGACGGGGACGGGCAGCGGCAGGTGCGGGGCGAGGGCGGGCAGCCAGGCGTGTTCCTTGCGCAGCAGCTCGTCCGCCGACGTCGTCGCCCAGGGCAGCCGGACGGCGAGGTCGTCGCCGAGCCGCCACAGCTGGTTGTCCCAACCGCGCGCGCCGAGCGTCACGGGGCGGTCGGCCAGGTCGGGGTGCTGGTCGCGCAGCAGCGCGCGGACCAGCTCAGCGGTGATGTCGGTCCCGGTGTCGGTCATGCCGGGCAACGCTAGTCGGGCGGCGGGGGCGATGCCACGGGAACGGGAAAGGGCGCGCCGGGCCCCGGAGTTCGACGGGTGCCGTGCGCCGGCTGCGGAGCGACGGACGCACCCTCGGACGAGGGCGAGGACGTGCGGCGATCAGCCCGGCCGTTCCGGCTCCCTGTCCGCACCCGCCGCCGTCAGGGCCGGCGGGCGCGACACCTCCAGCCAGACCAGCTTCCCGCCGGCCTCGGGCCGGGAGCCCCAGGCGGCGGAGAGCCGGTCCACCACCCGCAGTCCGTGCCCGCCCGGGCGGCCCGCACCGGCGGACGGGCGCAGCCGCGGCGGGACGGGGCTGGCGTCCGCGACCTCCACCCGCAGCCGGGCACCGTCCCAGTGGAGCCGCAGCTCGCTCGGGCCGCCGGGGGCGTACAGACAGGCGTTGGCGACCAGCTCGGCGACCATCAGCAGGACGTCCTCGGCGGCGGCCCGCCGGTCCTCGTCGACGGCCGGCAGCCACTGCCAGGACACCAGCGCCCGTCGGCTGAACTCGCGGCTGCGCCGCACCGTGCCGGGGCCGCCTTCCAGCGCCAGTCGCCTGACCTGCTCCCGGCCTGGCGGCCCACCGTTCCCGGGGCGGTCCACGGCCTGCCTCCTCACCTCGGTTCGGCCCGGCCGGTGCGCTGGTGGCCGGGGTGGAGCCGTGGCACGCGGTCGGCCCCGATTCTCGCGAGCAGCCGTGGCCCGGCCGTCCGAGCCGCCGATCGCGCCTCCGGCCGGGCGTCCGGCTCGTGGTCCGGCGGGGACGGCGCGGGGCCGTCACCGGGTGCGCGGTGCCAGGCGGGCCTCACCACAGGTGCGAGCGGGAGCACCGTCCGTCGGCCGTCCATGCCCCGCGCCTGCCCGTTCCCCGCCGGTGCACACGCGCCGTCCGTTCCGTACCACCCCCGGATCGCGCCCGGACGTTAGAGCCCGCCGCAACGGGGCAGCCGCCCCGGTGACGGGGCGGAACGGACGGTGCCCGCAGGCCGCTCGCCCGTCCGCACCGCCCCGGTCCCGACCGAGCCGCTCGAACACCTGGAGGACGAGGACAGGCCCGTGAGATTCCTCGACCGCAGCACCGCCGGCCACCAGCTGGCCCTCAGGCTCGCCCCGCTGCTGGGCGGGCGGGCCGGTGCCGAGCTGGTGGTCCTCGGCCTGGCCCCCGGCGGGCTGCCGGTGGCGGCCGAGGTCGCCGAGTCGCTGGGCGCCCCGCTCGACGCCACGGTGGTCCGGCCGCTGACCGTGCCCGGCCACGACCGCCCGGTCGGCGCGATCGCCGACGGCGACCCGCCGCTGCTCGACCGGTACGCCCTGGAGAGCCTCGGGATCACCTCGGCTGAACTGGACGCGAGCGTCAGACGGGAGCGGGTCGAGGTCCACCGCCGCGAGGCGCTCTACCGCCCTGGCCGGGCCCGGCTCCCGCTGAGCGGGCGCACCGCCGTCCTGGTCTCCGACGGGCTGACCGACGCGCTCACCGCCCGGGCGGCCCTCCACGCCCTGGCCGCCGACCACCCGGAGCGGCTGATCCTCGCGGCGCCGGTCGGCGACGCCCGGATCGCGGCCGACCTGCGCCGGGACGTGGACGCGGTGGTCTGCCTGCACCTGCCCCGCTACGCGCACGCCGCCGGGCCCTGGTACGGCGAGTTCCACGAGGTCACCGACCGCGAGGCGGCCGTCCTGCTGCAGCGGCGCACCCCGGCGGACGGCCCGGACTGACGATCGGACGGCCCCGGCCCGAAAACCCGTTTGCCCGGCGAGGCGTGCACGGACCATCCTCCTGCCATGAACCATCCCCAGCACGTCATCGCCCTGGACGGGGCCACCCTGCGCCGCTTCGACGGCGAGGCGGATCTGCCCGAGTTCTTCGCCGTCATCGAGGAGTCGCTGGAGCACCTGCGGCCCTGGATGCCCTGGGTGGGCGAGCACAGCCGCGCCAAGACCGCCGAGTTCCTCGCCGGCCGCGCGGAACTCTGGGCGAACGGGCGGGACTTCACGTACGCGATCGTGCT
Source organism: Kitasatospora sp. NPDC056273 (assembly GCF_042268845.1). Lineage (NCBI taxonomy): Bacteria > Bacillati > Actinomycetota > Actinomycetes > Kitasatosporales > Streptomycetaceae > Kitasatospora > Kitasatospora sp. NPDC056273. Next base: position 96,019 of record NZ_JBHJSJ010000026.1, on the reverse strand, counting down.
CGACGGCGCGATCGTCGGTGCCTGCGGGCTGTTCCGGCGCGAGGACACTCCGGACGAGGTCCGCGAGATCGGCTACTGGCTGCACCCTGCCGTCACCGGGCGCGGGCTGGCCACCCGGACGGCGCGGGCCCTGGCCGACGAGGCCTTCCGCCTCCCCGGGGTGGAGGCCGTCGAGATCGTCCACGACCCGGCCAACCGGGCCAGCGGCGCCGTCCCGGCCCGCCTCGGCTTCACCGAGCACCTGCGCCGTCCCGCCGAGGTGCTCGCCCCGGCGGAGACCGGGGAGGAACTGGTCTGGCGGCTGCCCAAGGAACGGGCCTCGGCTCAATAACCCGGTGACCCCGGCGGTCCGCAGCCAGGGGGGAGCGTGCGGACCGCCGGGTGCGCCGGCCGGACGGGACGGTCCGGCGGCGCGTCGGGGGCGGACGCGGTCGGAGACCTCTGGCTCCGCGCGGAGCGCCCCATCTCGCACTCCGCGTTCCCGCCGTGGACCTCACCCACGGCATCGCGCGTTCACTCCCGTGCCCAGGAGACCCTCCCCACCCTCGCCGATAACACTTTCTTCCGACTCTTCCGATCGCGCTCCTGATGAAGCCAGTTGACGATTCATCACACCATCTGAGGCGCGCTATGGCGGAGCAGGAAGTCGGGCTAGGATCACGGCATGGTCACCGCCCGGTCGCCGTTGCGTACACGACGCGCCCACCCCCGAGGGGTGGCGGCGCGGCTGTTCTGGCTGGGCGCCCTGCTGATGGCCGTGTTCGCGTCCCACGGGTTCAGCGCGGAGACCGGCGCCGGGCACACCGATCCGATCCGGATCGTCTGGTCCGCCCACGCCACGGCGGCGGGCGACAGCCCCCAGGCTCCGAACGCCCCGAAGGCTCCGCAGCCCACGCGGCCCGCCCACCAGCAGGAGCACGGCGAGGACGCCGACCACCCCGGCGGCGAGTGCCTGTCCGGGAAACCCGAGGACGGCCCCGACGCCGAGGCCGCCTGGTCGGCCGTCGCCGCCCAGCCCACCCTCGGGGACGCCGCACCGGCGCCCGACCCGACGGGCCCGACGGCCGGAGGCACCGGAGACGCCGGAGCCGGGGGGAGCACCGCTCCCGGAACACTCGAACCCCCGCACCGGATCGCCCGGCTGAGGGTCTAGACCGGCCCCGGGCCGCGCCCCGCCCCTGTGCCCGCCTCGCGGCGCGCGGGTCGGCGCCCATCGCCCGCGTCCGCCCCCTCCGCCCCCGCGATCCGCTGCCGCCCCCGCGCGGCCGCGCGGAGTCCCGTCATGCCCATCAGGCTCCTGGCCGCGCTGCTGCTCGGCCTGTTCTCCCTGCTGCCCGTCGGCTGCCCGCAGCAGCACCTCGACCCCCATCCGCTCCGCTCCCCCGCCGCGGCCACCGCCCCGGCCGAGCCGGGCGACTTCCCCGCCGACTCCCTGGAGCGGCACTGCGCGACCGGGGAGGCCGCCGCGCCCGCGCAGCGGTCCGTCCGGTCGACGGCCCTGCCCGCTCCGTCCCCGGCCACCGCCCCCGGCGGGGACCGGGCGGAGCCTGCCGCGCTCCGCCCGACGGCCGCCGCCGGGTGCGCCGCCCGTACGTCCGGGCCGAGAGGCCCGTTGCTGGTCACCGGTCGGTGGCGGATATAGCGGCTCGGTGTCCGTCCGAGCTGCCGTACCTTCCGCCAACCTCCCGACAGGAGAAGAGACATGATGTCCCTCACCCATCGCACGGACGACCACGCGGCCCTCAGCGGCCTGGTCGGCAACACCCCGGTCCTGCGGATCGGCGAGCCGCTCGCCCCGGCGGGCCGCGGTTTCTGGGCCAAGCTGGAGGGCTTCAACCCCGGTGGCATCAAGGACCGCCCGGCCCTGCACATGGTCCAACGGGCCCGGGCCCGGGGCGAGTTGCGCCCGGGCGGTCGGATCGTGGAGTCCACCAGCGGCACGCTGGGACTGGGGCTCGCGCTGGCCGGCATGGTGTACCGGCACCCGGTCACGCTGGTCACCGACCCGGGGCTGGAGCCGACCATGACCAGGCTGCTCACCGCGTACGGCGCCGAGGTGGAGGCGGTCGCCAGTGCGCACCCGCGGGGCGGCTGGCAGCAGGCCCGGCGCGACCGGGTGGCCGAACTGCTGGCCCGCCACCCGGGATCGTGGTGCCCCGACCAGTACAACAACCCCGACAACACCACCGCCTACACCCCGCTGGCGCTGGAGCTCGCCGCCCAACTGGGCCACCTGGACGTGCTGGTGTGCAGCGTCGGCACCGGCGGGCACTCGGCCGGCACCTCGCGCGTCCTGCGCCAGCTCTACCCGGGGCTGCGGGTGGTCGGGGTGGACACCGTCGGCTCCACGATCTTCGGCCAGCCCGCCCGGACCCGGCTGATGCGCGGCCTGGGCTCCAGCATCTACCCGCGCAACGTCGCCTACCAGGCCTTCGACGAGGTCCACTGGGTCGCCCCGGCCGAGGCCGTCTGGACCTGCCGCCGGCTGGCCGCCTCGCACTACGCCACCGGCGGCTGGAGCGTCGGCGCGGTCGCCCTGGTGGCCGGCTGGCTGGCCCGTACCCGGCCCGCCGGCACCCGGATCGCCGCGATCTTCCCGGACGGACCGCAGCGCTACCTCGGCACCGTCTACGACGACGAGTACGGCGCCGCGCACGACCTGCTGGACCACCCGCCGGCGGACGGCCCGGACGAGCTCGCCCGGCCGGACGAGCGGGAGGTCACCCGCTGGACCCGCTGCGCCGAGGTGGTCGACCCGCTGACCCTCCCGGGCGCCCCCGGCGGTGCCGCGTGAGGGGGCTGACCGCCCAGTTCCGGGGCCACGAGCGCAGCGTCCGGCTGCTGATGGTCAACCAGTTCACCATCAATCTGGGCTTCTACATGCTGATGCCCTACCTGGCCGCGCACCTGTCCGGCGGCCTGGGCCTGGCCGGCTGGACGGTCGGGCTGGTGCTCGGGGTGCGCAACTTCACCCAGCAGGGCATGTTCCTGGTCGGCGGCACGCTGGCCGACCGGTTCGGCTACAAGCCGCTGATCGTGGCGGGCTGCCTGCTGCGCACCGCCGGCTTCGCCGCGCTCGGCCTCTCCTCCTCGCTGCCCGCCCTGGTGGCGGCCTCGGCGGCCACCGGCCTGGCCGGGGCGCTGTTCAACCCGGCCGTGCGGGCGTACCTGGCGCGGGACGCGGGCGAGGAGCGGCGGGTGGCCGCGTTCGCGCTGTTCAACGTCTTCTACCAGGCGGGCGTCCTGCTCGGCCCGCTGGTCGGCATGGCGCTGACGGCGGTGGACTTCCGCACCACCTGCCTGGTCGCGGCCGGGGTGTTCGCGGTGCTCAGCGCGGTGCAGATCCGGTCGCTGCCGGCCCGCCGGGGCTCCGGGCCGGACGAGGGGCACGAGCGTACGGGTGTCCTCGCGCAGTGGCGCGGGGTGCTGGCCAACCGGCCGTTCCTGCTCTTCGCGGGCGCGATGACCGGCTCGTACGTGCTGTCCTTCCAGGTGTACCTGGCGCTGCCGCTGGAGGTCCGCCGGCTGGGCGGCGGCGGCACCGGCGGGACGGTGGCGACGGCGCTGCTGTTCGTGGTGTCCGGGCTGGGCACGATCCTGCTCCAGACCAGGGTGACGGCCTGGTGCCGGGCCCGGATCGCGCCGGGGACGGCCCTGGTCGCGGGGGTGGCCGTGATGGGCGCGGCCTTCCTGCCGCTGCTCGCCGCCTCGGCCCTGCCTGTTCCCGAGGCGGGCCCCGGGCGCTGGGCGCTGGCCGCAGGGCCGCCGGCGCTGGCCGCGTTCCTGCTGGCCCTGGGCACGGTGCTGGCGTACCCGTTCGAGATGGACACCGTGGTCCGGCTCTCCGGGGACCGCCTGGTCGCCACCCACTACGGGCTCTACAACACCGTCTGCGGGGTCGGCATCACCCTCGGGAACCTGCTGACCGGCGCGGCCCTGGACGCCGCCCGCGCGGCCGGGCTCGCCGCGCTCCCCTGGCTGGCGCTGTGCGCCCTCGGGGCGGCGTGCGCGCTCTCGCTGCGCGCCCTCCACCGCGGCCGCCGGCTCGCCGGGTCCGAACCGCTGCCCGCCGTGTAGGAGCGGCACGGCAGCCGCCGAACGGCGGACCCGCGGGCTCACTCCTGAGCCTGCGGGTCCGCCGACACCCCATCAGAAAGCTTGTACCGAACGGTCCGTTTCCTCATACTTCCGGTCAGCGCCGGTCAGGAGCTGATCATCCGCCGTGCTTCCGGAGAGCACCGGCCGGGGTCCGCCCATCGCCTGACCGCGCTTCACGGCCCCAACCCTCAGGGCCGTCGCCCCCCTCTGGAGGAGATCGGTGAGGACCATGCGCCCCACGCCCCGCACCGGCACCACACCCGGCACCACCCGCCGTACCGGCCGTACGCGCCGCTTCCGCCTGCTCGCCGCCGCCCTGGGCCTGCTGACCGCCACCGCGGTCGCCGCGCCGGGCGCCGCAGCCACTCCCATCCCCACCGCCCCCACCGTCCCCACGGCCCCCACCGCCCGACCGGAGCAGCTCCTGGCGGTCAGCGAGGCCATCCTGGGCGCCGAGGTCAACGGCACCGCCTGGTACGTCGACGAGGCCGCCGGACACGTCGTGGTGACCGCCGACAGCACCGTCTCCCCGGTCTCGCTCGCCAAGCTGATGAGCTCCGCCGGCGCCGACGCGTCCACCATCACCGTCCACCGCGTCCCCGGCGCGTTCACCCCGCTGCTCGCCGGCGGCGACGCCATCTACGGCGGCCAGTACCGCTGCTCGCTCGGCTTCAACGTGGTCAGCGGCAGCACCTACTACTTCCTCACCGCCGGGCACTGCGGCAACGTCGCCGCCAACTGGTACACCGACGTCAACCACGCCAACCTGATCGGCCCGACCATCGGCTCGACCTTCCCCGGCCACGACTACGCGCTGGTCCGCTACGACAACGGCGCGCTCAGCCACCCGGGCGGCTTCACCTCCGCCCCGGACGCCGTCGTCGGCGAGGCGGTGCAGCGCACCGGCTCGACCACCGGCACCCACGGCGGCACCGTCACCGGGCTCAACGCCACCGTGCGCTACACGGACGGCAGCACCGTCCGCGGCCTGATCCAGACCAACGTCTGCGCCGAGCAGGGCGACTCGGGCGGCCCGCTGTACGACGGGGCCAAGGCGCTCGGCCTCACCTCGGGCGGCAGCGGCGACTGCACCTCGGGCGGGACGACCTTCTACCAGCCCGTCAACGCGGCGCTCTCCGCGTACCAGGTCAGCGTGTACTGACACCGGCCGCTCCTTGCGAGCCGTGGGGGGGGGGGGCCCCGGCGGGGGCGGGGCCGCGCCGGGCCGGGGGGGGGGGGGGGGGGGGAGCGGGGGGCGCGCGGACGCGGACCACCCGCGCGAGGCGGAGCGCGCGC
>NZ_JBHJSJ010000026.1:31195-90615 GCF_042268845.1 Kitasatospora sp. NPDC056273 | reverse complement strand
TCTCCCCTCTGTGTTCTCCCCCCCCGGCCCCGGGCCGGGGCGCCGGGGCCCCCCCCCCCCCCCCCCCCCCCCCCCACGGCCGTGTCAGGAGGGGTGGGCCGTCAGCCGGCGTACACGTCCTCGACGTACCGCCCGGCCTCGATCAGCCCCTGCAGCCAGGCCTGCGCCCCCTGCTCGTCCGCGCCCGGGACGCGCTCCCGGTACAGCGTCCGGAAGGCCTCCCGGACGCCCGGCGCCATCCGGGCGCCGTCGCCGCACACGTACACCTCGGCACCGGCTTCGAGCAGCTCCCAGACCTCGGCCGCCTCGGCGGCGATCCGGTCCTGCACGTAGCGCCGCCCGTCCCGCGGCCGCTCGCTGAAGGCGGGCCGCAGCGAGACCGCGCCGGCCTGCTCGGCCGCCTCCAGCTCACCGCGGTGCAGGTAGTCCGCGTCCGGGTCGTCGCAGCCGAAGTACAGCAGCGCCGGGGCGAGCCCGGCCCCCTCGGCGAGCAGCGCCCGGCGGTCGGCGACGGCACCCCGGAAGGGCGCCAGGCCGGTGCCGGCCGCGATCATGACCACCGGGGTCCGGTGACCGATCCGGAACGCCTCCCGGCAGGGCTGGACCCGGGCCAGCACGGTGTCGCCGACGGCCACCCGGTCGAGGTAGCCGGAGCCGGTGCCCCGGAAGGTGCCCCGGCCCGAGCGGGCCGGCCCGCTGAGCACCGAGACCATCAGCTCCGCCCGGCCCGGGTCGCCGGCGGGCGAGGAGGAGATCGAGTAGTGCCGCGGCCGGATCGGCGGCAGCAGCTCCAGCAGCACCGGCCAGCCGAGCCGCCCCTGGAGGGCCGGGTGGTCCTCGACCAGGTCCAGCAGGGTGCGCGGGTCGTCCTCGGACAGCGCCCGCAGCGCGGCCTGCTCGGGCGGGCAGGGGTTGAGCGCGGCCAGGGCGGCGCGCTGCTCGGCGCTCGGCCGGTCCTGCAACTCGACGTGGCGGGTGAGCAGTTCGCGCACCGTCAGCGGGCGGTCGACGGCCAGTCCGGTGCGCCGGTGCGCCACGATGCCCAGCACCGTGTCGAGGTCGGCGCCGAACAGCTTGGCGGCGCGCTCGACCAGCGCCGGGTCGTTGGCCGGGAGCACGGTGAGGTGGTCGGCGGTCCGGTAGCCGGTACCCTCCGGCAGGGCCAGCCGGACCAGCCGCTTGACCCGGTGGTACGCGGGGTCGGTCAGGCTGCCGACGGCGGTGACGGTCAGCTCCGCCATGCCGTGCCGGGCGGCCAGCGCGGCCAGCGGGCCGCCGGTCACCTCGGTCACCGAGTAGGCGGCCGCCGGCCGCGCCTCGGCGGGGGCGTCGGCGTCCCCGTAGCGCGCCAGCAGGGTCTCGCGCAGCTCGGCGGTGAACTGCCGTACGGTGCCGGCCAGGTCGCCGGAGGCGTCGGCCTCGGCGCGGGCCAGCAGCCGGGTGCCGCCGAGCGCGGCGAGCCGGTCGTCGATCAGCCCCGGGACGCGCTGGTAGGTCGCGGCGTAGGTGCGGTCGCCGATGCCGAGCACCGTGTACTCGACGCCCTCGGCCGTCCCGCCCTCCTGCCCCTCCCCGGCGTCCTGAGCCTCCTGGGCCTCCTGGAGCCGGCGGACGAACCGGGCCGCGTCGTCGGTCGGCTGCCCGTTGTACGAGGCGGCGGTGATCACCACCGGCCGGTCGGTGGGCAGCCCGTCCGCGTACGCGTCCAGCGGGGCGGTCTCCGTCTCGCAGCCGAGGTCGGCGGCGGCCTCCGCGAGCTGCCGGCTGAACTCCCGGCAGGCGCCGTAGTTGGAGCCGTGCAGGAGCAGCAGCCCGGTCCCCTGGCGGACCCGCCCGGCCGTCCCGGGCCGCTCGGCAGTGCCGGTGGCAGCAGCGGTGGAGCCGCTGGCAGCAGCGGTGGAGCCGCTGGCAGCAGCGGTGGAGCCGGAGGCGGTCGCGGCCCGGCCGGGCGTGCGCCGGGCGAGGCCGAGGGTGAAGTCGTCGGGCTTGATGGTGAGCGTCTGCTTGATGGTCAGCCGGTAGTCGGTGTGGTCGATCAGCCGGTAGCGGTGGACCAGCATGCCGAGCAGCATGACGGCCTCGTGCAGCGCGAACTGCCGTCCGATGCAGGCGCGTTCGCCGGTGCCGAAGGGCTTGAAGGCGTGCGGGGAGCGGGCCTCCTCGCACTCGGGGTCGAACCGGGACGGGTCGAACAGCTCCGGGTTGTCGCCCCACGACGGGTCCCGGTGCAGCATCGGCGTGGAGACGAAGACGGTCTCCCCGGCGCGCAGCGGGATGCGGCCGCCGAGCAGGGTGTCCTCGCGGGCCTCCCGGCTGAACGCGGGCGCCGTCGGCCACAGCCGCAGCGCCTCGTTGAGCACCTGGCGGGTGTGGCGCAGCCGTCCGACGTCCTCGTAGGAGGGCTCCGGGTCGGCCTGGTCGCCCCAGAGCCCGTCCACCTCCCGCTGCACCTGGCGCAGCACCGTCGGGTGCTTGACCAGGTAGTACATCGCGAAGGAGAGCGCGCCCGAGGTGGTCTCGTGGCCGGCGATCAGGAAGGTGATCACCTGGTTGCGGATGTTCTCGGCGTCCAGCCGGGTCCCGTCCGAGGGGCGGACCGCGCCGAGCATCAGGCCCAGCAGGTCCTCGGCCGGAGCCTGCTCGCCCTCCCCAACAGCTCCCTCCCCGGCGGTTCCCTCCGCGGAGCGGGCGGCGATCACCTCGTCCACCACAGCGGCCAGGTAGTCGGCGTCGGCCCGGAAGGCGGTGTCGCGCTCGCGGTGGTCGGCCTCCGGGTCGCGCGTGAGCCTGTTCATCGCCCAGCCCAGACAGCGCACCATCGCCTCGACGAAGGGGTGCGGCTCGTCCCGCTCGAAGGAGCCGAAGTCGAAGCCGAAGCCGGCCAGTCCGATGGTGTCCAGGGTCATCCGGGTCATGTCGCCGGGCACGTCCACCGGCAGTCCGGCGGCCTCCCGGCGGTCCCAGGAGTCGACCAGCCGGCGGGCCACCCGCAGCATCACCGGGTGGTAGGTGCGCATCGAGCCGAGCGCGAAGGCGGGCATCAGGATGTCGTGCGCCCGGGCCCAGTTGGGCTCGTCGTTGTAGGCGGTGAACAGGCCGTCGCCGGTGAACTGGCGGACGTTCTCCAGGCCCGGGCCGATCGACTTGGTGAACCGGGTCTCGTCGGCGAGCTCCTCGACCAGCTCCAGCCCGCTGACGATCAGGCTGTCCCGGCCGTGCAGCCGCTGGACGAAGGCCGGGCCGTGCTCTCTGGCCAGTTCCATGGTGCGCAGCATCGGGGCGGCGATCGGCGGCGCCGACGAGATGTCCACCAGGGGGACGGCCCGACCACTCCCGACCCCGTCCGCCCGCTCGCCGCCGTCCGTCCACCCGTCCTCGGCCGTCCACTGGCCCTCGGTCGTGCTCTCCACGGTCTCGGTCATCGCTGTGGCCCCTCCCACGGCAGGAAAACTTCGGTCTTCCACCACTGTGCGCCCACCGGGCGGAAGGTCAGACCCCGATCACTACATGATTGTGTAGTACCAGGGGCTCCGACGGGCTTGCCCACGAACCGTCAGCCCTGGCCCCGGAGAGGAGAACCACCGATGCGATCGACCGAGGACTGCGCCCCCCTGCCGGGCGGCCGCCTGGACCCGGCGGTGATCTGGCGCAACCGGGCGCTGCGGCTGATGGACCACGTGCCGATGCCCATCGCGGTGTGCGAGTTCGGCGGGCAGATCCTGATCGTCAACCGCGCGATGGCAGCCGAATTCGGCTGCTTGCCGGGCCAGTTGCGCCACCGTAGGATTCTGGAGTTCTTCACCCTGCGGGACACCGGCACCCTGGAGGCGCTCACCGAGGCCGTCCGGCTGCACCGCCGCTCGCAGTACCCGGCCCGGGTCTCCTGGACGCCCGCCGGCGGCACCGAGCGGCACGGCGAGATGACCGTCGACCTGGTCAGCGACACCCCGGAGCAGACCCCGAACCTCCTGCTGTCGCTGCAGGCGGCGGAGCCCCCGGCCGAGGCCCCGCCGTCCGGCCCCCGGGCCGAGGCCAGCCCGGTCGAGGCCCGCATCCTCGCCGCCGCGGCCCGGGGCGACACCACCGCGCAGATCGCCCGGGCCCTCGGCATCACTCCGGACGGCGTCAACTACCACCTGGCCCGGCTCTCCCGCCGCTGGCGCGTCCCCAACCGCACCGCCCTGGTCGCCCGCGCCTACACCACCGGCGTCCTGGCCCCGGACACCTGGCCGCCCCAGCCCGCCGACCGGGAGTGATGGTCCGTCAGGCCCCGGCTTCAGTCCGCGGTACGCCGCTCCGCCTCGATGAACGCCCTCGTGGTCGACGGGTCCGGGAGCGGGCGCCCGTACGTCTCCGCGAGCCGGGTCAGGGCGGTGGTCTCCACCGTCCAGCCGTGCCCGGCCAGCCAATCGCCGGTGCCCGGGCCGAGCCCGCCGCGCCACAGCCCGGTGAGGTGGGTGAGCGCCGGGTCCTGCGGCGTGCGGCTCACGTCCCCGCCCTGCTCCAGCAGGAGGCGGCTGCCCGGGGCCGCCAGCCCGGCCACCGCCGTGAGCAGCCCGGCCGCCTCGTCCGGGGCGAGGTAGACCAGCAGGCCCTCGGCGAGCCAGACCGAGCGCCGGGCCGGGTCGAAGCCGGCGGCGACCAGCCGCTCGGGCCACCGCGGGTCGACCAGGTCGACGGGCAGGGCGGTGCGCCGGGCCTTCGGCACGGCGCCGAGGCCGTCCAGGACCTGCTGCTTGAAGTCCAGCACCGGGCCGAGGTCGAGCTCGAACACCCGGGTACCGGACGGCCAGTCCAGCCGGTAGGCACGGGTGTCCAGGCCCGCCGCCAGCACCACCACCTGGTCGGCGCCGGCGGCCGGCAGCCGGTCGTCGTAGAAGCGGGTGCGCAGGATGCCGTGGGCGACGAGGGCCTTGGCGAGGCTGCTGACCGGTCCGGAGAGGGCGGGTTCGAGGCCGGCGGCGTCCACGAAGGCGAGGGCGTACGGGTCGACGAAGAGCGGGTCGGGTCGGGAGCTCTCGTAGGCCCGCACCCGGGCGACGGACAGGGCGGTGCGGGAGACCGGGCTGAGCGGTTCGGAGGTCGTCATGCCCGGCAATCTACATCGGCGCCGATGCATCAGTGAAGATGTATTGGTGGAGATATATCGGTGAAGATGTATTCTTGCGGGCATGGACGGCGTGCAACTCCTCAGACTCGGCAAGCGGCTGACGGAACTCGGCCGCGCGATGATCACCGACCCGGCCGCCGAGCACCTCAGCGCCGGGGAGATCGCCGTGGTCTCCGACGTGTACCGCCACCCCGCCACCTCCGTCCAGGAGATCCGGGTCCGCACCGGCTTCGCCCAGAGCCACGTCTCGGTCTCCGTCGCCCGGCTGCGCGAACGCGGCCTGCTCGACGCCGCCGCCGACCCGGCCGACGGGCGCCGCACCCTGCTGACCGTCTCCGAACCGGCCCGGCACGCCATCCGCGCCCACGTCGCCCGGCCCGCCGAGCCCGTCATCACCAAGGCCGTCCCGGACCCGGAGAAGGCCCGCAGGGTCACCGAACTGCTGGACGAACTCGCCGGCCTGCTGCTGCCCTGACCCACCGCCGGGCACGCCACCAGCCCCACGCCCCGGCCGAGTTCCACAAGTCGGTCACAAGCTCGCCAGGCCACTCCCCCGCCACCGCCGGCCCCTGCCATCATCCCGACTGAACCCGGGAGGCGCCCGGGCGAGGCCGAGGGAGTGCGATGGACGCGCGGATCAGGGTCGCCGGCGGCGACGGGCTGCGGGAGACGGCGGAGCTCCGGGACCGGCTGCACCGGGAGCGCGAGCTGGCGGGGCCGGCGCTGAGCGACGACGATGAGTGAGCCGCCGACCGACCGCGTCCCGACTCCGCCGACCGACCGGACAGCCTCCCCGCCAACCCTCCGCCCCCGACAGCACAGCCGGCGGTCCGCCGCCCCGGCCGCCCGCATCGTGGCCCAGGCCCTGCTGGTCGTCATCGGCCTGTCCACCGTCGCCCTCGGCTTCTCCTGGTTCGTCGACACCTACGACGAGGCGCTCGCCTACCGCGGCGCCCCGGTCTGCGGCGCCCCCGCCACCGCACCCGGCGCGGACTGCACCAAGCAGGAGACCGGCCGGGTGACGGCCAAGAAGACCGACTCGAACGGAGACTCCACCACCTACGGCCTGACCGTCTCCCGCGAGACGGTGCCCACCGCCACCTACAGCGTCACCGAGGGCCTCTACGACAGCCTGGAGAACGGCGTCAACGTGGACCTGACCCTCTGGCGGGGCCGCGTGGTCGAGCTCTCCCACCAGGGCCACCGCTCCACCGTCCAGAGCACCCCCTGGCTCACCGCCCTCAAGCTCGCCCTCCTGGTCGGCACGGGAACCGTCCTCGCCGTCTACGGCCTCCTCCTGCGCCGCCTCGTCAGCTGGGCGCTCCCGCTCGCCGTCCTCCCCTTCCTGGTCCTCTTCACCGTCCTCGGCAGCATCATCCTCATCACCGCCCAGTGGCCCTTCGCCCTCACCATCGCCCTCCCCCTCATCGGCTGGCTGGTCCTGACCGCCATCACCGCCACGATGTCCTGGGACTACTAGCCGGGGAGATCCGGACCCGGCCGGTCACACCAGGGGCGCGTCCAGGCAGGCCCGGCGGTGGCTGAAGGTGTCGAGGGACCAGCGGCCGTGGTAGCGGCCGGAGCCGCTCTCCCCCACGCCGCCGAAGGGGAGTTCCGGGATGCCCAGGTGGGCCACCGGGAGGCCGAAGTTGAGGGCGCCGGAGGCGGTCTCCTCGGCCAGGCGGCGGCGTGCGTGCCCGTCCTCGGTGAAGGCGTAGAGGGCGAGGGGGTGGTCCCGGTCGTTGATGAAGGCGATGGCCTCGTCGAGGCCGGCGACCTCGACGACGGGCAGGACGGGGCCGAAGACCTCCTCCCGCATGACCGGGGCGTCCGGCTCCACCTCGGCCAGCAGGGTGGGCGCGATGTAGCGGTCCGCGCGGTCGTGCTGCCCGCCGAAGACCGTACGGCCCGAGTCGAGGAGGGCGACGACCCGGTCGAAGTGCCGCTCGTCGACGATGCGCCCGTACGCCGGTGACCGCGCCGGGTCGGGCCCGTACAGCTCGGTGACGGCGCGCGCCAGGGCGCCTTCCAGCGCGCGGGCCGTGGCCGGGTCGGTCAGCAGGTAGTCGGGGGCCACGCAGGTCTGCCCCGCGTTGGCGAACTTGGCACGGGCCAGCCGGGCGGCGACCGCCCCGGGGTCGACGCCGCGGTCCACGAACACCGGTGACTTGCCGCCCAGTTCGAGGGTGACCGGGGTCAAGTGCTCGGCGGCGGCCCGCAGCACCGTCCGGCCGAAGCGGGCGTTGCCGGTGTAGAGGATGTGGTCGAAGCGCTCGGCCAGCAGGGCGGTGGTCGTCTCCCCGCCGCCCTCCACCACGGCGATCGCCGCCGGGTCGACGTACCGGGGCAGCAGCCGCGCCAGCAGGGCCGAGCAGGCCGGGGCCAGTTCGCTCGGCTTGGCGAGCACCGTGTTGCCGGCGGCGATCGCGCCCACCACCGGCACCAGCAGCAGCTGCACCGGGTAGTTCCAGGGCGCGATCACCAGGACGGTCCCGAGCGGGGCGTGGCCGGTGTGGGCGCTCGTCCCCGGCGGCAGCCGGGTGAGCGTGGCGGCGGGCACCGGCTCGGGGCGCAGCCACTGCTCCAGGTTCTGCAGGGTGTGGTCGATCTCCCGTACGGTGAAGTCGACTTCGGCGACATCGGTCTCGGCGCGCGGCTTGCGCAGGTCGGCGTGGAGGGCCTCGGCGATCTCCTCGCGGTGGCCGGTCAGCAGGGCGCGCAGCCCGGCCAGCTGCTCGGTGCGCCAGGCGAGCGGCCGGGTGCGGCCGGTGCGGAAGGCCGCGCGCAGCCGGGCGACGATCTCGGCCGGCGCGGACACGGAGGGCTCGGTCACAGCCGGAGTGTTCACTGGGAGTCCTCTCGGACGGGGTCGGGGATCCAGCTGCCGTGGAAGCCGGCCGGCACCCGCACCGGCAGGTGGACGGTGGCGAGCGGGGCGCCGGCGAAGTCCTCGGCGGAGAGGACGACCAGGTCGCTCGCGCCCCGCTCGGGGTCGTGGACGTAGGTCAGCAGGTAGCCGTCGTCCTCGCCGCGGGCGCCCTCCCTCGGCACGAAGGAGACCTCACCGGTGTACCGTCCCGCGCCGAACTGCCGTACGGTGCTGGACTGCTGTCGCAGGTCGTGCTTGATCAGCGCGTCCCCGGCGGCCTCCGGGGGCAGCGCGTCCAGGTCGTCGGCCGTCGCGGCGAGGTGGCGCAGCAGCTGGGTGGCCACGGTGGAGTAGCCGTAGCGGTGGGCGCCGCCGAGCACCGCCGGGTTGACCGCCGGGAACTCCTGCGGCCGGTCGTCCAGCCGGGTCTCGGTGACCGTGCCGGAGACGGTGTCGACCGTCCAGCGGTCCAGGGTGGGGCTGCTCTGCCCGTCCACCGCGCCGCCGGCGAACATCCTCGGGTAGCGGACCACGTCGACGACGACCCGGTCGCCGTCCTCGTGGGCGTTGAGGGTGTGGAAGACGAAGCAGGGCTCGACCTCGAACCAGCGGACCTCGGTGCCGTCGCGGGGCAGCAGCCCGACCCGCGCGCCGCGGGTCTCGTCCCAGACCGCCGGATACGTCTTGCGTGCCAGGTTGTCGGGCATGCTGACGCGCCCCGCGAGGTCGAGGACGACGGCGAAGTTCCGGGTCAGCGCCATGTCGTGCACCACCGGCCGGTGCGGGACCGGGATGTCCACGGCGCGTACGACGACGCCCTCCGGGGAGACCACCAGGTGGCGCAGCCGCTCGCTGTCGTCCCGCTGCCAGGTGATCGCGTGCAGCTCGCCGGTGACCGGATCGAGCTTGGGGTGGGCGGCGAACCCGTCGGGCAGCGTGCCGCAGAAGTCGCCGGCCCCCACCGTCTCGATCTCGTAGGAGAGTTCGTACGGGCGGAAGCCGCCCTCGACCAGCGCGAGGGTGCGGTCGGCGTGCCCGATCACGTGGGTGTTGGGCGCGACGTCGGCGATCCGCGGCACGGCGCCGGGGCGCGGCCGCTCCCCCAGCGCCTCGGCCACGGCGGCGCTGCGGACCAGCCGGTTGCGGTACCACCGGGCCCGCCCGTCGAGCAGCCGCACCCCGTGCACCATGGCGTACCCGGCGAACAGGTGCCGCGGCCGCGGGTCCTCCGGCCGCATCCCGTTGGGCCCGTTGCGCAGGTACCGGCCGTTGAGCTCGGCCGGGATCGTCCCCGTGACCGGCAGGTCGAAGGCCGTGACTTCCTCCTCCACCGGGGCGTAGCCACCGGTGAACGGGTTGGTGACGGTGGACACCGCAGACTCCCTCAGGCCGCTTCCGACTACCACTGCGCACGCGGGGCGGCGCACCCGGCTCAACGAGCCACCCACCGGCGGGTGACGGCCCGCCGGGCAACGGCGGGAGGGAGCCTGGAGGAGCCGGGGGTCCGCCGCACCGCCGGCTCACTGGTCGGGCAGCTCGAAGGTCGGGGCCGCGTAGTAGTCCATGCCCTTCAGCTTGCAGACCAGCACCTCGTCGGCGCGGGCCAGGAGCTGGCGCATCCGTCCGATCGCCACGTCGATCAGGGCCGGGCGTCCTCGGAACCCGGCATCCAGGTCTGTGATCATCTTCTGGTAGAGCTCCGTGAAGCCGAGGGCGGCCTTGAGGGCGTCCGGGCTCTCCTCGTAATTCGCCAGCTTGGGGTTCACGAGTGTGTTCACGACCTCGTCCCCTTTCGGGACGTGGAAGCCGTCGCCGGTGGGGTCGAGCGGTTTGTCGTCCTGCCGGTAGAACCTTCCGACGCTCAGCTCGTGGAACGTGAAGTAGTGCGACAGGTCGCGGTTGGAGTCCAGGATTCCTCCGCCGTCCCCTTCACCCTCCCAAATGATGTCCTGCATGAGCGTCAGCGCGTCGTCCAGGCCTTCCACGGTGATGCAGTCCTGCCCGAAGTAGGCGTACTGGCGGTCGAGGCGCCCGGCCGGGAACACGGCCTTCTCCCCGTACAGGTGGACGCAGTCCTTCAGGTGCTGCATGAGGTCCCGGTAGAACTGCCCGATCGTCTCACCCGGGTCGGGGAGGATCGGGGTGTGCAACCGCGGGTCGAACTCGGCGGTGACCGGCAGTGCGGCCCTGAGCCCCTCCGGCAGGGTCCCTTCGTCGACGGGCCCCGGGGACTCGATGCACATGCCCATGGCCAGGAAGGAGTCCCCGAAGGGCTGGAGTTGGATCTCCATGGGGCCGGGGGCACTGAAGAAGCGCGGATAGGGGAGGGAGGCGACGGCCTTGATGTCGGGGTCCGCGCCAGTGGCGATCAGGACGTTCGCGGCGATCGACAGGTGCCGCATCTCGACGGTCACCAGCTCCCGGATGAGTTTGGCCGCGGTGCTCCGGCGGTCCTTGATCGACCACCAGCCCGTCAGGTAGGCGGGGATGGTGGAGAACTCGACCAGGCAGGCGCTCTGCAGCATCTCCCGCAGTTTCTTGATGTCGTCCTCGAAGCTCATGAGGTGACCTCCTTCGGCTTTCCGGTCCTGAGCAGGGTGCGGTACATCTCCAGCACCTTGCGCTTGCCGCTGGACAGGTCCCTGGTGACGGGCATGTAGAGCGAGGAGTTCGCCATGGAGACCGAGGACAGTTCCAGGATCTGGTCGATGTTCCGTTCGACGGCCGTCCGGTCCCCCAGGTCGAGCGCGGCGTAGTACTTCATGACCGGGAAGATCATGTCGTACACGTAGAGAACCCGCTTGTAGACGTAGTCCCAGGCGGCGGCCGGGTCGTTGTGGTGCTCCTCGCAGTACTTCCGGAAGTCCGCGGGGAGCAGGTCGTCGAAGGGCAGCATCCGCACACAGCAGTAGAACGCCGAGACGAAGGACCAGGGCGCTCCCGTGTACCCCACCTTTTCCGGCGGAACGGCCGGACTCCCGTCGAGGTAGTAGGGAAAGAAGGCGATGACCGGGAGGTTGGGGGCTTCGAGACCGCCCACCACGGTGAACCCGATCTCCGCGCGGCCGTTCACCACCGGCCCGACCTTGGTGATGGTGAGGACTTCCTCCTCCTTCTTCTCCGGTTTCTTCCAGGAGGAGCCGTTCTGCATGGGTGGCGGCGGGTCCGGCAGGTACTGCTGGACGACCAGCCCGACCTCGCGGGTGGGGATCGCACCCCGGTCCCGGACCTCGACCACCACCACCCGGTCCTTGTCGCTCTGGTCGACGTAGATCGATCGCAATTCGGTCTGGGCCGTGAGCACCTTCTCCGTCAGCATCGTGACCTGCTCGGCATTCGGCTTGCACCGGATGCCCAGGACCCCGTCGGCCAGGTCCGCGTCGGTCACCTTGCCGTCGACCGGCACGTCGATGATGCCGGAGGTCAGCTCGTAGCCGCTCCTGTCGTAGAGATCGGGCTTGATCTCCGCCACGGTCTCGATGGTGGCGGCGCCGGCGACGACGAGCTCCAGAGTTCCGAAGGACGTCTCCTTGTCACCGCTGGCGTCCTTCTCCGGGATCGTGGCCCCCAGGTCGAGGCTGACGTAGCGGGTGCCCCCGGCATTCCGGTGGATCTCCGCCACCGCCGGCCCGAACCAGGCGTCCACCGGATTCTTCTCCGAATCGAGGACCTTCACCGAGTTCGCCGGCGCCAGGAACCGCCCGCCGGGTACCGAAGCCGGCTCGCTCTCGTGCCACAGGCCGATCGTGCCGACCACCCGGGAAAGGCAGGTGTTCCGACGTGGCGGATTCCCCGCTTTTCGGTCCTGCTCCCACAGGTCCAGTAGTTTCTCGAACCGCTCCTTCTGGGTCTTGCAGCCGGCGAACTCGGGTGCGTTGAAGTAGTGGGTCAGATAGACGGAGTACCGCATCATGATTCCGCGGGCCTTCTGGGAATCCATCTCCTTCTTGAGCGCGTTCAGCAGTGGCGATTTGTCGGAGGTGAAGTGGAGATTGTCCCGGCCCACGCACGCCTGGACGACGGTGGCGCCGACCCCGTCGCGGTAGACGTCCCCCTTCAGATTCAGGTTGCGGCTGAAATTCTGCCAGCGCGCCGGCAGCTGGAGGCCGTCCTCGATGTCGCCGTAGAAGAATTCCTCCGGGCTGGTTCTGCTGCCGATCTGGATGCGCCTGGCGAAGAAGCAGGGGCTCCAGACCGAATCCGGGTTGTTGTCCGCCATGCTCGCGCTGGTGTGGAACGCGGCCCTGGGGAAGTGGCCGTCGCCGGTCTGCTCCTCCGGGGTGAGGTCGGCGATCGGGAACGAGTCCCCGGCCAGGTTGACGACGGCGCCGAGCAGCGGGTCGCCCGGGATCGACGGATCCGCTCCGTACGCGGTCTGCCCCCCGGTCACGGTCGTGAGGACGCCCTTGCCGTCCGGCGCGTCGCGGGGCTGCACGTGGAGCCACCAGTCGTTGCCGCCGTAGGCGCTCCACCCCGAAGGGGGCTCCTCCGTCTCCTTCCCGTCCGGGCCTTGGCCCGTCTGCATACTGAACGCCCATTTCGGAAAGGCCTCCCGGAAATTGTCCGGGGTGATTTTCTTGTCCTTGAGATAATTCCAGTTCAGCTCCGCCGTCCGGAAGTCGTACGTCGGGAACAGGCCGTTGTTGTTCATGGTCGCCGGATTGAAGGTCATCTGACCGCGGAAGAAAACCCGGGGAACGGAAAGGACGCTCACAGCACCTCCTAGGGGGTTGGCGGGAAGCCGCCAGCGATGTACCACCGCACCTTGATCCCTAGCCCGCCTCGACCCGGACAGCCGAGGGTGTTCACTCGGCGTCAGTCACCCCGCGATCGCATGATTCCGGCCCAGGCCGATTCGGGTGATTCCTGCCGCACCGATGTGAGTGGAACGTCCGCCGTCGGCATAGATGGATCGTTGACGACGTGACAACGGATAGGGTCCTGCGGCATTTCCGCCGAATCGACGGAGAGTGACCGCGGACCGGCGAGCGGAAGGAGCCTGGCACATGTCGGAACCGGGAGCGGGGCCCCGGACGGGGGTCTGGCTGGTGGGGGCGCGCGGCTCGGTGGCCACCACCACCGTGGTGGGCGCGGCGGCGGTCGGTGCGGGGCTGGCCGAGCCGACGGGGTGCGTCACCGCGAGCGAGGACTTCCCCGGGGCCCGGCTGCCGCCACTCGGCGCCCTGGTCTTCGGCGGGCACGACACCGGCTCCGTCCCCCTGCCCGTCCGGGCCGCCGAGCTGGCCGAGTCCGGGGTGGTGCCGCAGCGGCTGCTCGAACCGCTGGAGAAGGCCGTCGTCGCCGCCGACCAGGAGATCCGCCCGGGCTACGCCACCGGTCGGAGCGGACTGCCCCAGGCGGTGGCGGCCCGGGCGCTCGCCGTCGACATCGAGGGCTTCCGGCGGCGTCTGGGCCTGGACCGCGTCGTGGTCGTCAACGTGGCCTCCACCGAGGCGCCGGTGCCGGACCGCCCCGAACACCACGACCTCGACCTGCTGGAGGCGGCCCTGCGCGGCCCGGCCGACGTCCTGCCGGCCAGCTCGCTCTACGCCTACGCGGCCTTCACCGCCGACTGCCCCTACGTGGACTTCACCCCCTCCACCGGTGCCCGGCTGCCCGCGCTGGACGCCCTGGCCCGCGCGCGCGGCCTGCCGTACGCGGGCAGCGACGCCAAGACCGGCGAGACGCTGGTGCAGTCGGTCCTGGCACCGATGTTCGCCGTCCGCGCGTTGAAGGTGCGGGCCTGGTCCGGCACGAACCTGCTGGGCGGCGGGGACGGCGCCACCCTGGCCGATCCGGGCGCCGCCGCCAGCAAGACGGCGTCCAAGCGGCGGGGCCTGGGCCGCATGCTGGGGCACCCGGTGGAGGGCTCAGTGCACATCGACTGCGTACCGGCGCTCGGCGAATGGAAGACCGCCTGGGACCACGTGGCCTTCGAAGGGTTCCTCGGGGCGCGGATGAGCCTCCAGTTCACCTGGCAGGGCTGCGACTCGGCACTGGCCGCACCGCTCGTGCTGGATCTCGTCCGGCTCACCGCCACCGCGCACGCGGCGGGCGTCTCGGGCCCGCTCGGGGCCCTGGGCTTCTTCTTCAAGGACCCGGTCGGCTCGGGTGGTTACGCCCTGACCGACCAGTACCAGGCCTTGCGGGCGTTCGCGGCGGAGACCGCGGCGGCGACCGCGGGCGGCGGGCCGCGCACATGAGGATCCCGGCCCTCGGCACCGTCGCCGAACTCGTCCGGGCACCGGCCGCGATCACCGTGCCCGGCGACCCCCTGGTCGGGGCGACGCTGGCCGGCCGCCCGCTCGGACCGGCCACCGGACTGCTGGCCCTGTCCTCGGTCTGTCTCTACTGGGCGGGCATGGCCCTCAACGACTACGCCGACCGGCACACCGACGCGGTCGAGCGTCCGCACCGTCCGATCCCCTCCGGCCGGGTGGAGCCTTCGGTCGCCCTGTCGCTGGCCGCCGGCCTCACCGGGACGGGGCTCGCCTTCGCCGCGGCGGGCGGTGGGCGTGGGGCCCTGTCCGTCGCGGTGCCGTTGGCGGCCGTGGTCTGGAGCTACGACCTGGGCCTCAAGGGCCGTCCCGTCGCCGGGCCCGTCACCATGGCCGCCGCCCGCGGCCTCGACGTCCTCCTGGGCGCCGGGGGCCGCGGGCTGCGCGCGGCCGCGCCCGCCGCCGCGGTGGTCGGCGCGCACACCCTGGTGGTCTGCGCGCTCAGCCGCCACGAAGTCCGGGGCGCGGACGGCCTGCTCCTCCCCGCCACCGCGGCCGCCACCTGCGCCGTCGCCGCCGTGGCCGCCGCCCCGGGTGCAGGCGGCGCCCCGGGTCGCCGGGCGGTCCGCCTCGCCGCCCTCGCCGTGTACGTCGCCGGCTTCGGCGGCGCCCAGGCCGCGGCGGGCCGGCTCGACCCGCGACGCCTCCAACAGGCCGTCACCGCCGGCATCGCCGCCGTCCTCCCCCTCCAGGCCGCGTGCGCCTGCCGCGCCGACGCCCTGCCCGTGGCCCTGTCCCTGCTCGCCGCGGCGCCGGTGGCCCGCCGCCTGTTCCGAAAGCTGTCCCCCACATGACCGGCACGGTCACCGACCAGGGCCACGCGCAGCCCGGCCCCGTACGAACGGACGCCGTACGGACGGACGCCGTACGCGCGGACACGGGGCTGCGGTTCGGCTACGGCACCAACGGGTTCGCCGGGCACCGCCTGACCGAGGCCATCGCCGTGCTGGCGGACCTCGGCTACGACGGGATCGCCCTCACCCTGGACCACTGCCACCTCGACCCGTTCGCCCCCGGGCTGTCCCGGCGGGTCGCGCGGGTCGCCCGGCGACTCGCCGAGACGGGCCTGGAGACCGTGGTGGAGACCGGCGCCCGCTACCTGCTCGACCCGTGGACCAAGCACGCCCCCACGCTCGTCGACGAGGATCCGAGCCGTCGGCTGGAGTACCTGGGACTGGCGATGCGGGTGGCCGCCGATCTGAACGCGGGGGCCGTGTCGCTGTGGAGCGGCGTGCCCGCCCCGGGCGTGCCGTCCCGGGTGGCGTGGGAACGACTGGTCCACGGCTGCGGGTGGGCGGTGGCGGAGGCGGACCGCCACGGCGTCGTCCTGGGCTTCGAGCCGGAACCGGGCATGCTCGTCGACACCCTGGACGCCTACGAGCTGCTGCGCCGCCGCCTCGGCGATCCGCCCGCTCTCGGGCTGACCCTCGACATCGGCCACTGCCGCTGCCTGGAGTCCGCCCCGGTGCCCGACTGCGTCGTACGGGCCGGGCCGCACCTGGTCAACGTCCAGATCGAGGACATGCGCAGGGGCGTGCACGAGCACCTGGAGTTCGGGCAGGGCGAGATCGACTTCCCGCCCGTGCTGGACGCGCTGCGCCGCACCGGCTTCCCGGGACTGGTCAGCGTCGAACTGCCGCGGCACAGCCACGCCGCGCCGCAGCTCGCCGCGCGCTCGCTGGCCTTCCTGCGAGCCGCCGCCGACGCGGCGCACGGCACCCGGACACCGCGATGAGCTTCGGCAACGCCGCCCGGGTGACCGTCCGCGACCTGCGCGCCGCCCTCGACCGGCAGCTCACACCGGACGCCGCCCGCTGGCTGGCCACGGCCCTGACCGAGGTGGCCGCCGAACCCGACCAGGCCCTGCCCCGGCGCTTCGCCGAGGCGGGCCGCCGGGGCGGCCGGGCACTGCTGGCGGCGGCCCCCGCACCGCATCAGGACCCGGCGCCCGCGGTCCCCGCGGAAGCCCTGGCCTGGACCGTGGACGACGCCGTACGGGCCCTGCTGCTGGCCGCTGCCCCGGCCCCCGCCGACGGCCCCGCCGTCCGGGCGTCCGCCGTCTACCGCCACGGGGACGCCGCGGAACGGCGCGGCGTGCTCCGCGCCCTCGGCCCGCTCGACCTGCTGGCCCCGTACGGCCTGCGGGACGACGCCGTCCCTCTGGTGGCCGACGCGCTGCGCACCAACGACCCCCGGCTGCTGGCCGCCGCACTGGGCCCCTACGGGGCGCGGCACCTGCCGGCGCCCGCCTACCGGGAGGCCGTCCTGAAGTGCCTGCACTGCTCCGTCCCCCTGCGGGCCGTGGCCGGGCTGCCCCACCGGACCGACGCCGAACTGGCCCGGATGGCCGCGACGCACGCCCGTGAACTCACCGGCGCCGGACGCCCCGTACCGGGCGACGTGCGCGCGCTGGCCGGCCCCCGACCGGCCGCGACCGACCCCCTTCCGCCCCCTCACCCTGCCGGGACCTGATGCGCATCTTCGACCCCCACATCCACATGACCTCGCGGACGACCGACGACTACCAGACGATGCGGGACGCCGGCATCCGGGCCGTCGTGGAACCGGCGTTCTGGCTGGGCCAGCCCCGCACGGACGTCGCCAGCTTCGTCGACTACTTCGACTCCCTGATCGGCTGGGAACCCTTCCGGGCGGCCCAGTTCGGTATCCGCCACCACTGCGCCCTGGCCCTCAACCCGAAGGAGGCCAACGACCCCCGCTGCACCGCCGTCCTCGACGTGCTGCCCCGCTACCTGGACAAGGACGCGGTGGTGGCGGTGGGCGAGGTCGGCTACGACTCCGTCACCCCGGAGGAGGACCACGCGCTCGCCACCCAGGTCCGGCTCGCCATGGACCACGAACTGCCCGTCCTGGTGCACACCCCGCACCGGGACAAGGCCGTCGGGACCAGGCGCACGCTCGCCGTGCTCCGCGAGTGCGGGATCGCTCCCGACCTGGTCCTGGTCGACCACCTGACCGAGCTGACCGTGACGGAGGTCGCCGACACCGGCTGCTGGACGGGGTTCTCCGTCTACCCGCACACCAAGATGGACCCCCACCGCCTGGTGCAGCTCCTCAAGCGCCACGGAACCCACCGGGTGCTGGTCAACTCCGCGGCCGACTGGGGCCGCAGCGACCCGCTGGCGACCCGGCGCACGGCGGAGGCGATGCTCGAAGCCGGCTTCACCGCCGACCAGGTCGACGAGGTGATGTGGCGCAACCCGGTCGCCTTCTACGGCCAGAGCGGACGCCTGACCCTGCCGGTGGACGGTCCCGACACGCCGGACCACCGCGAGGAGCCCCACGAGCGGGCCGGCGACGCCGTGTACCTGGGGAACTCCATCGCCCGCGGCGAGTAGCCCTTCCCGGAGCAAGGAGACCGCCCCCGATGCGCCTGCGCCACCCCGACGGCAGCACCGTCCACCTCGCCTACTGCACCAACGTCCACCCCGCGGAGGACCTCGACGGCGTCCTGGCTCAACTCGCGGTCCACGCCGAGCCCGTCCGCGAACGGCTCGCGGCGCCGTCCCTGGGCCTGGGCCTGTGGCTCGCCCACGACGTGGCGCGCACCCTGGCGACGGACGCGACGGCCCTGGACCGGCTGCGCCGTGAACTGTCCACCCGGGGGCTCGAAGTCGTCACCCTCAACGGCTTCCCCTACCGCGGCTTCCACGAGCCGGTCGTCAAACGGGCCGTCTACCGGCCGGACTGGAGCGACCCGGCCCGCCTGGCGTACACCCTCGACCTGGCCCGGGTGCTGTCCGCACTGCTGCCCGAGGACGCGGCCCGCGGGAGCATCTCCACGCTCCCCCTGGGCTGGCGGGTCGGCTGGACGACCGGACACCAGGACCGCGCCCGCCGCGGCCTGGAGGAACTGGCCGAAGGGCTCGCCAAGTCGGAGTTCGACTCCGGCCGCCGCGTCCGGGTCGGCCTGGAACCCGAACCGGGCTGCGTGGTCTCCACCGTGAGCGACGCCTGCGCACGGCTCACCGGGCTCGACACCGAGCGCATCGGCGTCTGCCTGGACGTCTGCCACCTCGCCGTCGACTTCGAGGACCCGCCGTCCGCCCTCCGCGGCCTGGCCGACGCCGGCCTGCCCGTCGTCAAGGCCCAGCTCTCCAGCGCCCTCCAGGCCGACGATCCCTCCGACCCCGCCGTACGGCGGGCGCTCGCGCGCTTCGCCGAGCCGCGGTTCCTGCACCAGACCCGCGCCGAGCCCGCCGGCCCCCGCCCGGAGCGGTGGGACGACCTCGACCTCGCCCTCCGCTCCCCGGCCGACGGCACCGATCCGCGCCCGTGGCGGGTGCACTTCCACGTCCCCGTGCACGCCGACCCGGAGCCGCCGCTCACCGCGACCGGACCGGTGCTGACCGACGCCATCCGCGCCCTCGTCCACGGCCCGCACCCCGTCACCGACCACCTGGAGGTCGAGACGTACACCTGGTCGGTGCTCCCGGGCCGGGACCGGCCGTCCGACGACGAGGCACTGGTCGCGGGCATCGCCGCCGAACTCGCCTGGACCCGCCAGCAGTTGCTCGCCGCCGGACTGCGGGAGCACACCTCGTGACCACCGGCCGCCCCACGCCCCTGCTGGTGCTGAACGTCGCCGCGCTCACCCCCCGCCTCCTGCGCCACATGCCGCACCTGCGGGCCGTCGCCGAACCCAACGGCGACACCCAGGGGCACGGCGCCCGGCTGGAACCGGTCTTCCCCGCGGTCACCTGCTCCGTCCAGGCCAGCCTGCTGACCGGGCTCCCCCCGAGCCGACACGGGATCGTCGGGAACGGCTGGTACTTCCGCGACCTCGGCGAGGTGCTCCTGTGGCGCCAGCACAACCTGCTGGTGGAGGGCGAGAAGGTGTGGGACACCGCCAGGCGGCGCCACCCGGGCTACCGCGTCGCCAACATCTGCTGGTGGTACGCCATGGGCGCCGGCACCGACATCACCGTCACCCCGCGCCCCGTCTACCACGCGGACGGCCACAAGTCCCCCGACTGCTACACCGTCCCACCGGGCCTGCGCGACGAACTGACCGACGCCCTCGGACCGTTCCCGCTCTTCGACTACTGGGGGCCCCGCGCCTCCATCGCCTCCAGCAGGTGGATCGCGCGGGCCACCGAGCACGTCATCCGCACCGCCGCACCCGACCTGACCCTCGCCTACCTGCCGCACCTCGACTACGACCTCCAGCGCTTCGGCCCCGCCGCACCCCAGGCCGCCGCCGCGGCCAGGGCCCTCGACACCGTCCTCGCGCCCCTGCTCCACCTGGCCCGGGAGCACGGGACCACCGTCGTGGCGCTGTCCGAGTACGGCATCACCGCGGTCGACCACCCCGTCCACATCAACCGCGCGCTGCGCGCGGCCGGCCTCCTCACGGTGTACACCCAGGCCGGGATGGAGTACCTCGACCCGTACACGTCCCGGGCGTTCGCCGTCGCCGACCACCAAGTGGCCCACCTCTACGTGCCCGACCCCGCCGACCTGCCGCGCGTCGCGGAGCTCGTCCGAGCGCTACCCGGAGTGGAACGCGTCCTCGACAGCGCGGGCAAGGCCGCGTACGGAATCGACCACGCCCGCGCGGGCGAACTCGTCGCCGTCGCCACCACCAACGCCTGGTTCACGTACTACTACTGGCTGGACGACACCCGCGCCCCGGACTTCGCCCGCTGTGTCGAGATCCACCGCAAACCCGGCTACGACCCCGCCGAACTCCTCCTCGACCCCGCCGACCGCCTCGTCCGACTCCGGGCCGCTGCCGCCCTCGCCCGCCGCCGGCTCGGCCTTCGCTCCACCCTGTCCGTCGTCCCGCTCGACGCCACCCACATCCGCGGCAGCCACGGCCGCCTCCCCGACGACCCGGACGACGGCCCCGTCCTCCTCCTCTCCGACACCACCCGCCTCCCCCGCGTCCACCCGCGCTACGCCGCCACCGACCTGCCCGACCTCCTCCTCCGACTCGCGGGCGGCACGGGCCGGGAGGGGCACATCGCACCCCGCGTCCGCTCCGGCGCCCGACTCACGGACGAGTAGTCCGCGTTCCCGGACGCCGAGCCGATCGACGTCTCCGACTTCCTCCAGTACACCGCCACCCCGGACGTCCTGACCGACGTGCGCGAGGGCACCCCCAACCTCCTGCTGTTCACCGACGACCTGTAGCACCACCAGGCCGGACCGGCGGGGTCGAGGCGCCGCCGGTCAGACCTTCGCGTCGCGTGCCTGGTAGAAGCGTTCCAGGACGAGCTCGACCAGCTCCGGCGCGTCGACCAGCGGTTGGGAGACGCCAACCACGCCGGCCGCGGTCGAGGCCTCGACTGTCACACGGAACAGCAGGCCGGCGGCGAAGCAGTAGGACGCGACCGCGATCCGCCGGGCCCCGGTCAGGACGGAGTATGCAGCTGTTCCTGGTGACGTCGTAGGTGGTGAGGGCGGTCCCGTGGACCGCGACGACCGTGCCGTACCCGTCCGTCCGCCAGACGCCCTCCAGCCGGTTGACACCCGGGCGCTTCGGCCTACCGGTGGCGGCGGCCAGGTGTCCGGGCGAAGTGCTCCAGGAGCCGGACGTGGCGGAACTCGTAGACCGCGCCGACCTTGCGCAGCACGCCCCGCTGATGGGCGTCCTCCAGGAAGGTCATCGCCGCCTGGGGCAGTTGTCCGGTCAGCGGCAGCCAGATCCGCGCGAGGAGGGTCCACTGACCCCACGCGGTCAGGCTGAGCATGGTTCCGAGCCCGGCTCCGAACGTCGTGAGGAGTCCGAACCTGAGCGCGATCTCGGCGTTCCAGGCCAGCGTGAGACCCCAGAGCCGGTGGTCGAAGAGGGCGATGACGGGTTTGCTCCCGATCGCGACCAGGCATCCGAACACCGGCGCGAACATGAACCACTGCAGGAGTACGGTCCTGCGGTTCATGACCAGCAGGTCGCGGGGGTCGGGGGCGGACGCGATGGCGACGCGGGCTTCGAACCAGGCCATCAGCGCCCCGGTGAGCCCGGCCGAGAGGCCGAACACGACCCCGTAGACCACCCCGGACACCAGTCCGTACGTGTACCAGTCCGGGTCCCCCGAGCGCAGGGTGCTGCCGACCCCCTGCAGGAGGCCGATCCCGGCCCCGCCCACCAACCCTGCCGCGAGCCCGACCCCGGCGCGCGCGAGGATCTCGGAACCGGATCTGGCACCCCCTCCGGCCCTTCCGCCGAGGCGTATCCGCACCTGCGACGGTTCCAGGGCCGCGCCCCGGAACACGAAGCCGATCCCGTGCACGAGCGCGAAGGCCAGGAAGGCCGGGAGGCCGTTGATCAGTCCGTCCAGCACCGCCATGGTGAACCCGTGGTGGAGCCTCGCCGTGAGGCCGCGCGGGGGCCCGGCGTCGTCGAAGACGGCGAAGGCCCCGTCCATGGCGCCGATGACGAGGGCGACACAGGCCCCGGTTACGAACCCGGTGAGGAGCATGCGCGGCACCAGCCGCATGGCGGTGCCCAGTTTCCACCAGGCGAGGTCAGGGTGCTCCTGCCGTTCGAGGTGCCGGGCGAGGAAGCCCAGCCAGCGGGACACCCGCTCCGGATCCCGGTTCCGCTCCTCCCGCGACCACCGGCCCGACGCCTTCCGGCCGGGTTGGGCCGACGGCAGCGGACCGGCGGGATAGACCGACGGGACCAGGGAGTCCAGCAGGTGCCTCTCGATCGCCTCCGGGGTGGGAAAGCAGCGCCGCTTGGCGAGGTCTCCGGGACCCCCGCCCGAGGTCGGGCGCTGGTAGGCGGTCCGGCACAGCCACAGCATCAGCGGAACCGTCAGGACCTCGGCCGCCGGGCAGGACGGATCCTCCGTCAGCGCGTCCGTGAGCGGGCGCCAGCGGTCCTGGTGCTGGGGTGTGGCACTCCTGAGCAGGTACCGCGAGGCCTCCTCGGCGGTCAGCGGTTCGGCCTCGACGACGGCGGCCGAGCGGAGCACCTGGGCGGCGTCGATCGCCTCGACGTAGTCCTCGGTCCGGCAGGTCAGGACCAGGGGGGTTCCGTCCTCGAGGGCGTTGAGCTTCTCCAGGGCCACCGGCCGTTCGTCGGCGGGCAGTTCGTCCAGACCGTCGAGCACCGGCATGATGCGCCGGTCGCGGCGCAGCAGCCGGACCGTCTCGAGGCCCAGGTAGGGGTACTCGCGCAGCAGTTGCCGGTCCAGCCACTCGGTCAGGTGGTCCACGCGCGGCCGCCAGGAGGCGATCGACAGCAGGACGGGGACCGGCTCTTCCTCGCGCATCCGCCGCAGCAGTTCGATCACCAGCAGCACGGCCAGGGTCGTCTTTCCGCTGCCGGGCCCGCCCAGCACGACCAGCCGGCGCTGCGGCAGGCGCAGGAACGCGCCGGCGAAGGAGGCCAGGTCCGCGGCGCTCCCCTCGACGGGGTCCGCCGTCAGGTCGGGGTGGTCGCCGAACGCGCCACCGGATCGAGCGCACCACCGGACCGGGATCGGCTCCGGCCCGTGGAGGCCGCGCAGCGCGGCCTCCTGCCGCCACTGCGCGAGCACCACGTTGCCCAGCTGCTGCGCCGCCGTCTCCACCGGGTCGGGGAAGCGCAGGGTGAAGTAGTTGTTCTGGACGCCGTTGGGGCCCGACAGGATCGCGGTCGGGCCGTAGAAGACGATGGTCGGCTCGCCGCCCGGCTCCGCACCGGTCGTGCCCGGCTCCGTAGCGGTCATGAGGCCCCGAAGCGGTTCTCCTGGTGGCCGTGGTCACCGACCACGATCGCCGTGGACCCGTGGAAGGTGTTCCCGGTCATCGTGTTTCCGCCGCGGCCCGGATCGAGTCCCGCTCAGGTTCCTCCGGCCGGCGCACCCTTTCCCGCCCCGCGCGCGGACCGTTGCCAGGCGAACGGTACCTCCTCGTACGGGACGGTAAACCGTGGGACGGCGCGGGACGTCGACGGAGCAGCCTGCGGCGGCCGTCGGTCGCGGCCGTTCTCACCCGCCGTCAGGAGCGAGGGTCCCGGCGACGGTGAACGGCTCCCCGACGAACCGGCCGAGTCGTTCGGCCCAGGCCAGCGCCACGTCATCGGGCACCTCCGCTCCGGCCAGGCGGGCGGCGGCCAGGGTGGCCGGGAGTGCGCCCTGGTCCAGCAGGACGGCCCACTGGCCGGCGGTGAGGGCCAGGTAGCGCAGGTCGGGGCACTCGGCGAGCGCGGTGAGGTTCCGGACCTCCGCCCGGGAGAGGTCCAGGCCGCGGAGGTTCGGGACGGTGCGCAGTGGGGCGATGTCGACGGGCCCGGATGTGGCGAGGTCGAGGGCGGTCAGGTGCCGGTGGCCCGCGAGCGGCGCGAGGTCGCCGCCGTGCAGGGTGACGCCCAGGAACTCGACGGGCAGCTCCCGAAGCGGGGACAGGTCGTCGACAGGGCGGCGGTGGAGTTCGAGGCTCCGCAGGTGGGGAGCGGCGGTGAGCGGGGTGAGGTCCATGAGCCCACTGGGGGCGTTGCAGTGGATCAGGACGGTCTGAACGCCGGGTGGGACGTCCTGAGGAATTCCGTCCGCCACCAGCTCGGGGCTGGAGCCGAATTCACGTGGGCCTTCCACGAACTCGATGTAGTCGACTTCGTCCTCCTCCACTTCGTAGGCGTCCCGCTCCAGCAGGTCCAGGTAGCGGGCGAGAAGTGAGGTGACGGAGTCGCAGACGTAGAGCGGCCCGTCGTAGTAGTCGCGGCCGATCTGGATCACCTGGCCGGGACGTCCGGCCCGGGCCGGGGACATGTCGACCGCCAGGTAGTTGCCGTCGTCGGCGGTCGCGAACGGCAGCCAGCCCGGGTGCTCGTGGCAGCGCCGGACGGTGTCGAGCGGCTCGGCGTCGAGGACGACCGAGTCCCAGGAGGTCTCCCAACCGGACCACACCGGCTCCCACAGGTTCGCGTTGACGGCGACCAGGCGTGCCAGGGGCATCCAGGCGAGGCTGCCGAAGAGGCCGAGCGCCTCGTCCCCGCTGCCGTCGGCGATCAGGTAGAGCGCTCGCAGGTCGGCGGGCAGCGGCCGGCCGAGCCGGCGCTCGGCGTCGTCGAGTGCCGTGGTGGTCACCGGCGGTGGCAGCTTCTCGGCGTGTCCCAGGATGTCGGCACGCCGCTCCAGGTAGGCCCGCAGTCGGGTGACCGCGAGATCCGGATCGCCCGCCGGGGCGGCGCCGCTCTCCTCCTGGGCGAAACCCGGCTGGGACAGCCGACAGTCGTGGTCCAGGACGGCCAGGAACCCGGGACGGGCGTCGTGCAGGCGGGAGACGACCTGCCGGGACGCCGTCAGGGCGAACTCGCCGGACGGCCGGCACCGTATCTCCAGATTCGTGCGCTCCCAACCGCGGGCCGCTCCCACCGCCGCCGTCACGTCGTCCAGGCCCTGGAAGATCGCGACCCCGTGGATCGGCCGCGGCTTCTCACCGGCGATGGTGTACCGACCGGAGACGCCCAGGCCGAACAGGCCTTGACGGCTGGCCAGCACCGCCTCCGTCCAACCCTCGGGTGCGTTCGCCGCGATGCTCTCGGCCACCCGCGCGACGCCCTGCTCCACCTGCTCGGCCATGCTCTGCTCCGGTTCTGTCGACACTGCCGGTGATCATCGCAGGGGGCTCTGACAGACCCGTGGGCCGGAGTGCCGGGCGCACGGGCTCGGTGAAACCAGTCGGCCTGGTGCTCTTCCGGCCGAGTACCGGTTCGGGCCGGGCCCGTCCGCCCGGCCTGAACCGGAACCGCCAGAGAACCGACGGTCCGTCGAACAGGTCGGGCGGGCGCTGGTAGAAAGGGAGTTCGCGCGGCAGCGGTCGACACAGGGGCGGAGCCGGGGAGTGGTGGAATTCGAAGACGGCCACGGGCCCACGAACATCCGGAACGTCGTCACCGACAGTACGGTCCACTACCTGGTGCAGATCGGTGTGCTCAACGGGGAGCTGCACCTCACCGTGCCGCCCCGGGCCGTGGCGGCGGAGACACCGCTCGGCCTCGCCGAGGAGCGGCTCGCCCGCAGCCTGCTGTACCAGTGGCGGGCCGAGGCCGACGCCTGGGACATGGCCGACCCCGAACCGTTGGCCGTCCGCTGGGTGCACAGCCGCACCGCGCTCGCGCCGGGGGCCGAACTCGGCGGGCGCGGCGACCGGGTCGGCACGATGGCGGAGGCTCTGCTGGGACTCGACCACCGCCGCCTGCTGATCCTCGGCGGGGCCGGCGCGGGCAAGACGACCCTCGCCGTGCTGCTCACCCTGGAGCTGCTCGCCCGCCGGCTCACCCGCGGCGAGGACGTCCCGGTGCCCGTCATGCTCTCGCTGGAGTCCTGGGACGCCGAGCGGGTCAACTTCCACGACTGGCTGGCCGGCCGGATCACCGAGGAGCACCCCGGTCTGCCCCGGGTGGACGGGCTCCACCCCGCCCGCCGACTGGTGAGCGAGCGCCGCCTGCTGCCCGTCCTGGACAGCCTCGACGAGCTGCCCGAGCACCGGAGGACCGCCGTGCTCGGCGCCCTCGGGCGCCAACTGGGCCAGGAGGGCGGGGTGGTGCTGATCTGCCGGACCGAGCCCTACCGCGAACTGGTGGCCACCCAGCGGGACGTGCTCCGGGTGGACTCGGCGATCGAGGCGCTGCCGCTGGCCCCCGGCGACGTCGCCTCCTACCTGCACCGGGCCCGGCAGCCCTCGCGCGCCGCGCAGTGGGCGCCGCTGCTCGCCGAACTCCGCACGGCGCCCGGCAGCCCGGTGAGCCGGGCGCTGTCGACGCCGCTGATGGTCTGGCTGCTGCGGCGCGGGTACGAGCGGGCCCCGGCGGACCCGGGCGAGCTGCTGGACCGCGGGCGCTTCGCGACCGCCTGGCAGGTGGAGCAGCACCTGCTCGACCGGATCGTGCCCGCCTCGTTCCCGCCGCTGCCGCCGGCGCCCGACCGCCTGCACCCGCCCCGGCGGTGGGAACCGGACCGGGCCCGGGCCTGGCTGTCCTTCCTGGCCCGGCTGATGAACCGCCAGGAGACCGCCGAGCTGGCCTGGTGGCGGCTGTTCGGCGCACCACTGCCGCGGGCGTTGGCGGCGCCCGCGCTGATCGTGGTGGGGATCGCCCTGTCGGTGCTGATCGACCTGGGGCTCGGGGCCGTCGGGGGCTCCGGCCACCCCTTCGGCTTCGGCACCGCCGTGGGCCTCGGTGTCGCCCTCGCGGGCTTGGTCCGCACGGCCGGACAGGGCTGGTTCGGGGACGAGACCTCGACGCCCCGACGGCGGGTCAACCCGCTGCGCTTCGCCGGGGCCCTGCGCTCGGCCGGCCGCAACGGGAGGCTGGGCCGGGCCTGGCGGCTCACGGTGGTGATCGGCGGGCCGCCGGTGATCCTCGCCCTGGTCGTGCTCCAGCTCCTGGCACCGGCGGCGGAGGGTCTCGCACTGGTGGCGGCGGTGCTGCTGTCCGCCTATCTGATGGTCGCGTTGGCGGCCCCCTCGGACACCGTGGACGCCGCGACCCCCGACGCGCTGCTGCGCTCGGAGCGGACCTCGGTCCTGGTGACGCTGCTCGTCCTCGCACCACTGCTCGCCGCCGGGATCGGGCTGATGGACTGGTCGCGGGCCCATCTCTACCGGTACAGCCAGGTGGACTGGTCCTACCCGCTGGCGACCTGGTGCGGGGCCGGCGCGACGTTCCTGCTGCTCAGCCCGTGGAGCCGGTGGCTGCTGGCCCGGTGCTCGCTGGCCCTCGTCGGCCGGCTGCCCTGGCCGCTGATGACCTTCCTGCGGGACGCCCACCGGGCCGGCCTGCTCCAGCGCACCGCCGGGACGTACCGCTTCCGCAACCTGCGGCTCCAGCAGCACCTGGCCGCCAAGGCCGGGCCCCGCTCGGGAGGCCAGGGAGGCTCGGGGACTGCGGGGGTCCCCGCGCCCCGGGCGACGCCGGACGGAGCGACGACGGTCGCGACCGGTCCCCTCGCCGACCTGACCCTGCCCCCGGCCTCGACCTGGCGCGGCCTCACCGTACGGCGCGACCCGGACTCGTACCTGCTCACCGGCCGCGTCCGCGCCGTCATGCTCGCGCACTGGGGCCCGCTCGGCGCCCTGCTGGGCCTGCACCTGGTCCGGATCACGGTGAGCGGCACCTGGGACCGACTCGACTCCTGGAAGCCGATCGTCGGCGTGCCCGCCCTCGGCCTGCTGGTGATGCTGATCAGCCTCCTGCGCCGACGGCACATCGAACTGCACATCACCGACACCTTCATCGCCGCCCGGACGGGCCGGCACCGCTGCCGCTACGAGTGGCGCGACGTGGACGAGGTCGCCGTCCGCCGGGTGCACCTCCGCGGCCGTGACACCCCCGTCCACGGCATCCACGTCCGGCCGCGGACGGGAGCGCCCCTGCCCCCGGCCCGCTGGCGGGGGCGGGACGGGTGGTACCTGGTGCAGCCGATGAACGTCGTCCGAACCCTGCCTCCCGACCTCACCGAGGCGCTCGCCGAGCTCTCCGGCGGGCGCTGGCGGCCGTGACGCGGACCAAGGGCCGGAGCGGGCACTGCCCGGCTACCGATGGCAGGGGCTCTGGCCGAGCACGTAGCAGCGCAGGTCGACGTCCTCGGGCAGGACGGGCACGGCGCCGGGAAGGGCGACGGCGCCGACCGTGACGATGAACGTCCTGGTCACGGCGTCGCTTCCCTTCTTGTTCTGTGGGGCCTGGAAGAGCAGGTAGCGGGCTGACAGGTAGTCCTCGACGGTGAGGTGGGGGCGGGCGAGGAGGTCGAGGGCAGCGGAGTGCAGGACGGCGCTGTCCCGTGGCGTGGGGGTGGCCGAGTAGACCGGCCTGCCGCCGGTCTCGATCCGGGAGGCGTCCAGGCCCCGGGCCGCGTAACGGGCGACGAGTTCGGCGTCGGCGCGGTGCGCGGCCTCACCCCGCAGGAGGCGGTTGCCGGCGATCCGCCGCCCGTCCGGCAGGAGCACCCAGTTCTGGAGGGTGTCGCCCTCGACGCCCTCGGCGGCGAAGCGCCGCTCGGCGAGACGGCCGTAGCGAAGCATCGCTTCCGAGGCCGGGGTCGCCAGGCCCCCGGTGTAGGCGCGCGTGGCCTGGTCCCACTCCGCGCCCTCGCGAAGACGGCCGACCTCGCCGAGCCGGTCGAAGTTGGTGTCGCCCTCCCGGATCGGGGTACGGAAGCGCTCCGGATTGAAGAAGGCACCGGCAGGACCGGGAGGCGGGCCCATCGCGACGGCGAGACGGTAGCGCCAGTCGACCAGCCGCTCGTGAACGGCGGCCAGCGCGGCCGCCCGGGCCGGCCGACCCGGGGCGGTGTCCCACAACTGGGCCAGCAGGTCCGCCGCTTCGGTGGCGGCGGCCGCCTGCTCGGAGGCAAAGGCGCGGGCCTTGGCCTGCCGGGCCGGGTCGGCGAAGCGCAGCGCGAGCGGGCTGGTGGGGAAGTCGCCGGGGGTGATCGGTGCGGTGGGCATGGCTCTCTCCTGATACGCCCTCTTGGGCCGGGCTCGGACGAACCGGCCCCACGTGGACGGAGGCTCCCCCTCCGGGGCCAAGCCTGGATCAACACCGGCCCCGGCGTGGAGAATTGCCCCATGCGTATTCTGATCGTCACCACCGGCTCCCGCGGGGACGTCGCACCGTTCACGGGCCTGGGCCGGCGTCTGGTGGACGCCGGGCACCGGGTGGCCGTGGTCGCCCATCCGACCTTCGCGGCGCTGCTCGAGTCCTGCGGCCTGGAGCACCGGCCGCTGCCGGGGGATCCGGAGGAGCTCATCCGGGCCAGGGCCCGCGCGACCTCCCCGGAGGAGACCCGCGCGCTGATGACCGCGTTCGTGGACGGGCTCGCCAACGGCGTGGCGGACGCCGTCGCGGGCGGGGCCGACCTGCTGCTCACCGCCTTCGCCCCGTCGCCGCTCAGCCTGACGGCGGGGGACGCGTACGGTGTGCCCGTCCTCGGCACGTACCTCACGCCCGCCTTCGCCACCACGGAGTTCCCGCTGCCCGGCCCCGCCGGCGGCGCGGACCTGGGACCGGAGGGCAATCTCGCCGCCGGCCAGGAGCGGCTCCGGGGCGCGGACCGAATGTTCTCGAGTGCCGTGGACCGGATGCGCGAGCGCCTCGGCCTTCCCGGCACGACGTCGCCGGAACCGCTCGGGCACACCCGTCCGGTCGTCCACGGTTACAGCCCCGTGCTGCTGCCGCGCCCGGCGGACTGGCCGGCCCCGGTCGACGTGGCGGGCTTCTGGTGGCCCGCGCGGCCGCTGGGCTGGCAGCCTCCGGGCGACCTGGTCGACTTCCTCCAGGCCGGTCCGGCCCCGGTGTTCATCGGCTTCGGCAGCATGGCCCCCGGGGAGGGCGAGCGGCTCGGCGAGCTGGTGACGGCCGCGGTACGGCAGGCGGGGGTGCGCGCGGTGGTCCAGGCGGGCTGGGCCGGGCTGGAGGCGGCGGGTGACGGCGTGTTCTGCGTCGGCGACGTGCCCCATGATTGGCTGTTCCCCCGCACGGCCGCCGTCGTCCACCACGCCGGGGCGGGCACCACGGGCGCCGCGCTGCGCGCCGGAGTCCCCGCCGTACCGGTGCCCGTGATGGCCGACCAGCCGTTCTGGGCGGCACGGCTGCACCGGCTGGGAGTGGCCCCGCAGCCCGTGCCGTTCGCCGACCTCACCGCCGAGCGCCTCGCCGCCGCGATCACGGCCGCTCTGGCCGAGCCGGTCCGCCGCCGTGCGGCCGCCGTCGCCGGGCTCATGGCGGGCGAGGACGGCACCGGTGCCGTCCTGGCCCACGTCGCCCGGATCGCCGAGGCCCCCGGACGGTGACCCCGGCCGCTGAGCCTGGACGGTCCGACACCCGGCCAGGGCACGCGCCCCGGACGGCCGGCGGCGGTCCACCCACTCTTGGATAGGCTGCCGGGATGATCCCCGACGCCCCCCGGCTGCTGCGCGCCGACGCCGCCCGCAACGCGGAAAAGATCATCCGGGCCGCCCGGGAGGTCTTCACCGAACAGGGCCCCGACGCCCACCTCGACGACGTGGCGCGCCGGGCCGGCGTCGGGGCCGCCACGCTGTTCCGCCGCTTCCCCGACAAGGCCGCGCTCCTGCGGGCCGTACTGGACCAGGGCTTCGGCGAGCGCGTCCGGCCCGTCATCCAGGCCGCCGCCGACGACCCCGACCCCGCGTCCGGGCTGGCCCGCGTGCTGGCGGCGGCCCTGGAGTCGGTGGCCGGCGACTACAACGTCCTGGCCGCCGCCCGCGCCGCCGGCGTCCTGACCCCGGCGACCGGCGAGGAGTTCTTCGCCGCCCTGGACGCCCTCCTGGCGCGCGGTCAGAGCGCGGGCGTGATCCGCGCCGACCTCGTGCCCGACGACCTGCACCGCATCGTCGTCATGCTGGTCTCGGTGCTGTGGACGATGGACCCCCGCGAGGACGGCTGGCGCCGGTACTTGGCCCTGGTCCTCGACGGCCTCTCCCCCGCCGGGGCCCGCCCACTGCCCTGCCCCGCCCCCGCACTGCACTCCCGCACGCCTTGACGCCCTGACGCCCAGCCTGGTGTCGGCGACCCCGCCGGGCCGCCGACACCACCGGCCGTCAGCGCGCCGGATCCAGCCGGAGCGCCGAGGCCGGGCACCTGGCGGCCGCCTCCCGGGCCTCTTCCGCCGCCCGTCCGACGGGCTCGGCGGCGAGCACGACGACCTGCCCGGCCTCGTCCTGGTCGAACACCGACGGCGCGGTCACCGCGCACTGCCCCGACGACACGCACCGCGAGGTGTCCGCCACCACCCGCGCGGCGGGCCGCTCGCGCTGCCGCTCCCCGTTCACCACAGGACCGGGACCTCGCCGAGGCCGCCCGCCAGCCGTTCGGAGTGGTCGCGCAGGCTGTGCGCGTCCACCGCCAGCCGCAGGCCGGGGAAGCGCCGGAACAGCGCGGTCAGCGCGATCTGCATCTCGGTGCGGGCCAGCGCGTTGCCGATGCAGTAGTGGCCGCCGTGCCCGAAGGCGAGGTGCGCGTTGGGGGAACGCGACGGGTCGAAGGCGTCCGGCTCCTCGAACGCCCGCCCGTCCCGGTTCGCGGCGTTGATCGCCACCAGCACCGCCTCGCCCGTCGCGATCGCCGTCCCCGCGAGGGTGACGTCCTCGCGGGCGTAGCGGGTCAGGCCCAGGGCGCCGGGCGCGGCCATCCGCAGGACCTCCTCCACGGTGGCGCGGGCCGACCCCTCGGGGTCGCCGGCGAAGCGGTCCCGCCGACCGGTGTCGCTCAGCAGGAACAGGACCCCCAGGTCGATCCGGGCCGAGGTCGTCTCGTGGCCCGCGAACAGCAGCCCCACCGCCAGGCGGGCCATCTCCTCCTCGGTGAACGAGGGGTCCTGCGCCTGTACGGCCAGGATGTCGCTGATCACGTCCTGGCCCGGCCGCTTGCGCTTCTCCTCGGCGATGGCGGACACGTACGCCTCGAACTCGGCCATGGCGGCGGCCCCGTCGGCCCCGCCGTACAGCGCGGCGATCCGCTCGGACCAGCCGCGCAGCAGGCCACGGTCCTCGACCGGCACGCCCAGCAGCTCGCAGATCACCATCACCGGCAGCGGGAACGACAGGTGGTCGTGCAGGTTGACGGCGCGTCGCGGATCTCCCGAACGCTCCTCGTCCATCGCGTCCAGGCAGGACGCGGCGAGTTCCCCGATCCGCTCGCCCAGCCGGCGCATCCGCGGCGCGCTGAACGCGGGCGCCAGCATCCGGCGCATCCGCGTGTGCTCCCGGTCCTCCTCCTCGGGCGAGGGGGCGGGGCGCGTGTGCAGCGCCGAGGACGAGATCCTCGGGGCGCCCTCGGTGTCGGGGCGCAGCCGGGAGAACCGGGTGTCGCTCAGGATCTCCCGGGCTTCCTCGTAGCGGGTCACCAGCCAGGCCGGGTCGCCGGCGGGTGTCGTCACCCGGGCGATCGGGCCTTCCTCGCGCAGGCGCGCGAGCAGCGGCGCCAGGTCCAGGGCGTTGGGGCGCTCGAAGGGTAACTGCGGTGCTGGGGCGGTCATGGTCTCTCCTCGCCGGCCGAAGGGCCACAAGAGCAGTGAACGCTTGACGGAGCCGTGCTCTCCTTGCCCGTCCGGACCAGGGCGGACGAGTGCCCTTCCGGTCAACAAGTGAGAGTCGACTCTCTCTTACTGGGAGCGTAACACCGCCGGCACGCACAGTCAGCCTCCAGAACGCTGCCGGGAGGAGGGCACCCGTCGAGGCCGGCGGCAGCCGAAATGCTGTCGCTCCGCCGGTCAGGGACGGCTACGGTGCGCCGTTGTGGATGACGAAGACCCGAAGGACCTGGTCCGGCGTGGATACGACCTGCTGTCCGCGCATTACGAACGCGCGTTCAACAGCGAGACGAAGTACGGATCGTGGATCGAGGAGTTACTCGGGCGGCTCCCGGAGGCGGGCACGGTCCTGGACGTGGGGTGCGGGACCGGAGTCCCCGTGGCCCGCTCCCTCGCCGCAACAGGGCGCCGTGTCACGGGCGTCGACATCAGCGACGTCCAGATCCGGCGGGCACGGGAGCTGGTGCCGGAGGCCGAGTTCATCCGGGCGGACGCCACGACCCTGGCGTTCCCGCCGGGGACCTTCGACGCCGTGGTCTGCCTGTACGCGCTGATCCACATTCCGGTCGGGGAGCAGCCGGCCCTGCTGGGGCGGATCGCCTCGTGGCTGCGGCCGGGAGGCTGGCTCCTCGTCACCACCGGGCACCAGGCCTGGACCGGCACCGACGAGAACTGGCTCGGCGGCGGGGCCGCGATGTGGTGGAGTCACGCGGACGCGGCGACCAACCGGTCCTGGCTGCTGTGCGCCGGCCTGGAGGTGGCGCACGAGGAGTTCGTCCCCGAGGGCGACAGCGGCCACGTCCTGTTCTGGGCGCGGCGGCCCGTGAGCTGACGGGCCGTGCGGGGCCGTGGCCGAGCGGAGCGGTCGCGGGACGTACGCCGCCCACGGCCACGGCGGGCCCTCCGCTGATAGGTTCCAGCGATGAGCGAGCAACTGCCCGACGGCGGCGTCGAACTGTCCCCCGACGAGATCGAGGCCCTCCCCGCCAGGTGGTCGTCCTGCTGGACTCCGGGTGAGGTCGCGCAGCGGTTGGCCGGGATCGGCACGCCCTGGTACGTGGCCGCGGGGTGGGCGCTGGACCTGTTCCGCGGCAGGCGGACGCGCGCCCACGGGGACATCGAGATCGGGATTCCGGCCGCGGGCTTCCCCGAGGTCCGCGACCGCTTCCCCGGGTACGCCTTCGACGCGGCGGGCAGCGGCCGGATCTGGGCGGACGCCGCGCCGGAGGCACTGGCCGCCGTCCACCAGACCTGGCTCCGCGATCAGGCCACCGGCGACTACCTGCTCGACGTGTTCCGCGAACCGCACGACGGCGACACCTGGATCTGCCGACGCGACGAGACGATCCGGCTCCCCTACCGCGAGATCATCCACCACACCCGGGACGGCATCCCGTATCTGGCCCCCGAACTGGTCCTGCTGTTCAAGGCCAAGCACGTCCGCGAAAAGGACCAGTCGGACTTCGACGCGACCGTCCCGCACCTGACCCCGGCTCAGCGCGAGACCCTGACCGGCCTGCTCACCCGCGTACACCCGGGGCACCCCTGGCTCGCGGACCTGTAGCCGCCCCCACTGCGCCCCGTGTCAACTGCCGCCGGTCACTGAGCGGCGGCGCGGCTCTGCCTGAGGTGGATCTCGACGGAGCGGCACAGGCTCAGCGCGTCGTGCGGGTCGTCGGCCCGGTAGCCGAACCGGCGGATGAGCAGCACCGAGTCGAGGGTGACGCCTGCGCGGGCCAGCACGAACAGCAGGGTGAGCAAGGCGGCGCGGGCGTTGCCGTCGTCGAACGGGTGGAAGAAGCAGACATCCAGGTAGACCCGGGCCGCCCTCGCGGCCAGCGGGATCCGGCCGTCGGCGGCCTGCGCCAGGCACGCGTCGAGGCGGGCGCGGGTGTCCGGGCCGATCCCGTAGCGCTCTTCGCCGCCTTTGGCGAAGGCGGGGCGGGTGCGCAGCGGCGGCGGCTCGGGGGTGCCCAGCACGTGCTGCTGCCAGCCGCGCAGCAGCTCGAAGTCGAGCACGGCACCACGCGCCGCGTCGGCCCGCACCAGCTCCAGTGCGGTGAGCAGGCCGGCGGCGCGGGCGGGGTCCACGGCGGCGTCGAAGAAGCGGAAGTCCTCCGCCGCTCCGTCGCGGGCGGGGGTCACCGGCCCGCTGTCCGTGCCGTCCTCGCCGTCGGCGCCGTCCGACCACGGCACGCTCGCGCGCACGGCGAGCCAGCGTTCCAGGTGGTCCGGGAGCTCGCCCGGGTCCGGCGACCAGTAAACGTCCTGCGGACGCAGTGGGCCGACGAGTCGCTCCGCGACCTCATCGGCCAGGACGGTGTCGGGTGCGGTCCAGCTCTTGAACCGGCCGCCGACCGCCTGTCGAACCAGTCGCTCGGCCGGCTCGGGGGCGACGCCCCAGTAGCCGAGGAACCACTCCAGGACCTGCCGGCAGTGCCCGTACCAGCCGCTCTCGGCGCCCGTCCGGTCGGCCACCTGCAGGATCAGGTTGCGGGCGGCGCGCTCCCAGAGGATCCGGTCCGCGTCCAGGGTCTCCGGGTCCAGGGGGTAGGCCTCGAACCACTCCGCGAGCCGCTCCAGCCAGTCACGCCACTCGCACAGAGCCGCCACGACCCGGTCGAGGGTCTGCTCCGGGGTGGTGATCGAGTGCGATCCGCAGCACCAGTTCCCGACCGGCCCGCCGTCGACGTCCCCCTCGCCGAGCGACCAGCGCCACCCGGCCGCCCAGCGGCCGTAGCGCTCCATCAGCACGTGCGTCATGGCGTCGGACCAGGGTTTGGCCACCTCCCAGGCCCAGTTGACCCTGGTCAGATCGATGGCCGGGTCAAGCCGGGAGGGCACCCGCCGCGCCGGCCCGAGGGAGCGGATCACCCCCGCCACCGAGGCGGGGTCGAAGGGGTGGTTGGTGGGGTCGACGTCGTCCCAGGTCAGGTCTGTGGGGTGGAGCGTGTTGAGCACCGGGTCAGGGTGCCACGGGGCCCGGGGGCGCGAGCAACACCTTTTCCGGCAGTCCACAGGGCAGGGCACCACGCTCGTCGCCGCTGCTCGCCCTGACCGTCACCCGTCTGACGGCGGAACGCCGGTGGGTCCGCACCCGGGCTCGGGTGCGGACCCACCAGCGGTCAGGGGGCTACGGCGTCAGGACTGCGGCCAGGCGTCCGTGAAGTAGCCGAACAGGTCGGCGATGATGTCGGTGCTGCCGACGTGGTTGTAGATGTCGACCTTGCCGTCCGCGCCGACCGGCGTGGTGACGTGGTTGGGCACGGTCTGGCCGGCCAGCAGGTTGAGGTTGCTGGTGCCGGGGCGCGGGGCGCCGTGGGCGTGCACGGTGAGGTAGCTGTCCTCGGTGGTGTTGGTGGACGTCACGTTGAGGACGGCCGCCCGGGCGCCGGCCGGGATGCCGCCGACGACGGTGGTGCTGTCCGGGCCCGGCTTGGCGAACGGGCCGGTACGGGTGTCGGTCAGGCGGACGGGCACGGTCGGCGTGTACGTGGCCTTGCCGTTCGGGGAGTAGTACCCGAAGACGTCGAGGATCACGTGGGTGGAACCGTTGTGGTTGTACACGTTGACGGTGCCGTCCGGGCCGACCGGGACGATGACCTGGTTGGCCTTGTCCTTGCCGGGCTCCGGGTTCAGGTTGGAGCTGACCGGCTTGGTCCCGCCGCCCGCGTACACCTTGAGGTGGGTGTCGGTGGCGGTGTCGGTGCTGGTCAGGTTGAGCACCACGGACGTGGCGTCCGCCGGGACGCCGCCGACGCCCGCGACCTTCACCGCACGCGTCTCGCCGGACCCGAGCTTGCTGCTCTCCCGGGTGTCCACCAGCCGGCTCGGCGCCAGCGGGGTGAACAGGTCGCCGCCGTTGGGGCGGTAGAAGCCGACGATGTCGACGATCACCTCGGCGCGGCCGGAGTTGAGCAGGGTGCTGATCCGCTTGGCGTCGCCGATCGGCACGGTGACCAGGTTGGACGAGGTGCGGCCGGCCGCCACGTTGACGTTCGAGGTGATCGGACGGGCCTGGCCGGTCGGCCAGACGGTGAGGTGGGTGTCCTCGGTGGCGTCGGTGACGGTCACGTTCAGGACGACCGTGGTGACGTTCCCCGGCACGCCGTTCGCCCCGGGCGCGCTGCCGGTCGGGACCGTGAAGGGCACCTCGGCGCCGCCCCGGAGGTCCAGGTTCGGGTCCTGGCGGGTGTCGACGAGCCGGTACGCCTCCGTGCGCAGGAACCCGGTCGGGGCGTACGCGGCCCGGAAGGGGTACGCGGCGGTGCTGGTGCGGCCGGCGGTGTCGGTGACCGTCACCGTGACCGTGTAGTCGCCCGGCGAGGCGTACCCGTGGACGACCGCGTCCAGGGTGTTCCGGGTGACGGCGGGGGTCCCGTCGCCGTAGTCCACCACGACCTTGGAGACCTGCCACGGCGAGACGGTTCCGGACGGGTCGACCCGCACGCCCAGCGGCGGGGCGTCGGCCGTGTCGAACCGGTCCGGGACGACCTGCTGGACGGTGGCGCCGGCGGTCAGCGGCCCGGGGGCCGTGACCTGTACCTGCACGCCGTACCCGCCGGTGAACGGCTGGCCGCCGCCGGTGTCCACGGTGACGTTCGCGGAGAAGGTGCCCGGCTTGGTGTAAGTGTGCTTGACCACCGGGGAGTTCGAGGTGACCGCCGGGGTGCCGTCGCCGAAGTCGTAGCGGTAGGTCATCACGGAGGTCGGCCAGTGGGCCTTCTCCGGGCCCGTGGTCGCCGTCAGCGTGATCTCGGTGCCGTACGGGGCCCGCTGCTGGTCGGCCGTCAACTGGGCCGAGGTTATGGGCTCCTGGCGCTCGGTCGCGCCGCGGTCGTGGTAGCCCAGGCCGGTGCCGAGGTTCGGCCGCGACGGGTCGTCGGCCGGGTGCGCGGCCGGCACGAAGCCCGGCGCGGTCTCGTCGGCGGAGTCGACGACCTCGCTGTTCAGCGCGCTGCCGGACTGCCAGCGCGGCACCACGTAGTCGTGCTTGCCGGCCCGGCCGTCGGTCGCGGCGGCGAGCGACTCGGGCGTCTGGTGCCGGGTGCCGGCCCAGACGTACGGCGTGCCGTTGCCGGAGTTCGTCCAGTACGGCGCGACGGTGTTCGAGCCGGCCCGGGTGTCCTTCGCCGAGGCGGCGGAGACCACGATCTCCGCACCCTCGGGGTTCGGGCAGGAGTACGGCGCGGAGGGCGAGAAGTGGTTGCGCACCACGTTGTTGAAGAGGTTCGACCCGGAGGAGTCGCCGGCCAGCTCGATGCCGGCCGTGCAGCCGTCGGCCACCGTGTTGTTGGTGAGGGTCGTCCCGGGGCTGTCGACGGCCTTGATCCCGGAGGCCTCGGTGCGGACCACCGTGACCCGGCTGGAACCGGTGACCAGGACCTCCCGGGCGTGCATCGACTCCACCACGACGTCGTGCACACCGGACAGCCGCACGTCGCCGCCCACCGCGGTGCCGCCGGCCGCGCCCCGGATGGTGATGGGCCGGCCGGGCTCACCCGACTTCGTGACCGCGGTGCCGGAGCCGAACGTGCCCCGGGCCACCTCGACGGTCTGCCCCGGCAGCGCC
Organism: Kitasatospora sp. NPDC056273; assembly: GCF_042268845.1. Taxonomy (NCBI): domain Bacteria; kingdom Bacillati; phylum Actinomycetota; class Actinomycetes; order Kitasatosporales; family Streptomycetaceae; genus Kitasatospora; species Kitasatospora sp. NPDC056273. The sequence continues at coordinate 52,781 of NZ_JBHJSJ010000026.1, read as the reverse complement.
GCCGCGGCGGCCGCGTTGACGGAGCAGAACGGCTTCGCCGCCGTCCCCGTCCCGGAGTCCGAGCACGCCGGGTCCCAGGCGTCGACCCGCAGCACCCCGGGCGCGTCGTCGGCGGAGCCGGTGGTGGCGGCGGAAGCCGTGGTGGCGGCGGTGGGAATGCCACCGAGCACGGTGACGAGGCCTGCGGCGAGCAGGCCCTTGGTTCGGTTGGGGCGCACGGTGCGGTCCTCCGAGAAGGGACAGGAGTCTGACCTGGTGGGCACGGGCCCGGTCGGGTGGGTCAGGCCGCGTGGATCGCAGGCAGAGCAATTATGACGAGGGCTCCGACGGACTTGATCACCGCCCCCACCTGCGGTGTCGTATCCCATGAGGCGGGACCGGACGTCCCGGACAGTTCGGATGATTCGGACTGCCGAGGGCGCGGGCCGGGGCCCCGCGGGATCAGGTCGTCCTCTGCGGGGACCCGGCGTGCGACCCCTGTCAGGCGTTGACCAGGACGATCTTGCCGGTCGCCCCGCCGCTCTCGCCGAAGTGGTGCGCCCGTGCGACCTGGTCGAGCGGGAAGGTGTGCACCCGGGGGAGCGCGAGGCGTCCGGTGGCGATGAGCTCGCCGAGGTCGGCGAGGACGTAGAGGGCCCGGCCGTCGTCGCCGCGGCTGAACGCCACCCGGTGCTCACGGGCGCCGGCGACATCGGAGAGGGTGACGACGCGCTCGGGGCCGCCGGTGAGGTCGATGAGGTCGGGCAGTGCTCCGCTGCCGGCGACGTCGAGTGCGCGGTCGACGCCGCCGGGCGCCAGCGCGCGGACCGCCGGCACGAGGGTCGGGCCGTAGGCGACGGGTTCGGCTCCCAACGCCCGGACGTACGCGTGCCCGGCCGGGCCGGCGGTGCCGATCACCCGCGCGCCGCGGGCCACGGCGAGTTGGACCGCGGCGCTGCCGACGTTGCCCGAGGCGCCGTTGACGAGGAGCACGGTGCCGTCGACCACGCCCAGCCGGTCGAGTCCGCGCGCCGCGGTCTCGAGGGCGGCGGGCAGGGCGGCGGCGTCGGCGAAGCGGACGGACGCGGGCAGCGGCGCCCAGTGCGACAGCACGGCCGACTCGGCCTGGGCGCCCCCGCGTTCGGACAGGCCGACAACACGGTCGCCGACGGACACGTCGGTGACGCCCTCGCCGACCTCGTCCACGACACCGGCCGCCTCGTGTCCCAGCGTCTGCGGCAGTTCCTCGTCCATCAGGCCCGCGCGCTTCTTCCAGTCGCTGGCGTTGACGCCGGCGGCGCGTACCGCGACGCGGATCCGGCCGGGGCCCGGGTGCGGGTCGGGAAGGTCCACGACCTCCAGGACCTCGGGGCCGCCGAAACGGCTGAACCGTACTGACTTCATCGTGGACTCCGTTCCGAACGGCAGCGGTGGGACACCGGGTTGAACACGGCGGCAGGCCGGCCCCCGCTGTCAGGCGAGGCGCTCGCCGTCGTAGAAGACGCCGCCGGTGGGCCCGTCGGCGGGCAGGGTCGCGGCCCAGGCGACCCACACGGCGCTCTCCGAGGCGGGCCGGTCCTCCTCGTCGATGACGACCCGGCCGCACCCACCGACCGACCGGCCGGCGACTGACCGGAGCGGGGCCGCTCTCGTCACTCCGGCAGCGAAATGCCCAGTTCCCGCAGGCGGGGCAGACAGGCTTCGAGGCACTGCTCCACCGAGGCGGCATCGGTGCGCACGAGGATGTCGTCACGCAGCGGGGCGCCGCTGGCCACGAACGTCCACGGCTTGCGCTGCTCCGCCATCCGTTCGGCGTCGGCCTTGAGCAGCACGGTGATGCCCTGTTCGGCCAGTGCTTCCATGATCGCCAGTGCGTCCACCGGTGGTCTCCCCCTCGTGAAGTGCGTCGAAGGTGCTCGAACGCGCCACGGTGAACCTACCGGTCGAGGCCGGGCAGCGACGGCCAGGCGGCGACGGCCGGGCCCCGGACGGATGATCCGCCCGGGCCCCGGCGCTGGTGGAGGCGGGCCGGTCAGGCGCCGGGCACGCTGACGTAGCCGGAGATGTGGAACTTCTGCCCACCGCCGCGGGCGTCCGCGGGCTTGACGTGGCGGTGCGTCACCTTGTCCCCGACGTTGCCCTCGACGGTGTCGATGGTGCCGTCGTGGTTGACGGCGACGACGACCCCGACGTGGCCACCCTTGGCGTAGGCGGGCGGACCGTAGACGACGAGGTCGCCGGGGACGGGGGTGTAGAGGCGCTCGCCGCGCGCGGGCTGCCGGTTGTGGAAGAGGTGGTGCTCCTGGCCCCACTTGCCGACGCCGCGTCCGGACAGGGTGGTCGGCGCGGGCTTCACGCCGGCCTGGTGCCAGGTCCAGTCGGCGAACGCGGCGCACCAGGCGGTCTTGGCGCACTTGCTCTGCTTCTCCGTCCCGTCGGCGTAGGCGAAGTACTTGTCGCACGTGCCGGACTTCTCGGGGTCCTGGCCGGCCGGGGTGATCTGGCCGCGGGCGATGGAGACGATCCGCTCGCGCAGCGCGGAACGGGCGGTGGCGCCGTCGGACACGGTGGCGGTGTCGGTCGCGGAGTCGGTGTCGGTCGCGGAGTCGGTGTCGGTCGCGGAGTCGGTGTCGGTGGCGGTCCGGACGGCGTGCGCACCGGCCGGGAGGGCGCCGGTGGTGGCCGCGGCGGCGGTGCCGAGGCCGCCGAGCGTCCCGGCGGCCACCAGGGCGACGGCGGCGGTCCTTCCGGCGCGGCCCACGAGGGCGGCGAGCAGACGCGAGTGTGTCATGTTCATGATCTCTCCTTGGATGCGCCCTCCACCGCCCCGGGCAGGCCGCAGCCTGCCCGGGACACGGGAGGAGGTGGGGTTTCCGCCGGGGATGCGCCCTCCGGCCGACCACCACGATTGCACGCCCGACCGCCGGACTCCTACGCTGTGTGAACGCCTGGTTACCCATGCATATGCGGAGCGCCTCCGTACGGCCCTGACCTGGGCCTATGCACAGCCGAGGGAAGAGGAACAGAGCCGATGACGCACAACCGGCCGCCGCAGGCAGCCGATGAACCGGACCAGCCGACGGCCGCAGCCGCCCGCGCCGAACTGGCCCGGACGCTGCGGAGGTGGCGTCAGGAGGCCGGGAACCCCACCCAGGTGACCGTGTCCCGGCGCACCGCGATCGCCCAGACGACCCTCTCCCGCTACGAGAACCCCGACGGCAGGTACCCGGCACCGGAAGCGGCGCTCCACTCCCTGGCCGCGTACTACGCGGTCGCCGACGGCGAGCTCGTCCGCGCGCTCGGGCTCAGGGCGGCGATCGACGGCAGCACGGGCGACGCGCCGCCACCGGAGCCGGTACCGGAGCCTGCGGCGGCGACCGCACCGGAGGCACCGGCGCCCAGTGCCGAGCCGACCTCCGGTCAGGAGCCCGGCGGCAGGCGACGGCGCCGGGCGGCGTGGGCCGCCGGGGGCGCGGCCGTGGCGGCGGCCGCCGCCGGCGCACTCCTCTACGCCCTGGCGGGCCCGGACACCGGCGCCACCGTCGCGCCCGCCCCGCAGGCGATGCCCGCACCGACGGCGGCCGCCTCCTGCGACGGGGCGTCCTGCGTGCACGTCGACCCGGTCGGCACCGTCTGCGACCGCGACGCCGCCACCGCCGCGGCCGACCGCGACTTCGGCGTCCTGATCGAACTACGCTACAGCGCCTCCTGCCACGCCGCCTGGGCCAAGATGAGCGGCGGCTCCCCCGGCGACCGCGTCCAGGTCTTCGGCACCCCGCCCGAGCAGGAGGAGTACCGCCAGCAGTCCGGCCACGACGCCCACAGCAAGATGGTCCGCGCCGCCCGCCCCGCCGACGCCCGCGCCTGCGCCGTCGTCGACAACCGGGGCACCGCCTGCGCCGCACCCCGGGAAGCCCCCACGGGATGACGCGGGAGAGCGGGCGCAGCCGGGTCGGCGAGCCGCTCGGGCGGAAGCCGACGGTGACCGCCCGTCAAGGACGAACGGATCCGGCGCACTCCCCCCTCGCGATCCGGGGATACGAGGTCCAGGCGTCGTCCCCGCAGCGCGCGGCGTGCTGAGGCCCACGGGTCACACACCCGCCCGCAGTTCCGTGAGGTCCAGCGGTGGCAGCCGTGACAGCTCGGCGTCGGCGGCGGCCGTGGCGGCGGCGTAGCGGGAGTCGGCGAGGAGGGCCTTGACGGTGTCGGCGATCTCGTCGCGCGTCGCTGTGAGTTCCAGCGCGCGGCCGAGGCCGTGCCCGGCGAACGTGGTGGTGTTGCCGGGCTGGTCGGCGAGGACGCCCAGGCCCAGGACGGGCGTCGCCGCCTGCACCGCGTCGAGCAGGGAGGCCTGCCCGCCGTGCGTCACGAACAGGTCCACCTGACGCAGGAGCGCGGGCTGCGGGACGTGCTCGACGACCGTGATGCGGGGGTCCGCGCTCGGCAGGTCCCGCGCGAGGTGTCCGGCGGACACGATCGCCTCGCAGCCGGTCGCGGAGAGGGCGGCCACGACCTCCCGGTACACGCTCCTCACGACGCCGCGCAGACCGGACATCGCGGTGGTCAGGGTGCCGAGGCTCACGTAGACGAGCGGGCGGGAGGAGGCGGGACGGTCCGGCCGCTCGGAGACGGTGGTCCGGAACGCCGCGACGGTGCGCCGGACCGCGCGGGCCGATGACGAAGTCGAGTGCGGACACGTGCGACGGTATCGGCTCGGCGGTGACGGCTATCCGTAGGACCATGGGGACTCCAAGCAGCGTTCTGCGGGCGCGCGGAATCCGTGCCCGCTTGCCGAGGTCGGCGGGTTGCGACGGGGCGTCAGGAACCGGCACCGGGTGACGGCGGCTTCCTCGACGGGGCCGGGCCCGGACCGTCCTGACGGCCCACGACGAGGACCTGGAAGGCCGCGCCGCCGTAGGCGACCAGGAGCCGGGCGATCCTGCGGGGCGTGCTGCGCATGCTGGTGTGCCTGCTCTCGTAGGGTGCTGTCGGTCTTTCGGAGGGTGCTGTCGGCTTGTCGGAGGGTGCCCGGGTCACCAGGAGACGGCGTCGTCCAGCGACTGCTGCCAGTAGCCGACCTTGAGGGAGTCGTCCACGTAGGCGCCCTCCGCGGGCAGCGACGGGTGGGCCCCGGTGCCGACGCTCTCGTTGCCGGAGGGGCCGTGGAAGTAGACGGTCAGGGAGTTCACGGTGTGGCCGTTCGAGCCGTCGGTGCCGTCGGTGGAGGACAGGTTCACGGAGGCGTAGCCGGACTCGCCGGGCTGGAGGGTGAGCACGGCCTGCGGCTTCGAGTCGGTGATGACGGGGGGTACGGACTGGGCCTCGCCGAAGCGGACGGCCGGGTAGCCGTAGAGGTAGCAGGTGCCGGAGCCGGTGTTGGTGACCGTGAGCAGCAGGTGGTTCACGGGGCGGTTCAGCGGGGCGGCCGTGGTCGCGGTGTTGGAGCCTTCGCAGGTGGCCGGCTCGGCGGCCGCGGGGGCGGCGGGGGTCTTCGGCGTCGGGGTGCCGGTGGCGGGCTTCGGGGCGGTGGGCCGGGGTGCGGCGACCGGCTCCTGACTGGCGGAACCGGTGGTGTCACCGGCGTCGGCGGACGGGGCCGTGGAGGTCGAGGAATCCGCCGCAGCGGCGGGTGCCGCAGCCCTGAGCGAGGGCCCGGTCGCCGTATCGATGACCCCGCTGTCGTTGCACGCGGTGAGCGAGCAGGCGGCGACCACGAGGCTCGCGGCGCCGCTGACCAGACGGGTGCGGGAGGTACGGACGGACATGTGGTCGCGCCCCTTTCGGCATGGGCTCGGGTGCTGCGTCGGTCGGACGGCCGAAGCCTGCGCGACGGTCCGTCCCAGCCGCCACGTCTGGCGCCGCACCAGGGAGGGTGGGACGGTGAAGGGGGCTCTGACCAGCGGGAATGAGGCCCGCCTGGAACGCCGGAATGGGACGCGGAGGGGACGGACGAGAGGACGGACGGGGCGGCTGCCGGAGGGCACCGGGCCGAGGCGCCCCGCGTGTCGTCGGGCCTCGCGAGTGCGTCTAGGGTGTGGGAGCTATGCGACTGGTCGAGATGGAGACAGCCCGGCAGGACTGGAAGGGCATGCTGTGCGGCTGCGGCGGTTCGGCGGAGCACCTGGCCCGGGATCTGCTGCGGCTCGCGGGCGGCGGATCCGGGGCGGAGCCGGGCCAGGTCGACCTCGAATGGCATGTCTGGTCCCCGGTCGTCCTGTGGGAGCCGGCTCCCGCGGTGGCGTCCGTTGCGCTGGCGGCACTGGCCGATGACATCGCACCGGCGGCCCGCGCGCGGTTCCTCGAGCTCCTTCAGTGCCTGGTGGCGGGCGAGGGCACGGACGCGGAGTCCGCCCGACGAGGACTCGATCTTCCGGAGCTGTGCAGAAACGTTGCCGCGCAAGGTCTCTGGCTGCTCTACGGGGAGGTGATGGCGAATCGGTCCCTCGTCGGGGCGGGCACCGCCTTCGAGATCCTCACGGTGGTGGAGCCCGACAGGGCTCGCCTGCACCGTGTCCGGGAGCTCGCGGCCGACTGGCCGCCCGTGTGCTGCCGGACCGGCCTGTGCGATGACGACCTGTGGGCCCTCGACCGCTGACCTCGCCGGAGCCGTGGCCGCGCTGCCGTGGACGAGCCGCGCTGCCCGCTGCCGGGCGTCCGCGGCTCGTCCCCCTCCCGGAGGACGGGGTCAGGGGGCCGGTGACCGCTTGCCCGACACCCCGGCGGCGCGGTGGCACAGCTCGACGAGGGAGCCGAGGAACTGGCCACCGTACGCGCCGGCGGCGGCGCAGGGGTCCACGTCGGCGGCCTGGCCGCCGGACGGCCGCCCGGCGTCGGGCGCGGGCCGCGGTCGGGAGCCGGCGGCCGGGAAGCCCGGTCGCCGCCCCGGGCTCGGCACCGGTGTGCGCCCTGGCCCGCCGTCGCCCTGGTCGGCGGCCTGGTCCTCCTGGTCGCCGGCGGGCCCGGCGTCCGGCGCGGGGACGGGCTCCGCGGTCGCGAGCTCCGACGGGGACGGCACCGGGACCGGCACCGGTGAGGCCGAGGGCGCGGAGCGCTCCAGGACCCCCACGACGGCGGGGGCGGCCGGCTGGTCGTCGGGGACCGGTCGCGGGCCCATCCCGAGGTAGGCCCGCGGGCCGGCGTCCGCCGCTCCCGAGAGCAGCACCGTCGCGAGGACGACCGCGACGACGGTGCCGCGCCCGAACGCCCGGACCGGGGACGGACAGCCGGGCGGCCGCCGGGCGCCGGGGACCGCCAGAGGGACCGCCGAGGGGGCGGCCGCCGCCGACTCCGCCCGGCGCCGGCAGACCTCCGCGTTGCGCGACGCCGCCCACTGCTCCGACGCGCCCAGCCCGGCCCACGCGGTGGCGGCCACGGCGAACAGGTCGGCCGCCCGCAGGGGGTCGCCGCCGACCGCCGCGACGTACGCCCGCACCTCCTGCGCCCGCAGCGTCTCGGGGTGCAGGGTGCCGCGCTCCAGGGCGACGTACCGGTGGAGCTCCTCGGCCAGGCGGGTCGCGAGGGCCGTGTTCCCGGCCTCCATCGCGCCCCGGATCAGGGCCACCCGGGGCGCGTAGGCGGCCGGCAGCCTCTCGGCGGCCGTCCTTGACGACGTGTCGGCCGTATCGGTCATGGGCCCCTCGCAGGTGGTTCTCCGAACGATGGATGACGTCACGTATACCGGTCGGAGCCACCCCGGGCCGGTGCCCTGTCAGCCCATCGGGTGAATCGTCACCGACCGGTCCACGGAACTCCTCCGGCGTTCGGGCCGCTCCGGTAAGGCGCCGCCCGGCCCGGCCGCCGGTCCGCGCCCCCGGGGCGTCACCGCGCCGAAATCGCCTCTTCGAGTGATCCGGGTGACGGGCCGAGTGACCCGGCTGACGGGCCGACCGATCCTGGTGACGGGCCGACGACGGGGCTTCCCGGCGCCGGCCCCGCCGTCAGGCCTGCTCCCCCGCCCGAAGCTCGGTGGCGATCTGGCGCCGGCCGGCGACCAGCGTCTCCAGCACCACCCCGAGACCGACCAGCAGGGCCAGACCCGCGGTGGGCAGCAGCACCGGCAGCAGCACGGGCGTGATGACGTCCCCGACCTTGGCGCCGACCAGCGTCGAGATGTCGAAGGCGCCGCCGAGCAGGGCGACCGCCGCCAGCGCGACCAGGCCGCCGCCGACGGCTGCCGCCAGGGTCTGCGGCAGCGCCTCGGTCATGATCAGCGCCAGCCCGTCCCGGGGCCGCAGGCCCATGGTGCGCAGCCGGGCGAGCACGGCCGTGCGGTCGGGGGCGGCCCGGAAGAGCGTCAGCAGGACGGCGAGCAGGGCGAATCCGGCTCCGGCGGCGGCCGCGTACCAGAACAGCCGCTCGGCGGCGTGCTGCAGCGGGTCGGCGCCGAGCGCGGCGGCGGTCTCCCGGCTGCTGTGCACCGTGTACCCGGCGGGCAGGCCGTGGGTGTCCTTGCCGGTGGCCGTGGAGCCGTCCGCGATGAGCTTGGCCAGACCGACGGGCCTGGCTCCGCCGTTGTCCCGCAGGGCCGTCCTGACCTGGTCGGGGTCGATGTCGCCGACGGCGAACCACTGGTTCACCCGCTTGGCGTCCGGCAGTCGTTCCCAGGTGGGGCCGGCGGGGACGACGACGAACGGCTTGCCCGGGTCCGGCAGCGCGGGGGTGGCGCCGACGGTGTCGGCGACGGTGAGGCGCAGGTCGTTGCCGTTGAGGGTGCGCACCCTGGACGGCCCTGCGGCCAGGTGCTGGGCCAGGTCGCGGCTGACCAGGGCGGGCACCGGGGTGTCGCGGCCGCCTGGCGTCCCGGCCAGCTTCGCCGGGTCGAACTCGCCGACCCCGAGGGCCCGGGCGATCTCGGCGTACGCCGTCGGATCGGTCACCACCACCAGGTTGGCCTCGGTGTAGTCCTGGTCGCCGCCGAAGACGCGGGCCTTGGTCTCCATCCAGACCCCGGTCGAGGTCCGGACGCCCGGCAGGGCGGCCGCGGCCTTGGTGAACGGCTCGGTCAGGGTGGCGTAGTCCGGGAGGGAGACGCCGATGTCCCCGCCCGTGGTGATGCGCGCGGCGCGGGTCCGCACGTCGTCGACGGTGTCGAGCACGGTGGCGCCGAAGCCGGTCGTGGTGACGGCGATCAGCAGGGCGAGCAGCGGCAGCACGGAGGGCCTGCGGCGGCCCGAGGCGTCGCGGGCGGCCCGGGAGAGGCCGAGGAAGCCGATCAGGCCGCGGCCCCGGCCGACGAGGGCGGCCAGCCGGCCGACCACCACCGGCTCGATCCTGGCCAGCAGCAGTCCGCCGGTGACGGCGAGCAGCAGCGGCGCGGCGACCAGCAGCGGGTCCACTCCGGCCCCGGGGTGGCCGACGCCCCGGCGCCGGACCTCCGCGACGGCCGCGGCGGTGACCGCCAGGACGGCGAGTTCGCCGACCAGTCGGCGTCGTCCGCTGACCGGCCGCCGGCGCACCCAGAGCAGGGCCGCGCGGACCGGGAAGCCCAGCAGGGCGATCAGGGTCGCGACCAGGGCCGCCAGCACCGCGCGGTCCCACCGGGGGGTGGGCAGCAGCACCAGGGCGAGCGTCGTGGCGAGCACGGCGGCGGGCAGGACGGTGACCGCCCCCTCGCCGATCAACCGCCGCAGCACCCCGGCGACGGATCCGCCGCGGGCCCGGAGCAGCCGGATCTCGGCGGCGCGCCGGTCGGTGGTGAGCGCGGCGGCCAGGAACAGCACCACGGTGGCGACGCCCGCGACGCCGACCGGTCCGATCACGCTGAGCGGCAGCGAGGCCCGGTAGCGCTCGTCCGCCCTGGTGAGGACGTCGCGCAGGCCGGAGACGGTGTGCAGGTCGGGGCGCCCGATCGCGTCGTGGAGAACGGTGGCGTCGTGCCCGGTCAGGAAGGAGGTGATGACGCCGCGGGTACGGTCGAGCTGGTCGGCGTGCAGCGAGGCGGGGTCGACGGGCAGCCGCCAGAAGTTCTCGGCGTTCGAACCCCAGTGGACCAACGCGGACAGGCTGCCGCCGTCGACGAACCCGCTGGTCGTCCAGTGCTCGTGCTCGGCGTCGGTGTTCAGGCAGGCGCGGGCCGGGCAGCCGAGGTCGTCCCAGAAGGGGTCCTGGGGGTCGTTGGCCTCGTAGAGGCCGACCACCACGGTGGTCCGCCGGACACCCGCGCCCTCGTCGCCGTTGTCGATGACGTCACCGAGCTTGATGCGGATGGTCTCGGCGGCCTTCTTGCTGACCACGATCGGCAGCGGATCGCCGACGGCGCCGGGGGTCGGCCAGGTGCCCTCGGTGAGGGTGGCCCGGGCGGCCAGGTCGTGCAGGTAGAGCAGGCTGAGGACCGGGTACGGCTCCTTGTCCGAGAGGTGGGCGTACCCCGGGTTGGTCATGTAGCGGTCGGCCAGGGCGCGGGCGCCGTAGGCCTGACCCGACGGGGACAGCGTCAGCCGCCCGTCGACCTGCTCGACGAGCTGCCGCTGCACCCGGTCGAGTTCGGCGATGCTGTCGTCCTCCCGCGTCTTGGAGGTGGTCCGCAGGCTGGTCGGGTTGACGCCCTTCTCGCTGACGAAGGACTGGAGCGCCGTGTCCGCGCCCCGGTCCATGACGAGGGGGAAGGCCGCCGCCAGGAAGACGGTGACGAACGCGAGGGCCGCCATGAGCAGCGCGGCCAGCGGGTTCGCCCGCAGCCTGGTACGGACCCAGCGCGCGGGGCGCCGGGCGGTGTCGGGGGTGGGCACGCGGGTGCCGGCCTGGGTGGTCACATCTCCTCCACGTGGCGCGGGCGGGCGGCCACGTCTCGACGGCGGCGTCCGATGAGGAAGGCCGACAGCAGCAGGGGCGACCGCGATCGCGGTCGCGTGCGGCGCACTGATCACCGGCAATCGGTCGCCGGATAGCGGACGATGCTGTCAGATTCGATCGAGGAACGGAAGGGATTCGCACGAATCAACTAAGCACTGAGCGAATTCCTTGCATTGGCGGGATCCGGGCCGGCGGCAAGTCGTCGAAATGCCATGCGCACTTCACAACTCCGGCTTCACCGCACGCCCTTGACCAGGCAACTTCTCTTTCCGGAATTCCCTACTCGAAACGGTGAACCTGCGAAGCCGCCCCAACCGTTGCCCCGGACGGAACCGCACAGCCACCGCCCGCCGGGGGCGCCGCCCCGACGGCCACCCGCCCGACGGCGGCCGTGACCGGTCCCCGGTGCAGCCCTCGCCGACGGGCCACGGGCCGGCGACGCCGACGGGCCCACGCCCCGTGGCCGTCGGGGCGGGGCGCGGGAGATCGCCGCCGCAACCTGGCATATTCCGTCCGCCGGAACGGGCTTGAAAGCACCTTCGTGCACCAGCAAAGTGGTCGCCAGTGAACCGGCACCATCGATACGAGGAGGATGCATGACGCAGACGCCCGTACCGTGGGGCATCGGCAGGATGACGCCGTACGCGGCCACCACTGCCACGCTCCCGGCGCTCACGCCCGTGATCGACCCCGAGACGCAGATCGCGGTCGTCGTGGACGAGGACGGCCGCACGGTGGAACTGGGTTCCCACGGCACCAGCACCAGTGGACTCACCCCGACCAGCACCCGTCCCGGCGACGGGGCCGCGCCGGGCGGTGCGACCGACGCCGACAGCACCGAGTCCTACGACCAGGACCAGAGCGGCAGTTGACGCCGAGACACCGTCAGCCGGTGCTGGTGCTGACCAACCCCTACGACGTCACCGCGGACGTGGTCCTGCGCGTCCTCGCGCACCGCCGCTCCCCCGTGGTCCGTCTCGACCCCGGCACCGACCTGCACACGGGCGCCTCGCTGACCGCCTCGTTCCGTACGGACGGCCGGCGGGGCACCCTGCGCACCCCGAGCCGGGAGCTCGACCTCACCGAGGTGGGGGCCGTGTGGGTGCGCCGGGCCTCGCCCTACGAGGGGCCGGCCGACCTCGACGGCCCGGAACGCCGCTTCGCGGCCTCGCAGTCCGTGTGGGGCGCGGGCGGCATCCTCGCCTCCCTTCCAGGGGCGCACTACGTCAACCACCCGTGGGCGAACCGCGCCGCCGAACACAAACCCGCACAACTCGCCGCCGCGCAGCGCTCCGGATTCGCCGTCCCGGACACCCTCATCACCAACGACCCGCAGGAGGCACGGGACTTCGTGGCCCTCCAGCGGGCCGGAGCGGTCTACAAGCCCGTGTGGAACACCCCGTACTCCGTCGACGGCGAACCGCGGGCCGTGTGGGTGCGGGACGTCCGGGCGCAGGAGATCACGGACGCGGTCCGGGCCTGCCCGCACCTGTTCCAGGCCCGGGTCCCCAAGGCGTACGACGCCCGGGTGACCGCCGTCGGCGACCGGCTGTTCGGCGTGCGGATCGACAGCCCGGACCTCGACTGGCGCCACCGGCAGGACCTGATGACCTGCACGCCGATCGCCGTACCCGAACCGGTCGCGCGGTCCGTGGCCGACTACCTCAGCCACTTCCGGCTGGTGTTCGGCGCGTTCGACTTCGCCGTCACGCCGGACGGCAGCTGGTCGTTCCTCGAATGCAACCCCAACGGCCAGTGGGCCTGGCAACCGCCCGAGACCACCGACCGCATCGCACTCGCTGACGAGCTGCAGAGAGGCCCCGACGCATGAGCACGTCCGAAGAGCTGCGCGCCGCCCTGACGGCCGACCTCGCCGAGAACGGCGCGCTGTCCGACCCGGCATGGATCAAGGCGGCCGAAGCGGTCCCCCGCGAGGCCTTCGCCGGGGCGTACTTCCTCCCGGTCGAGGGCAGCGACCCGACCGCCTACCGGCCGGTCCGGCAGGGCGACCCCGGCTGGCTGGAGGGGATCTACACCGATCGGACGCTCATCACCCAACTCGACGGCCACACCGGCGCGGACGAGGCGGACGGACAACCCGTGGTCGGGGCCCCGTCCTCCTCCTCCACCCTGCCGTCCCTCGTCCTCGGGATGTGGCAGCGGCTCGGCACGGACACCGGACACCGCGTCCTCGAGATCGGCACCGGCACCGGCTACTCGACCGCCCTCGGCGCCCACCGGCTCGGGGACGGGAACCTCACCAGCATCGAGTACGACCCGCGGGTCGCCGAACGCGCCGCCGCCGCACTCCGGGCCGCCGACTACCGGCCCCGCCTCCTCGTCGGCGACGGACTGCGCGGAGACCCCGGCGGCGGCGCCTACGACCGGCTGATCGCCACCTGCTCGGTCCGCTACCTGCCGATGCCCTGGCTGCACCAGGTGAAGCCGGGCGGCCGCATCCTGGTCACCCTGTCCGGCTGGAGCTACGCCTCCGGCCTGGCCGAGCTCACCGTGACCGGCCCCGGCGAAGCCACCGGCCGGTTCCTGCCCGGCTACACCAGCTTCATGATCGCCCGCCCGCACGACCGCCCGCCCCGCTCGACCCTCGCCATGCTGCCCGGCGACGAACGGCCCAGCCTGATCGACCCGGCCGTCGTCGACAGCTGGACCGGCAGCTGGGTCGCCCAGCTCGCCGCCCCCTCCGCCGAACGCATGGGCAACGGCGCGACCCAGATCCTCTCCGACGTCGCCACCGGCTCCCAGGCCCGCACCGCACCCCGCCCCGACGGAGGATGGACCGTCACCCAACGGGGCCCGCTGCGGCTGTGGGACCGCGTCGAAGAGGCCGTACGGCTCTGGCGGCGGGCCGGCGAGCCGCACCAGGAAGGCTTCGGGATCACCGTCTCGGCGGCCGGACAACGGGTGTGGATCGGTACGGAGGACGGCCCGGGCTGGAACCTGCCGATCTGAGCCGGGGGCGGGTCCGTACCACCGGTCGAGGGCAGTGCCCTACCAGAGCCCGGCGGCCAGCCAGACGGTCACGGCCGCGGTGCTGACGAGCCCGAGGTTGAGCGCGATCCGGCGGTCGCCGCCGGTCAGACCCAGCCGCCACTCAGCCGGGCGATCAAGCAGTTGGAGGCCGAGGTGGGGGCCCGGCTGTTCGACCGCTCGCCCGCCGGCGTCTCGCTCACCCCGGTGGGCACGGTGCTGCTCGACGAGGCGCGGGCCCTGCTCGACCACGCCGACCGCGTCCGTGCCCGCGTGAGCTCGGCAGCCGGCGCCGCGACCATCACCGTCGGCATCCTCGGCAACCTCACCGACCCCGGCGTGACCAGGCTGGCGGCCGCCTACCGCCGACGCCACCCCGGCATCGACATCCGCATCCGCGACACCGATCTGACCGACCCCACCTGCGGGCTGCGCGCCGCACTCGTCGACGTCGCCCTCACCCGGGCACCGTTCGACGAGACCGCCCTGACGGTGCGCACACTGCGAAGCGACCCGGTCGGCGTGGTCCTGCGCGCCGACGATCCGCTGGCCGGCCGCGGTCGACTCCGGCTCCCCGAGCTGGACGACCGCCGCTGGTTCCAGTTCCCCCAGGGCACCGACCCCGTCTGGCAGTCGTACTGGAACGGCGGCAGGCCGCGCGAGGGCGCCGTGGTGCGCACCGTCCAGGAGTGCCAGCAGGCCGTCCTGTGGAACGGCAGCGTCGGCCTGGCCCCGCTCGGACACGACCTGCCCGCGGAGCTGGCCGTGGTACCGCTGACCGACATGGCGCCGAACCGCGTGGTGGCGGCGTGGAACGAGGGCGACACCAACCCGTTGATCCGGTCCTTCGTCGAGCTCGCGACGGCCGCGTACCGCCGCTGAGCACCGGCAACCGGTCCGGCCGGTACGACCGGTGCTCGCGAACGAGCCGCCGCACGAGGGCATTTGTGGCCGGCTTCAGCCGTCCGCCGGAACCGGGGCGGGAGAGGTCTCCACCCGCGGCCGTTCCCGGCGGCGTCGGCCGCGTTCGACGATCGCGACCGAGGCGAGCACCACCACGGCGCCCGAAACCCGTCCGACGGTGAGACGGTCGCCGTAGCAGAGGGCGCCGGCGGCGACGGTCACCAGGACCTCGGTACAGGACAGGATCGCGGCGGTCGGGGCTCCTACCGCCTGTGTCCCGGCGAACAGGCACAGCACCGGGACGACGGTGGAGCACAGGGCCAGCAACGCGATCCACGTCCACGCCGGTTCGGACGGCAGCCGCAGTCCACCGGTCGCCGTGCCGAAGACAGCCAGGCCGGCGCAGGCCCCGGTGCACACCAGTGCGGACAGCAGCGGCGGATCGAGGCTCTTCACCAGACGGTCGGCGGCCGTCAGGTACAGGGCGTAGGTGACGGCGGCCCCCAGCGCCAGCAGCACACCCGCGGTGTCGGCGCCCGGCCCCGCGCCGCCCGGACCGAGCACGCAGAGCACCCCGAGCGCGGAGCAGGCCAGTGCGGCCAGCCGGTAGCGGTCGGGAGACTCCCGGCGCAGGACGAGGGCGAGCAGCGTCACCGCGGCGGGGTAGGCGTAGAGCAGCAGCGCGGCCAGCGAGGCGTCGATCCTGGCGACCGCGCCGAAGTACGCCGCCGACTGGACGGCGTACCCCATGGCCCCCAGGGCCAGGCCCGCCGAGAGCATCCGTCCGTGTGGGCGGCGCGGGTGCGGCGGGCGGCGCGGGCGGCGCGGGCGGCGCGGGCGGCGGCAGACCACCACAGCCCAGAAGACGGCGGCGGCCAGCGCGAAGCGGGCGGTGAGCACGGTGGTGACGCCGGTACCGGTGGCGAAGGCCTGCTTGGCGAACACCGGGGCGAGGCCGAATCCGCTCGCCGACACCAGGCAGAGAACGGCCCCGCGGGCCGCGACACGGGACGGGGGTCGAGTAGTCACACCCAGACGCTAAATCCGCCGGATCCATCGAGGTAGCCTTGCTTTCCTGTCGTATCCACAGGAGATTCCTTGATCACGCTCCAGCAGCTGCGCTGCTTCCAGGCCACGCTGGAGCACGGCTCGTTCACGGCCGCCGCGGCCGCGCTGGGCTACGCACAGCCGTCGATCTCCGAACAGGTGCGCCTGCTGGAGAAGCACCTCGACACCAGACTGTTCCGCCGGGTGGGCCGGGGCCTGGTCCCCACCGAGGCCGCCCGAGCACTCCAGCCCCACGCCACCGCCGCACTGGCCGCGGTCGACGCGGCCGGCCGGGCGGTCGCCTCGGTCCGCCAGGTGCTGACCGGAACCGTCCGCCTCGGCGTGTTCCGCACCGCGCGCCACTACCTCGGCAGTCATCTGGTGGCCGACGTCCTGACACGGCACCCCGGACTACGGGTCGAACTCGTCGGGCCCCACTCCGTCCCGGTGCTGGACCAGCTCCGCCGCGGCGCGCTGGAAGTCGCCGTGGTCGCCCTGCCCTTCGGCGGTGCGGACGTGACGGCCCGCCGGGTGATGCGGGACGAACTGGTCTACGTCAGCGCCGATGCGGCGCGGGCCTCCGCCCCCGTCACACCGGCGCAACTCACCGCGGCGCAGCTGGTCCTGCCCGATGTGAGCTGGCGCCAGGAGGACTCCACCCGCCGGCACCTGCTGGCCGGCGTGCAGGCGGTGGGCGGCTCGCTGCACCCGAGGATCGAAGTGGAGGAGACGGAGACGGCGTTGGAGATCGCGGCGACCGGCCTGGCCGACACGGTCACCTGGCGCGGCGTGCTGCACGGGCTTGCCGAGCGCGTGCCGCCGGGGCTGCACTGGGCCCCGCTGTCGCCCCCGCTCCACGAGACGTTCGCCGTGGTGCACCCGCCGAACGCCGAACTGTCGCCCGCCGCAGAAGCGGTGGCGGCACTCGCCACCGCCAGGATGAGACGACTGGACACCGCCGTCCGCTACGCCCCGCCCATCGGTTCCTCCGGAGGAGAACCGCTCAGCGCGCCCTGACGGACGACAAGCG
Organism: Kitasatospora sp. NPDC056273; assembly: GCF_042268845.1. Classification (NCBI taxonomy): domain Bacteria; kingdom Bacillati; phylum Actinomycetota; class Actinomycetes; order Kitasatosporales; family Streptomycetaceae; genus Kitasatospora; species Kitasatospora sp. NPDC056273. The sequence goes on along the minus strand of NZ_JBHJSJ010000026.1, from coordinate 36,043 downwards.
GCGCCGCCGTCCGGTCCTACCAGCGCCGCACCCGTCACCGGGCGGCGTCAGGCTCGGGGCACTCGCTCTGCGTCCTTCCCGCGGCTGCCGGGGATACGGCATGCGCAGTGCGCCCGCGGCTCGGTTGTCCGCCGTGCGGCCGGGAATCGCGGGCTCCCGTCATCCGTCGAGGCGATGCGTTGCTACGTCTCGGAGATGACGGTGTCTCAACCTTCTCGGCGAGGTCGGATCGGAGTTCGCGACCTACCGTTTCTCACATGACCAGACTCCGTCGCACCGCCGTGGCCGCCGTGCTCGCCCTCGTCCTGCCATTGCCGATCGCCGGGGCGAGTTCGGCGCTCGCGGCACCCGGGCCCGGCGCCGCTCCCGCCGCCACCTCGGCGGAGGCGTCCACCGGACAGCTCGACCTGCCCCGGCCGACGGGGTCGCAGGCCGTCGGCCGCAGCACGCTGCACCTCGTCGACCGGGACCGCCCGGACCCGTGGGTGCCGGCCGCGGGGGCGCGGCAGTTGATGGTGTCGATGTACTACCCGGCCCGTCCCGGGACGGGCGGTCCGGCGACCCCGTACCTGACCGCCGAGGAGGCCCGGCTGCTGGTGGACTTCCAGGTGCCGGGCGGCACCGTACCGCCCGAGGCGGCCACCGGCCTCCACCCGTGGGCCCGCACCGACGCGCGCCCGGCGCCGGGCAGGTACCCGCTCGTCGTCCTCTCCCCCGGGTTCACGCTCCCCCGCGGCACCCTCACCGGCCTCGCCGAGGACCTGGCCAGCCGCGGGTACGTCGTCGCCGCCGTCGACCACACCTACGAGACCTCCGGCACCACCTTCCCGGACGGGCGCACCCTGACCTGCGCCGTCTGCCAGGACCTGAACGACGACAAGATCGCGGCCGTCCCCCCGAGCCGGGCCAAGGACATCTCCTTCGTCCTCGACCAGCTGACCGGCCCCCGCCCCGCCTGGCCGCACGCCCCCATGATCGACCGGGACCGGATCGGCATGGCCGGGCACTCCATCGGCGGCAACTCCGCGGCCAGCACGATGGCCGCCGACCAGCGGATCCGCGCCGGCGTCAACATGGACGGCAAGTTCTTCGACCCGTTCCCCGCCGGCGGGCTGGACGGACGGCCCTTCCTGCTTCTCGGCACCCAGTCCGTCCACAACCCCTCGGGCTGGGACACCACCTGGAACGAGGCCTGGGCCCGCACGGACGGCTGGAAGCGCTGGCTGTCCGTGACCGGCTCCGACCACGGCAGCTTCACCGACGCACCACTCATCGGCGCCCGCGCGGGCCTGCCCGACCCCGAGGCCACGCTCGCCCCACTGCGCGCCGAGAAGATCACCCGGTCCTACGTCGGCGCCTTCTTCGACCTGCAGCTGAAGGGCATCCCCCAGCGGCTGCTCGACCGCCCGTCGACGGCGTACCCGGAGGTCCTCTTCCAGCAGCCCTGACGGGGCGCCCCGCAGGGCGCCAGGCCCGTCCGCCGGACAACCGCGCCCGGGCGATGGCCCGGCCGGCCCCCTACGCTCCCGGAGCGTCCCCGGCTCTGTCAGGACCAGCGGACGTGGCCGGCCACGCCCTGGCCGGTGCGGACGGCGCGGCACAGGATACGCAGCGGGCCGTATCCGAGCCTCGGATGTCGACGTCGACTGACGGGAGCCATCGTTCGGGACGTACGTAGTCGACGACGCGCTTGATGTCCCGGATCGGCGCGACGGCGGGCGCGCTGCTGCCGAGCAACGTCTCGGCACGCACTCCGGGTATCGGATCCGGCAGGAACACCGCGCGCATGATCAACAAGAAAGCGGTCCGTCACGGCTTCGACGACGCGTGCCTGCCGTCCACGGCTCAGGCCGAGCTCGCTGGCGTCTCCTGGAGCAAGCTGCCGCACTCCTGTACCGGCCTGTACGGCCTGCCCGACACCCCCGACGTCCTCCGTGGGCTACTCGCCACCGACCCAACCCGCCGAGTTCAGGCGGTCTGGGACCTGTACCGGCTGCTCCTCGACCAAGAGCGCCTGTTTCCGGCGACCGCCCCAGCGGCTCTGGTCGTCGCCGCCCTTCTCGACGATCCGCGCACCCTCACTGAAGACCGGTGGGAACGGAGGGCAGGCACGCGGCCGCTGCGCGCGGAACTGCTGAACTGGCTGGCCTCTTTCGCCGACGTCGCCCGCCACGACGTCCAGGACGGTGTCGGCACACCGCAGGACCTGGCCGCTGCCCGCACGGTGCGGCCGAGGCTCCACGCCCGGGTCACGCCCTACTACGAGGACAGGGATCCGCGGGTACGGGAGGCCGCCGTCGCCGCCACCGCCGTGCTGCTCGCGGACCCCGCCCTCGCCGCAGCCATCCCGCAGCACGCGCCTGCGGTGCGCGATGTCCTGACATCGAGTGCGGACTCGTACTACCGGTGGATCGCCCGGGATCGGCTGAAGGCCTGGGGCAATGACACCGCGGGCCTCTCGGCCCGGGAGGAGGAGCACCACGCAGCCGTGGGTCAAGCGAGTGCGCTGGCCGAGGGCCCGTTCGAGGAGGGCCAAGGGCAGGCGATCAGGTGGCTGGCCGAGCAGCCGGAGGACACCACCGCCCTGGAACCGCCCCGTCGTTGGCACCCGGGCTGGACGCGACCGGAGCAAGCAACCCCGCACTGGCCGGCCCCCGAACCGCCCACGGCCGTCCAGGGCAGTGCACCGGGGTATCGGGGCGCCTGGCAGATCTCCGGAGCCGAGGAGCGCGACGAATGGACGTTCACGCCGTACGTCGGGGTCGGACCGCTGCACTTCGGAATGACCCTGGAAGAGATCACCACCAGCCTCGGTGAATACGGGTCCGTCGCGCCCTCCTACGCCCGTGAAAGCGGCGAACACCGGCTCAACTACGCCGACTTCCACACCACTGGCATCAGGGCCCTCTTCCAGAAGAACCGTCTGGAGTGCGTGGCCGTGAACGCGCTCGCCCGCCCCCAGGTACGGCTGGACGGGGTTCCGCTGACCGGCTGCGTGCCGTCCCGGCTGGAGGACTGGCTCGTCCACCGCACGACCTACGGTCGCCTGATGTACAGCCCTGCCGCCGACCCGGTCTTCCCCGACCTCGGCCTGGCAATTCGTACCCAGCGCGCGGGCGACGTCAACCTGACCCGGCCGCTCTTCCTGCTGCACGACTGGCTCGCCCTCTGGGACTACCTGCCCAGCGAGGAGTGGAACCTCCGATAGAGCCGGCTCACCCTCGCCGCACCCGGACGCCGGTGGCCCGGGTGCTCCGGTCCGTCTGCCATGCGGAGCGATGCCGTGCATGCGGCTGTCAGGTACGGGCCGTGTCGAAGTGGGGTTGGCGGCGATAGAGGGCGATGTCGTTGTGGAAGCCGACGATCAGGTCGCCGGTGAAAGTGATCGAGACGGTGGAGGGGCTTTCGACGGGGATGGTCGCGACGGCCGTCTGAGCCCGGAGGTCCCAGACCCGTATCGTGTCGTCCCTGCCTGCGGTGATGGCGACGGGCAGTCCATCGAGCATCGCGCATGCCACCCCGGTTACGCTGCCGGTGTGGCCGGCGAGTGGTTCGCCGACAGGTCGCCGGGTGGCCAGGTCCCACACCCGCACCGTCCAACCCCAGCTTCCCGTGACCACGACGGGTCGGCCGTCGAGCACCGTGCATGTCACCCCGATCGCGCTGATGGCATGGCCGGCGAGTGGTTCGCCGACAGGTCGCCGGGTGGCCAGGTCCCACACCCGCACCGTCCCGCTGTTGCTTTCGGCGACGGCGACGGGCCGTCCGCCGAGCACCGCGCATGCCACCCCGGTCACGCTGCCGGTGTGGCCGGCAAGTGGTTCGCCGACAGATCGCCGGGTGGCCAGGTCCCACACCCGCACCGTGTGGTCGCTGCCTCCCGTGACGGCCACGGGCCGACCATCGAGCACCGTGGACGCCACCGCGGTCACTGCGCCGATATGACTGGCAAGGGGCTCACCAACAAGCCGACCGGTGACCAGGTCCCACACCCGCACCAAGCCCCGACTTCCCGTGACGGCGACGGGTCGGCCGTCGATCCCAGCGCATGTCACCGCGGTGACGCTGCCGGCGTGGCCGGCGAGTGGCTTGCCGACCGGTCGCCGCGTATCCAGGTCCCACACCCGCACCGTCCCGTCGTGGCTTCCCGTGACGGCGACGGGTCGGCCGTCGCGCACCGTGGACGCCACTGCGGTCACGCTGTCGGTGTGACCGGCGAGGGGCTTGCCAACGGGCCGACGCGTGCCCAGGTCCCAGACCCGTACCGTGTCGTCGCTGCCTCCCGTGACGGCCACGGGCCGTCCGTCGAGCACCGTGCATGCCACTGCGGTGACGCTGCCGGAGTGGCCGGTGAGGGGTTCGCCGACGAGCTGGCCCGTTCCCAGGTACCGCACCCATACCGTCCCGTCCCGGCATGCGGTGACGGCGACCGGTCGGCCGTTGAACACCGTACACGCCACCGCGGTGACGCTACCGGAGTGGCCGGTGAGGAGTTCGCCGACGGGGCGCCCGGTACCCAACTCCCAGACTCGTACCGTTTGGTCGCTGCCTGCGGTGACGGCTACGGGTCGGCCGTCGAGTGCTGCGCATGCCACCTGGGTCGGCCTGCCGATGTGGGGACCGGAGGGCCCGCCGACGGGTTGCCGGGTGGCGAGGTCCCACACCCGCGCCGTCCCGTCGTCGCTCGTGGTGACGGCGACGGGCCGACCGTCGACTGCCGAGCACACCACCTGGGTCGGTCTGCCGATGTGGCGACCGGAGGGCCCGCCGACGGGTTGCCGGGTGGCGAGGTCCCACACCCGCGCCGTCCCGTCGTCGCTCGTGGTGACGGCGACGGGCCGACCGTCG